>CAZDHR010000336.1:0-7963 GCA_964505295.1 uncultured Planctomycetaceae bacterium
GCACGGGCCTGGTGCTCACCAATCACCACGTCGGTGCCGACACGCTGCACAAGGTCTCGACGCCCGAGCACAACTACTATCGCGACGGCTTCTACGCGAAGACGCCGGCCGAGGAGATCAAGGCCCCGGACCTGGAGCTGAACCAGCTCGTGGCGGTCGAAGACGTCACCGAGCGCGTAAGCGCGGCGGTGAAGCCGGGAACGTCCGCGGCGGAGGCGTTCGCCGCGCGGCGGGCCGTGATGTCCCAGATCGAGAAGGAATCGCTCGACCGGACGGGGCTGCGCAGCGACGTCGTCACGCTCTACGGCGGCGCCCGATATCACCTCTATCGATACAAGAAGTACACCGACGTCCGCCTGGTCTGGGCCCCGGAGTCGGCGATCGCGTTCTTCGGCGGCGATGCCGACAATTTCGAGTATCCGCGATACTGCCTCGACGTTTGCCTGTTCCGCGTGTACGAGGACGACAAGCCGGCCAAGATCGAGCATTTCCTCAAGGTCTCGCAGAAGGGCGCGGCCGACGGCGAGCTGGTGTTCGTCTCCGGCAATCCCGGGCGCACGGAACGAATCTTCACCACGGCGGCGTTGAAGTACCAGCGCGACCGTTACGTGCCGTTCGTCCTCAACTTCCTCCGCCGGCGCGAGATCCTCTATCAGCAGTTCGAGCTGGACGGCGAAGAGCAGGAGCGCCGCGTGCGCGATGACTTGTTCGGCACGCAAAACGCCAGAAAAGCCTACACGGGCATGATCCAAGGATTGCAGGACCCGTCGTTCTTCGCCCAGAAGGAGGCGGAGGAGACGGCCCTGCGAGCGAGGGTGGCAAGCGACCCGGACTTGAAGAAGTACGCGGACGCCTGGAAGACCATCGAGGACGTGCAGGCCCGACGCGGCGACCTGCTGGGACAGACGCCGAGCTTCGCCGGGCGGCACTACCGAATCGCCGAAACCTTGGTCTTCATGGCGGCGGAGGACCAGAAGCCGAACTCCGAGCGGCTTCGCGAGTACCGCGAGTCGGCCCGCGCGTCGTTGGAGCAGCAGCTCTTCTCGCCGGCCCCGATTCACCCCGACCTGGAACAAGCGAAGCTGGCCGATTCGCTCAGCCTGTTCGTCGAACGGCGCGGCGGCGACCATCCGCTGGTCGAGAAGGTGCTCGACGGCAAGGGCCCGCAAACCCGGGCGGCCGAGCTGCTCGGCGGAACCAAGCTGGCCGAGGTCGCCGTTCGCCGACGCCTTGCCGAAGGCGGCCAGGCGGCCATCGACGCTTCCACCGATCGGGTGATCCAGTTGGCCAGGCTGATGGAGCCCGAGGCGCGAAGAGTGCGCAAGCTCCAGGATGAACTCAACGAGCTCGAACGCCAGGCTTACTCTCAAATCACCAGCGCCGTGTACGCGGTCAAGGGGACGGGGACCTATCCCGACGCGACGTTCACGCTCCGGCTGGCTTTCGGTCCGGTGAAGGGCTACGTCGACGGCGGCCGGGCCATCCCGCCCTGGACCACCGTGGAAGGCGCGTTCGGGCACGAGGACAAGCACGGCGCAAAGGACCCGTGGAAGCTGCCGCCCCGGTGGCACGCTCGCAAAGACCGGCTGAACCGGGAAACGCCGTTCAACTTCGTCTGCACCGCCGACATCATCGGCGGCAACTCGGGCAGCCCGGTGATCAATCGCAACGCGGAACTGGTCGGCGTGATTTTCGACGGCAACATCCAGTCGCTCACCAGCCGCTACTACTACTCCGACACGACTGCCCGGGCCGTCTCCGTCCATTCCAGCATCATCCTCGAATCGCTGCGCGAGATCTACGACGCCGACCGACTGGTGGAAGAGCTTCAGTAGTAGTGCGCGATCCGTCAAGTGCGGCGTAAGCGCCGCGGGGGCCTTCCCCCTTGTGGAGGAACCTGGGTCTCGACGGGCATTCACGCCCCTTGCCGCGGGGACGCCGCGTGTCAGCCGGAGATCCACCACGCTACCGGCTGCAAATCCTCGGCAAATACCGGTAGAATACACTTGTGACGCCGTACACCTCTCGCTCTGCCGGGACTACGTGCTCCGATGGCCCGCCGACTCGACAAGACCCTGGGCGACTACCTTGGCATCGCCATCAGCCCCGTGCTGATCATGACGCTGGTCGGCAGCCTGATCTACTTCCTGATCCTCGTCGTCTATGAGGGCCAATACGGCCAGCGGCTCCACTTCATCTTCGCCATGTTCGTGATGGCCGCCGTGTTGATCGGGCGGATCGCGATCGAAGAGGGCAAAGAGCGGGCCAACGCGTTCGCCGCCCCCCTGGCCGTGGTGACCCTCCTGGCGATCAACAAGTTCACCGACCTCGGTTGGATCGGCAGCCTGCTGTTGATCGGGCTCATCTGGTGGTGCGCCCATAAGCTGACCTGGGACTGCACCCTGATCGACGAGAACGAAGACGCCTCGGGCGAGGGCCTGATGCAGACGATCGGGCTCGACGAGAAGGCGGCCCAGACCGGCCCGCCCGACCCCGACAAACCCGAAAAGCCCGAGACGCCGGAGGAACCGGAGGGGGTCACGTCCCCGGCGACGGAGGCGGAAGACCCACGCCAAGCGCCCGGGAGTTGGTGGGAGCGGTTCGTTCGGCGGCAGCGGCGCCCGCACGCCCCGGGGGTCTGGGTCGTCTATTTCTCGCTGGCGGCCCTGCCGCTCTTCGGAATCGGGCAGTTGTTCATCCCCAAAGACGACGCCGAGAGCCGCGGATACGCCTTTCTACTCCTGCTGGTGTACGTGGCCAGCGGGCTGGGACTGCTGCTTGCGACCAGCTTCCTGGGGCTTCGCCGTTACCTGCGTCAGCGACGCATCGAGATGCCCGCGTCGATGGCCGGCCTCTGGATCGCGATCGGCTGCGTGCTGATCGTCGCGCTCCTCTTCTTCGCGCTGCTCCTGCCGCGCCCCGGGGCCGAACTGGACGTCGCCGAGCTACCCTTCCACGTCGGCTCGTCTCGCCTGGGATCGTCGCGACACGCCATGATGAAAAGCGACCCGGCCGAGGAGGACCAGGGCGGCCCGCGTGTCGGCACCCGAGAAGACGATCAGGACATACCTTCCGGGTCGGAGGGCGCGGGAGACGAGCGTGCCTCGCCGGGCGGAGCCGAGTCGGACCAGAAGGGTGCCGCCGCGGGCAAAGAAGGCGAACAGGGTGGTTCCGATCAGGGCTCGCAAGGCCAAGAGGGGAGTTCCTCCGCCGGATCGGAAGAAGGTCGCGGTGACTCGCAATCGAGGTCCGAATCGCAGCCGCAGGGGGCCGGCTCGCAATCCCAAGGCGAACAGGGCTCGTCGAGCCCCGATTCACCGGGCGAAAAGAGCCGTTCGAGTGCCGATTCCAAGACTGGGCAGGAGGGCTCGTGCTCGTCGTCCGAGAAGGGCGAACGTGACTCGCGATCCGGGCCGGAAGGCGACCGCCAGGGTGAACGCTCGGCACGCGAGGACCAAGGCCGAGACGCGAAACCAGAATCGAGATCACCCGAAAACGAGCCGGGAGGACGTTCGCGGCCTGACTCGAAAAAGGCCGAGTCGGGAAGCGACGGCCGCCGTTCGCGTTCGCCAAAGGCCGACGAGCCACGTGAGTCGGAGTCGGAATCGTCGAGTCGAGGGGGCTGGCGTGAAAGGGATCGCGGCGGCGACGAGGCCGAAGAGCCCGACTCCGAAACCGCGGAGGACGGCGGCACGGCCGACCAGGGCGACGGGCGACCGTGGTTCGACCCCGCGGCGCTCACGTCGAGCGCGGCGTCCTCGTTCGGCACGCTGCTGAAATGGATCTTCTACGGCGTCATTCTGCTCGTCGTCGGCTATTGGCTCTGGCGCTCGCGAGCCGATTTGCTCAGAGCGTTCCGCGACTTTCTCCAAGGGTGGCGCGAGTTCTGGCAGCGACTGTTCGGCGGGCGAGCCGGCGCGGCCGATCAGGCGGAGGACTCGGGCGAAGGCCCCCAGGGGCCGACGCACCGGCCGTTCGCCGCTTTTCCCGATCCCTTCGCCTCGGGCACGGCCGACCGCTGTTCGCCGGACGAGCTGGTCCGCTACACCTTCGCGGCGCTCGAGGCCTGGGCCCGGGAGCACGGCTGGGCCCGCGGACCCGATCAAACACCCCACGAGTTCGCCCAGGATCTCGGCACCCGCGTCCACGCGCTCGCTCAGGACGTGCGCCGGCTCGCCGACCTCTACTGCCGTGTCGCCTACGCCCGGGAAAGCGTGCCGCGCAAGCGCGTCGCCCCCTTGAAGCAGCTCTGGCAAGAGCTTCGGCACCGCGAGCCGGTGTCGGTGTGAGTGCCTGCAATGCCTATCCGGAGCCGAGCCGGCTCAGCTTGTCGCGCAACATCGACACGCAGCCGGGCACGTCGGCCTCGCCCAGACCGTGGAGGATCAAGGGGCCGCGGAAGCCGGCCTTTTGGAACAGGGCGAGGTAGTGGTCGTAGTCGAGCAGGCCCTGCCCCGCCGGGATCTGGCCCGCCTCGCCGTCCCGGTCGAGGTCCTTGGCGTGGCCGAGGACGATGTGCGGGCCCAGCAGCTCGAACGCTTCGTCGAGGACCTCGTGCATTCGGGCCAGCTCGCCCGCGTGGAACAGGTTGGCCCCGTCCATGACGATCTTCAGCCGCGGCGAGCCGATCTCGTCCAACAAGCGCGCGGCCTTCGCGGCCGAATCGACGACGTTCGACACCTCCGGCTCGAAGGCCATGGTCACGGCGTGCTCCTCGGCGATCTCGACGACGGTCGTCATCGACTCGACCAGATCGCGCCAGGCTTCCGGCGTGTCGTTGTCGGGATGTCGCCGCCACATGTCGTCCGGGTCACGCGTGCCGGTCGAGAGGGTGATGATCGACGTGCCCAACCATCGGGCGGCCGCGGCCAGCACGCCCAGGCGCCGAAGCCCATCTTGCCGCCGGGCGGGGTCGGGATGGATCATGTTGAACGTGCCCGACACGGTGCCCATCGAGAGCCCCCGGGCCGCGATTTGCCGCGCGATCCGCGTGCACGGCGCCTCGTCGATTCGCCCGGGCATCGACTCCCGGCCGACCGACTTGAAGTTGAAGTGCACGCAGGCGAGCCCGTGCGACTCGACGGCGTCGAGCGCCGCTTCGAGCGTCGGGCGAGGGAACGTGCCTAGGTGGATTCCGAGCTGCATGGTGATGTCCGATATCGCCGACGTGCCGTCGGCGGCTAAACCAAAGATCGATCTGAATCACTCCTCCAATCGAACCGTTTGAACCACCGAGCCGTCCAGACGCCTCCGCTCGACGACGATCTTGCCCGGCGCCTCCAGCCCCTCGGCGGCGAGCGTGGCCGAATCGTCGGTGGGCAGAAGGGCCACGACGCGGCCGTCCGAGAGCGCGGCCGTGAGCACGTAGCCGCCGTCGACGCGCTGGAGTCTCGCCTCGTCGGGCACCTTCTCGCCTGCGCGATGCGGGCGCATGATCGTGACGAACTCGATCGCCTTCGACTTCGCCGGCGTGGTCGCCGTCAGGTGCCACTCGCGGAGCTTGATCCGCGGGCGCGGGTTGGGGTCGTACTGGTCCGTCTGGGAGAACGTGAGCCCCTCCGGCGCGAGGAAGTCGATCGGGCAGACGACGTCGCCGGCGCGGACTTCGACGTCGTGCTGATTGGTGACGGCCATCTCGTTGAGCGCGTGGAGCCAGTACTCGAACGTCGACGGCCGGCGAGCCGCCAGCCGGTCGAAAACGACGACCAGCTCCGGCTTGACGAAGAGGATCGCCCGGGTGAAACGGTCGAGCACCTTGCCCTGCGGATTGTCGTCGGTCTTCTCGCCGACGTACGCGTCGCCCGCCTCACCGACCACCACGTCGATCGCCGGCGTGGTCTGGAAGGCCGTGATTCGCCCTTTGGCCGCGGCGGTGCGCCGGCCCTGGCCGTGGCCGTCGACCGTGATGTTGTTGACGCTTCGGGTGCTCCACATCCAGTTGCGGTGGTGGTCGCTGCCGTAGATGTCGCGGTAGCCGCTGCGGATCAGCAGGCGCTGGCCGTACGCCCAGAGGAGGAACGAGTTGTTGGCTTCGTACCCGTGCGACTGCGTGCCGAACGGGCTCGACTTGAAGACGACTTGCACGTCGTCGTTGGCGTCGCGGATGGTGCTGTTGAGGTAGGCCTGCCCGGTGCCGCGGAACAGGCGGGAGGAGGGCAAGTCGTCGGGCTCCTTGGGCTCGACCTGGGGGAGCGTGCCGCGGATGAAGCCGACGTAGCCGGGCGTCTCTCGAGGGCCGCCCATCTGGTCGACGTACCATCGCCAGTGCGCGTTACCGGATTGGGCCGCCAGGATGCTCACCAGCGGCACGTTTTGCGAAGCGCGCCGCTTGGCGACCAGATCGCCCACTCCGCCGCCGACCTTGTTCGGTGGCATGAGGTACATCGGGTAGTAGCCGGCCCGGGAAAAATAGGGCTTGTCGTAGGCGTTGATTCCCGTGGCGGCGCGCATCACGTCGGCCCACCAGGTGAAGCGGCTGACGTAGCTGCTCCAGTAGCTGGTGCCCTCGTGCCAGCCGCCGTCGTCGTCGCACCAGACGGGGTAGACGTTGTGGAAGACGTTCATGGCGAACCAGACCCAGTCGTCGGCCCCTTCCACCTCGTCGAGAAAAGCGATCCCCACCTCGCCCAGGAAGTGCCACGCCCGGTTCGAGTGGCTGGAATAGGGTCGCCACAGGTGGCGCGGGCAGAGGTGCGCGTACATCTCGTCCCCGCGGGCCTTCATCACCTCGCGGCACAGGTCCCGTTCCTCTTCAGTCAGCAGATCGTAGACGAACGTATACGTGCGGGAGAAGTGATAGGCGTAGGGCATGCCGGCTTCGTCGTTGTAGCGGTAGCCCGTGGCGCCCTTGGGGTCCCACTTCGCGCAGTCGAGGAGGATTCGCTTGGCAAGCTGCCCGTACTCGTCCTTGCCGCCCAGAAGACGTGTGAATGCCAGCGTGGCGGCGCCGTCGAGGGCCTTGACCGTATACACGCGATTACCCCACCACGTCTCGCGCCACGCTTCGCTCAGCCGCTCTGTGCCGGGCGGATACTCGGGCGGTTCCTCGGTCGGCGGAGGATTCTTGACCAACTGCTCGCAGCGAGCGACCAATCCCTCGAAACGGTCCTTCATCTCGCCCCGGGCAAGCTCGCCGAAACGCGGCAAGTCCTCCGGCCGGATGAACAGCCGCGGATGGGACTTGGGGATCCTCGCCAGAAGCTCCTCGCGCGGCGGCATGGGCATGGCCACGGCGCCGTCGGCGATGGTGAACGTGCGCGACCCGCTCCAGTTGGTCTGGTTGCCCTCGAAATCGACCCCGCGGTAGCGCCACGTGTGCTTGCCGGGCGGCAAGGCTTGCGGCGGACAATGCACGTTGAACTCGACCCCGGAAACGCGATACTCGATCGTCTCAAAATCCTCGCCCGGGGCGCACTGCAACTCCCAGGAAACGATCCCCTTCTGCGGTCGCCAGCAGAAGCTGGGCGGAGTCACTTCGGAAACGGCCCCCGAAGCGGGCCGATATCCCCAGTCGCCGTCGCGAGCGGGGCTTTCGTCCAGCGTCAGGTCGGCCGCGAGGCAGACGGCGGGCAAGAATGGAAACAGAACGGTGAGCAAGGTGCGCATTGCTGGAACCTCCTGACGTTCGGGCTACCTCTCCATCGGCGACGCTCCGCGCTGGACTCTCCAGTTCGCGAACGCGTTGTGAATGATCGGCATTGTCGCCGGTCGCCGGCCGCTTGGCAAGCGCCGCACAGCGAAACGGACGGTTCAGTGGTCGCAACCGGTTGACCTCAGCAGCCGCTTGCGGCTTCGCCCGTGCATGCCGGCCCGCTGCGTTGTTGAGCGCGCCGAGCTCAGCCGCTGCCGCCCGCGAAGCCGCAAGCGGCGGATCGCGTAATTCTCGTCGCGTCCCGCTTCACCCAACACGTCGCGCAACGTCCTGGATGATCGCGATCGCCCGGTCGACGTCGGCGCCGTCGAC
>CAZDHR010000337.1:0-7906 GCA_964505295.1 uncultured Planctomycetaceae bacterium
CTCAACTCGCTAACTCCAGCACGGCCAAACTCAACGTTACGCTGAACCAATACAATCCGAATTGCATGCTACTGGGGATTCTGAACTGGCCGTGGTTTTCTTTTCGGTTCGCCACGGATAGACCCCCTTCGAGTCAGTGGCGGCAGCACAATACTCGTAGAACATCGGCAAACTAAGTCCAGCCCACGAGGCGTATGCTCTCGCTTCGTCCAGTGACACGAGCACGGGCCAGTCCAGATGAAGCTTCTCAGGTTCGCGTCCCTTCCACGCGGCCGGAAAAGGAGCCTTTGCAGATCGTGAGTACCGCAGATACTCCGCGTTGGTCACTTCGGTTGCATCCATCAGGAATCCGGTTATGAAGCGTCTGGCTGATCCGAATGCCATGAATGTCCCGAGGTACTTTCCATCTAAACTGTAAGTGGTCGAGATACCAGAGTCTTGCTTCAGATCAGGACGCCCTCCTATGTATCTCGTTGGAAGAACAACCATTCTCTTCCCTGTCTTGGGGTGAATCCAGACATCACCTGCCTGTGCGGCGCACAAATCCTGTATGGTGTTTCTTCTGAGGCTGGTCGGCAATGGCTTGACATCACTAGCCTGCATTGCCTGCGCGGCGAGCAACACAAAGGCAGGCAGTGACTGGGCAACGTAGCCTCTCATCGGATGGTCCTCCCTTCGTCGAAGGATTACACAGTTACGAATCAAGTTCATGAGATAGCGTGCTTGCACGCACGCGGTCGCCGATGACCTCAATTGCCTTCGCCCGTGCGTGCAAGCACGCACCCTACGCGTTCCATCCTACATCCACGGGCTTGATCCTCAAATAGGAGTTCGCTGGGGCGATTCTCATGCCCTACTCCGGCTCGGAGCACTCGGCCAGCGCGTCCCGGTCCAGCTCGATCCCGTGGCCCGGGCGCTCCGGGGCGAAGGCGTGACCGTCGGCGAAGCGGACGGGCTCGCGGGCCAGGCGATTCCACGCCAGGTCGGAGTACTCCAGGTAGAGGCACTCCGGCAGGCTGGCCGCCAGGTGGACGCCGATCTCCAGTAGCGTGTTCCCTAACGCGACGGGGACGCCGAAGTCGCCCGCCAGGTGAGCGGCCGCGCGCGACGTGTTGACGGCGCCGTGGACGTTCAGCACGTCGACCCCCCTGGCCTCCAACAGGCGGCGCTTGCCGCTGAAGCCCAGGTACTCGCCCGTGTTGATCCGGGTGAAGGGGATTTCGGCCGAGAGCCGGGCGTAGCCGGCGTAGTCTTCCCGGGTGATCGGGTCTTCGATCCAGTAGATCGTAAACCCCTCGTCGCGGTAGAGGTGGGCTCGCCGGATCGCCTCCTTGGGCGACCAGGCCTCGTTGGCGTCGATCATCAGATCGGCGTCGGCGCCGAACACGTCGCGAGCGATCGCCAGGCGCCGGAGATCGCACGCGGCGTCCGGATGGCCGACCTTGATCTTGACGGCCCGGAAGCCCATCGCGTGAAACTCGGCGAGCCGGGCGTGGAACTCGTCGTCGCTCAGGTGGAAGTCGAGCGTGCTGGCGTACGCCGGAACCTGCGGATCGGTGCCGCCGAAGAGCCGGTAGAGCGGCAAGCCCGCGGCCTTCCCCACCAGGTCCCACAGGGCCGTTTCGACCGCCAAAGGCAGGGCCGCCGCGCCCACGTTGCCGCCGCGGGGACGGGTGATCCGAAGCGCTTCGCCGAACGGATTCGCCCCCTTCAGACGCGGCCACGCGTTGTACTCAAACTGCGCCTCGAGCTGCGCCAAGGCCAGCGTGGGCATCCCCTGCTGGAGCTCGAACCCGACGCCGGTCCGCCCGTCGTCGGCCGTAAGCTCCAGGACCGTCATCCAGTGGTCGGTGAACCGGACCTGCGAATCGCCGATGGGGCGGGCAAGCTCCAGGTGCACGCGGTGGAGTGTGTAGTCGGCGAGGTTCATGGTGTTTTCGATTCCCTTTGGTCAGTCTGGCGTGGTGAGTCGAACGTTTGGTCTGTCTCGATCGTCTGCCGGGATCCCGCGGGACGCAGCCCGCGGGCTTGGGTTGCGGTTGCATGAGCGGAGCGGAAATCTACCGTCCCATGAGCAGGATCGATCGTCACCGGAAATACGCGATGATTGCCTGAACGCCCAGGAACGTCATGCCGATGCCGGCCAGGAGCGTCAGGATCCACAACCGCCGGCTCATCCGCAAGGGGGCGGGCAGGCGGATGCGGTCGAGCCAGAGCATGGCGAAGCACCACAGCCCGCAGGTGGCCGCCCCGCTGATGATCGTGCCGAAGGTCATCCGCCCGACGATCGTCCCGGCGATCGCTTCCGGCAGCCAGACCATGACCAGCCCGCCCAGGAAGCAATAGGCGACCGTACCGCCGCGCAAGAGCGGTACCCGCTCGGCCGTCACCCAGCCGGGAGCGATCGACCGTACGCTTTCGACGAACGTGTACCGATATACCTCGAACGCCCCATAGAGCGTGCCGATCAGTGCCAGGAACACGGCGCCGCGGTAGAGCCAGCAAAGCTCCGGGTGCAACAGCGTGAGAAAGCGTTCCTGCTGGTTCAACAGATCGTTGTTCGCCGGTACGACCGCCGCCGGATGGAGCACCAGCGTGCCGAGCACCCCGAACAGGAGCGTCACCAGGATGACGAAGAAGAAGCAGACGCTCGTGTCCACAAGCGGCGCGCGGGTCCACGCGCGGGCCCGGCGGAGCGTCTCGCTCGCCTCGGGGTTGTTCGCGGCGACGGCCGCCTCGAGCTCGTCGCGGGTGAGGACGCGTCGTCCTGCCAGCCCCCAACCCTTGGTCCGCGCCATGCCGACGTATCCGATGTAGTCGTACGCCCCGCCGCCCACGGCGCTCAGATACAGCGAGATCTCCAGCCAGGGGCTGCGTCCAGTAAACTCCTTGGCATACTCGGGCCGGAACACGAACGGCGGAAACTCCGGCACGCGCGGCACGAACAGCCCGGCGAGCATCTCCACGAGGTTCGGCCCGAGCACGACCACCGAGCACGCCACGCAGACGACCATCAGCCCCAGCACGACGAGCGACGCCCGCTCGAGCAGCGTGTAGCTGGAGAGCAGGGCCAGGCCCAGGCAGAAGCACAGCACGATCGTGGTCCAGACGTTGATCCAGAACTCGAGATGCGCCCAGGGGCTTACGCCGGTCGACGACGGCTCGATGCCCACGAACCGGTGGACGTACCCGCCCAGCATCTCCGGGATGCCGGAGAAGGCGATGGGCATCAGCAGCACGGCCGGCACGGCCACCAGCAAGGGGAACCAGAGCGGCGGGCCGGGAAGCCGTCGCCAGCCGACCATAGGGTGCTCGCCGGTGAGCGTGATGTGCCGGGCGGCCGTGTAGACCTGAATCCCCTTGAACACGCCCGCGTAGAGGAAGCACCAGAGCAGGGCGTAGCCGAAGATCGCCCCGCTCCGCGACGCCCAAACCAGCTCGCCGCTCCCGATCGTGACCGACGCGATGATCACGCCGGGCCCGAGGAAAGCGAGCCGGCCGGCGATCCCCGGCCGCGTCAGCCCGGCGGGCGGTTCGGGATAGGGGGAATCGGATGGCATGGGCTCAGCTCACCGACCTCGTGACGAGGCTCCCGCCTGGTGGCGCAGGGCGTGGGGCGAGAATCAATATCTATCACTCAATCGCATCGCGTGGGTCTCGCTGCGCTTGACCCACCCTACGATTACTCCGCGCCGGCCAACATGCGCGACGTGCCGGCCGACAGCGCGAGGCCGCATACGGCCGCGAAGAGAAGCGGGCGGACCGGGGGGCGAATCGCGTGACACCGTCGATGCATCGTGGTTCCTCCGAGAGTCTGCGAGTGCTCCTGCTCTGGTTCCTGCCGTGCCCCCTTGTTCTACTCTCGCGGCGCACCCCGGGTCAAGCGAATCACCGATCGCAGCACGGAAAGGCGTCACACGCCCCGCCTCTTCCGCCCGCGCGTCGTCGCGGCCATAATGTGCGGGGCCCTTGGACATGAACGCGGGACGTCTGGCATGAGAAGCCGCGAGCGAGTGATCCGGGCGATCGAGATGAGCGGGCCGGATCGGACGCTCCCGCGTGGCAGCCCCGACGACGTGCGAACCGCCGTGCGCGCCGATGTCGACACCTACGGCGCGCACCGCGGCTCGTCGCCGGCTGCGGGCGGATGATTAGTGCTCCGCGTCCGTGCAAGCACGCGCCCTACGACTCACACGCCGCCGCCACGCATTCCTCAGGCGCCGGGGCGGCCGGCGGCTTCTCGATCACGTACGTCAGATTGCTGTGGTCCGCGGCCAATCGGCCGAGAGAAAGCAGGTGAATGGCGACGAGCAGCAGGCGTGCCGGAGAGGCGAACGCACCGATCGCGTTGAGGAAGTCGTTCGAGCCGTACTCGGCCCGGATCGTCAAACCGCGCCGGGCACACCAGCCGTGGATCCCCTCTCGGCAGACGATCCTTTCGTGGACGGTCGGGAAGGGGCCGAAGCCGGGCTTGCCCGCGTTCTTGTGCCCCTCCACGTATCGCTTGTAGGCCACGTGGCCCCAAAACGGCGTCACCCGGGTCAGGAACCCGTAGACGGAGCGCCGGTTAGGGACTCGGAGGATGAGGATTCCGCCGGGCTTGAGCCAGCGGAGGAAGTTGTCCAACACGCCCTCGGCGCCCTCGACGTGTTCGAGCACGAACGAGTTGTAGATCACGTCGTACCGGCTCGCTTCCAGGTCGACCGTGCGCAGGTCGCCGACGATCGCCTCGTCGAGATCCTGCTTCTCCGTGCGGCGGATATTCAGCCCGTGCTCGTCCCGGTCGACGCCGGTCAAACGGTAAGACACGCCGGCGAGGTCGAGCTCCCAGGAGTTGCCGCATCCCGCCTCGAGGATGCTCAGCGTGCGTTCCGGGGAGGCCTTGCGGCGGACGTGCTCGACAAGGAGTCGAGTTTCCTGGTCCAGGGAGTCCAAGAGGGGCAGTTCGGGGAGCCTGCGCGGCGTAAAGCTCATCGTTTTTCCCGTCCTGTTCGCGGCTGGATGGTTCAACATTCACCCCGAGCCGGCGTGACACGGCCGACAGGAAAGTATAGGTCTGCCGCGGCGTGGTTCATTCCGTTCGGGCGATCACCGATCGCGGGAGTTCCATACCGGCTGGGGGTTTCGATATTCGGGAATATGCCGAGTGTGCCCTCCCTTTGCGCCGCGAGGGCTCTTTGCTACCCTGGCGGCATGAAGGGACCCGAAGCGGACATCGCCGACCGGCTCGCGTTGGCGCGGGAAGCCGCGCGCGAGGCGGGCGAAATCACGCTCCGACATTTCCGCCGCGACGACCTGAAAATCGAGCGCAAAAGGGACGACTCGCCCGTCACCGTGGCCGACCGCGGGGCCGAAGAGCATCTCCGCCGCCGGATCGCCGACGCCTTTCCAGACGATGCCATCCTCGGTGAGGAGTTCCCCGAGCGTGAAGGCACAAGCGGCTTCCGCTGGATCCTCGACCCGATCGACGGGACCAAGTCGTTCATCCACGGCGTGCCGCTTTACGGGACGCTCGTCGGCGTCGAGCACCAGGGCGCGAGCGTCCTCGGCGTCAACCGGATCCCGGCCCTGGACGAGTGCGTCTACGCCGGCAAAGGGCAAGGGGCCTGGTACGTCTCGGGCGATCGGCCGCCCGTGCCGGCGCGGGTCTCCCAGTGCCCCCGTCTGGCGGAAGGGCTGTTCCTGACCAGCGAGGTCGTCAATTTCGACCACCGGGGCCGCCGCGAGGTGTACGACCGCCTCCAAGCCATCGCCCGACTCACGCGCACTTGGGGAGACTGCTACGGCTACCTGATGCTGGCCACGGGTCGGGCCGACCTGATGGTCGATCCGATCATGGAAGTCTGGGACGCCGCCGCGCTGTTGCCCATCCTTGAAGAGGCCGGCGGCACCTTCACCGACTGGCAGGGACGCCCGACCATCCATTCCCGCGAAGGCATCGCCACCAACGGTCACATCCTCGACGAGGTCCTGGCGATCACCCGGGGGTGAGGCGAAGTGTCCCTCCGCCAGCCGGGGCTCGGCCCAACCGGCTATTCCGGGGCGGTGGCAGGGCCGCCAGCGCCCGGCCAGTCGACGTTCGCCGCCCAGACGATGTCCTTGTGACGGAGTAACCAGACGCGGATCTTGCCCGGCCGGGAGAAGTACCTCGCCGGCAGTTCGAGGTACAGCGTCCGGCCGTCGACCGCCCAGGCGTCGAGCAGGGGAAACGCGGCCCTGGTCTCCGGCTGGGGGGGCCCGGTGAACGACTCGATCTCGGAAGCGCCTTCCTCGACGACCTCGGCCACGGTCCGGGGTCGATCGGTCGCGGTCCGACAGGCCACACACACCGAGGGCCGCCCCAGGGAGTTCCTCGCGCCGAATGCCTCGAAGTCCATCCCCTCTTTGCGGAAGGTTACGGTTTGCGACGTGCCTTCCGAGTCGTCCTGACACCGAAAGACGGCCGTGTTCACGTTGCCCTTCATGATGTTGTGTTGAAAGAGCAGAGGGCGAATCAGCGGGGCGTCGACCTCGCTCGGCTCCAACACGCGGACCTCGACCGACGGCCGGGCGTGCCGTCTCCACGGATACTCGATCACCAGGATCGGCTCTCCAGTGTGCCGCGTGATGATGGAGACGTAGGCGTCACCACGAGCGATTTCGGCCGCTTCCTTGTCGGGATTCGGGCTTCCATTGCGCGGGGCGGCCTCGGTCCGACCCGGTTTCCCCACGCCCATCACAACGAGCAGCAGGACAACGTGCACACGAGTCTTCATCACGAAGCTCCTCGGATTTGTCCCATCAGAGGGGTCAATCGCTTTTCCAACTAACCGATCTTGCCAATTTTAAACCAGAGTATCAAGCGAGAACGAGCAAAATCTTGGGCAAGATGCCGAGCCAGGCAGCCACGTCGTGGCACGATACCCCCTCCGTGGAGCTAATTTTGGCGACCGCCCGCTCAGGAGCCGCCTACGGCTCCGCGTGCAGCGATCTTCGGCCGTTTCCTCTCCCGCCCTTGTGGACTTCGCGGAGACGAATATATACTATCGGTTTCGTCCTTTGCGGAAGGTGCGCGTTGAGGGAGTATTCGGATGGGTCGCGTATGTGAAGTCTGTGGGAAGGGCGTGGCGATGGGCAACTCGGTAGCCCATCGTGGGAAGGCGAAGTATCTGGGCGGGGTGGGGACCAAGATCACCGGGATTACCCGCCGGAAGTTCCGGCCGAACCTCCAACGCGTTCGGGTGACGACCGCCAACGGGACCCACAAGACGATGCGGGTCTGCACGCAGTGCATCCGCAGCGGGGCCGTCGCCAAGAGGGTACGCAGCTCGCCGTTCAAGCTTCCCCCTGAAGAGTCGGTCGAGGCCCCCCAGGCCCCGCGACGGAAGAAGAAGTCGAAGAAGAAGTAGGCCATGGCGATCTCCCGAGAAGAGGTCGAAAAGGTGTCCCTGTTGGGTCGGCTGCTCTTGTCCGAAGAGGAGTTGGACAAGATGACCACCCAGTTGGGCCAGATCCTCGGGTACATGGACCTGTTGGGCGAGGTGGATACCGACGGGGTCGAGCCGATGGCCCACGCCCTGGACGTGTCGGACGTGTTCCGCGACGATCGGGTCCGCCTGAGCCTCGACCGCGACCAGGCCTTGGCCAACGCCCCCCACCGCGATGATGAGTGCTATCGCGTGCCCGCGGTGCTGGGCGAGCTGTGATCCGCGCCCGGCGGTTGCCCTCGATCGTCTCTGCGCCGAAGGGGGGCCGTGCCTTGTCGAGTTCTGTTTGACGGGTTGGTGGTGGCCACACTCCTCCGGTTGGGTTGGCCCATGGACCCGATGAATCAGGTCACTGCGAGCCGGGCAACTCAGCGCGGGTATCGTTACGCAGGAAAAAGGTGACAGGCACCTTTTGTGCGAAGCACCCGAAGGGCCTTTCA
>CAZDHR010000338.1:0-7903 GCA_964505295.1 uncultured Planctomycetaceae bacterium
GCCTGCTCCCGCGCCCGTGGAAAAGCCCGCGGCACCTGAGGAGAAGCCCGCACCGGCGCCCGAGCCGGCGGAAGAGCCTGCCCCGACTCCGGCCGAAAAGGCTCCGGCACCCGCGCCCGCCGCAGAGCCGGCTCCGGCTGAGAAGCCCGCCCCGGCCGAGGCACCAGCGGCGCCTGCCGAGAAGGCCCCCGCTCCGCCACCGAAGCCCCCCGCGCCGGCTCCGGCGGAAAAGCCGGCACCCGCGGAGAAGGCTCCGGCGGCTCCTGCCGAGAAACCGGCCGCTGCGGACGACCCGTTCGCCAGCAACCAGCACGAGCTGCGGACCTGGATCGACGAGAGTGGTCGATACGAGTTGGAGGCCAAGTTGGTCGCCACCCTGGACGAGGGCACGATCCGTCTGATCAGGCCCAACGGTCGGTACGTCCGCGTTGCGGTCGACCGATTGAGCCAGGTCGATCAACGGTATCTCCGCCACCGCGACCAAGCGGTCGCGATGAGGTAGACAAGCGGCACGCTGGTCGGTGCCCGTTTGCCGGCCATGATCCCGCCGGCGTAGGCGGCAGGGTGAGTCTGCCGCCTACGCTGGTCGGTCGGTTGACGCGAGGCGCATCGGTTGCAGGCCCGGGCTGCGCCGGACGCGCGGAAAGCGGCGATGAAGGGCCACACGCCCAAGAGGTCCGCTTGTTTCAGGTCCGGTATGCCTTGTCCGCTGGGGACTTGGGTGTTCACCTGGGCCCTCTGGCACCGCGTGGCTTCTCGCGGTATGCTGCCCGGCATGGACGAAGCAACTTCTCTTCCGCGAAGCCCGACGATGATGTCGCGGGGCGATACCGGGTTGTTGGTCGTGGACGTGCAGGAGCGACTGGCTCCCGCCATCGCCGGCCACGAGCGGGTCGTGTGGAACGTGCGGCGATTGATCGACGGGGCCAAGGCGCTCGGGCTCCCCATCGTCGCCACCGAACAGTATCCCCAAGGGCTCGGCCCGACCGTGCCCGAGCTGGCCGAGCGACTCGGCGAGATCCCGTCGAAGCTGACCTTCAGTTGCGGCGGCTGTGGACGGCTTTTCCGGGAGTTGGAGAGCCGAGGCATCCACAAGCTGTTGGTCTGCGGGATGGAAGCCCACGTCTGTGTCCAGCAGACGGTGTTGGATCTGTTGGCCGGGGCGTGGCACGTCTACGTGGCCGTCGACGCGGTGGGGTCGCGATACGAAATCGACTACCGGACCGCCTTGGCGCGGATGGACTCGGCGGGCGCCACGCTGACGACCACGGAAGCCGCCCTGTTCGAATGGTGCCAGGTCGCCGGCACGCCCGAGTTCAAGCAGGTCAGCCGCCTGGTGCAGGAGGAGGGGCCAGCGGACAACAAGCGTGGCGCTGACGCGGAGGAGTATGCGCGATGAGTGAAGGGATGCTGGTGCTGGGCGGCTGCTACTACAGCGTCCACGGCCTGGCGTCGTTCGACGGCCGCGACACGGCGGCGTGCGAGCTGGGCCCGGCGACTCACTTCGACGAGCGGGAATTTCGGGTGGCCGCCGACATGTTGGAGGAGAGTGGCCTATCGGATGCCGCCCGGTTCTTGAGGAACGCCGCCCAGGCCGCCACCGCCGCGGAATTGCGGTTGTCGTAGCCGATGCCCGCCACTTTGCTGTCTACCGTCCCGACGCGACCGAGCTGCGAATCGGGCTTCCCTCACACCCGGAGTAGTCCTCCGCACGCGCGGACGTCCGATCCGATGCCGTGTGGTGACGTGGGGCTGACGCACTGATCGAGCGTCAACGATGGACGGCTCGTCACCGACCCGGCGGTCGGAAGCCTCCGGACGACGGTCGTGAGCCTCGCGAGGGTCCACCACCGGAGCCTCCCGGGCGTCTCAAACTCCCGAAACCGCCTCCCGGGGAGCCGCCGCCAAACCCCGGCGGCCGGCCTCCTCCTTGCATGGCGCGCATAATCATCTGTCGCCGGAACTCGTCCATCGGCGAACCCGAGGACGGGGGCCTCGGCCCGCTTGTGCCTGGCCTTCGCGAGCGGCTGCTGGTTCCGCCGAAGGTCACGTTCTCGCCGACGAGCGACTCCAGGGCCTCCTGGACCTTCTCGGCATTCGACCGTTTGAGGGTGACGACCTGCATGGTTTGAACGGACGAGCCCAGCGCCGTTTCGTCGAGCTGTTCAACCAGCGCCTTGACTTCCTGGAACAGAGCGTCCGGGGCAGAGACGACCAAGAGGTTGTTCCGTTCGTCGACGCCGATCGACATCTTCTGCACCTGCTGGGTCGAGCTCCGCGAGCTTCCGCCTCGACCTCGGCCACCGCGAAGCGCCTCGATAAACTCCATCGGCGAAGGCTGACGGCCGCGACCGGAGGCCGACGTCAGGTTCTCCTGATAGACCTGCTGGACGACCTGGGCGATCTCGTCAGCCTGGGTGTTGTACACCGGGATCAGCCTTGGCTTGGCCTGGGCCAGGATCTCCTCCGGGCTTTCCGGCTGGTCGAGGATCTCGAGGAGTTGCCGAATGGTCTCGGTGTCGGTCGGATTGGCCCGAACGATCAACGCGTTGAGTCGCGGATCGCTCGGGATGATCTGGACGGAGCCCGAGGGGGCGATCGTCCCCCCTCCGCCCAGGCCGAGCAGGGAACCGACCAGGGCTCCCGCGTCGCCGAACGCAGCGCCGGCAAGGTCTTGCGCGAGAGATCCTCCGGCAGAACCGCCCCGATCGGCCAACGTGCCGCCGCCGAAGATCTGGTCGAGCGTTTCGGCCATCACCGTGTTCTGGGCGTGCACCAGATAGAAGATCGTCAGATCGCTGGTCCCGGAGAGGGTGCCGCTGCCCAATGCGGTGAGCAGGTCCTCGAAGTCCTGGAGCGCCTCGAGGTCTTCCGAGGCGATCATGATCCCGGCGGGCCCCGGGGCCACGATGATCGGGGCCGGCTCCCCACGCGGCGGCGCGGCGGCTTGCGTCTCGGAATCCCCGCCTTCGGAGTCCTCTGCCCTGGGCGCAGCTTGGGAGGGTTCGGGCTCCGCCTTGCCTTCCGGCTCCGCGGAAAGCGTGTCCGACGCGAAGACGAATCGCGAGCGACCGGACCCACGAGGCAGAGCGGCGCCGGCCGACTTCTCCTGGGGCTCAAGCGCCTCGGTCGGTGGCGAGTCGTCCGGTGGGGGAGGCTCGGTCGGCTCGGGGCGAAACAGCTCCTCGAAGCCTGGCGGCTGTTGCGGCGGCCGTTGCGAGTCCCACGCTGCGTCACTCGGTGGCGCGAACAGGCGCTGCATCTCGAAGAGCTGGTTGAGCTGATCGAGCCCGACGTCGTCCGACGGGAGGGCCTGCGCGCGCTGGCTGGCCCGGATGGTGGGGATCGGCGCCGACGGCGTGATGACGCGGATCTTGTTCGTCCGCATCGCAGGCCAGATCTGTTGGAGCCGCTCCAGGGCCGACTTGCCCGCCCAGCCGGAAAGAGGCACCACGCGAACGCTCTCGCCGCTGGCCGTGCCCGCCTCGGCCATCTCGCTCTCGCCCATCTTCTCCAACCAGGTGCGGATCTCCTGGACCGTATTTTGCGGGCCCTGAATGAACAGTCGGCGCGTGGTGGGGTCGGCGTCGACCTTGAGCGTCGAGCCCTCCCCGCCGCCAAACAGCTTGGTGATCGAAAGCACGGCGAGTTGCGGGTCCAGCGATCGAAGCTGGATCACCTCGACGGAATGAGCGTCGTTGCGCAACTGGTCGAGCGTAGCCCGGATCGTGGCATGCTCCTCCGGTCGGCAAAGGGCGATCAGGTTGCCGGTCTTCTCGTCCACCGAAAGCCGCGCGCCGGGCGAGCCGGCAAGAAGGGTCTGTGCTACCTTCAAGACCGATTGAGGATCGGCGGGGGCGACGTTGTAGACCTCCAGTTGCAGGGCGGCCTCGGGCCCTGCCGTCTCCAGCTCGTCCATGCCCGGGGCGTCGAGGGCCTCCAGAACCTTCGCGACCTGCTCCAGCTTGCTCGGCTTGCCGAAGGCGATCAGCCGCATGCCCACCGGGTCCAAGGCCAGGCGGATCGAGCCGTCGGGCGCGGCGTTCTGGTCAGCGGGGATGCCGAAAAGCTGCCGCAGGATGGCCAGCACCTCCTCGGCCAACGTGAAATCGAGCGGGAAAGACCGCAGCTCGTGGGATCCCAAGCTCTCGGGGTCTTCGATTCGCTGGAGCGCGTCGCGAATCGTTCGCAGCCGTCCGGCCGTCTCCGTGACGACGAGCTGTTGGGCCTTGGGCAGAGGGACGATCGATCCCTGGGGCCCAGTCAGGTTCTCGATCTCCTTCTGCGCTTCCTCCGCCGTGATATTCTCCAACTGGAAGACCGTGCTGACCAACTCGTATTCGCCCCGCTGATCGAGCTCCTCCAAGGAAACCCTTGACACCAGCTCCCCCGGAATCCCGTCTTCAAAGTCCTCCAAATTGACGACCACCAACATCCGCTCGCGGCGGATCAGCGTGTAGCCCTTGATCAACAGGAGGCTGTTCAGCACGTCGAGGGCTTCCGGGACCGTGTACTCGCGGCCATCCACGTAGTTGCACGTGCCCTGGGGCATACTCTCGTAGAGCAACGACAGCCCGGCCTGCTCGGCGACCCAGTCCAGAACGTCTTCCCACGGCTGGTACCGGAAGTTGAATCGCAGACGGACAGGCCCTCGCGCAGACTCAGGGCCCAACTCGGTCTGGAATAGCTCCCATAGCTCCGCATCCGACACCTCCGCCGATTCGGCTCCCGAAGGCTCCTCCGGCTCGGCTCCGGGCTGCTCGGCAGGCGGGGGACCCGGCGAAGGCCCTTCGGTCGGCGGCTCGGAGGGCACGACAAGCTCGCTTTCCCCGGGCACCGGTTCGGGTTGGGGCACGGCAGGCGGAGCCGGCTCCGTCGGCCCGGCGGGGGCCGGCGCCGGGACCTCGACGTCGGACGGCTGGGCCGACTCGGCCGCCGCCGGTTGCTCGGTCGGCGGCGTCTCCATCCCCGCCGGCTCCACCGGCTCTGCCTCCATAGGCTGTGTGGCTTCGGTGGCTGCGGGCTCTGACGGCTGCGTGCCGGTTGGGTCGCCGGGTTGCGCTGGCGCCGGCTCGGACGGCTCAGCCGACCCGGATGTCTCCGCCGGCTCAGACGTCTCCGCCGGCTCGGCTTCGGTTGGCTGAGTGGGTTCTTTCTGGGTCGATTCGCCTGAGTCGGTCGCTGAAGCCTCAGGAGGCTTCGTCTCCTCGGGCTCGGCCGCCTGCGCCTCACTCGGTTCGGCAGGTTGCGTTTCGCTCGGTTCGGAAGGCTGCGCTTCGGTTGGCTCGGCCGATGATCCGGCGTCAGACGCTTCGGTTGGCGCCGCCTCCGCGCCTTCCGCGGTTTCGGACGTCTCCGAGGTCTGCGCGGGCTCCGTTGGCGTGGCTTCCGTTGGCGAGGCTTCACTCGTCGCGGCCGGCTCGTTCATGGCCACTTCGAGCGGCTCGGGCGGCGGGGCGCCGTCTTCGGATACTTGCGTTGGCTCGGGGGGCCCGAGGGCCAGCATCTGCCAAGCCGCCCATTGCTGATCGCTCAGCAGGGCGCGGAGACTGCGCTCCACTTCGGCGCGGACGACGTGAGCCGCTTTCTTGTCGGCCGCGGCCGTGTGCTCCTCGCGCTGGCGAACGAGCTCCGCCACCTGCTTACGCTGCTGGTCGGTCAGTTTCAGGCGCTCGGCGATTGCGGGCTCGGCCAGCGTGGCAAGCCCCATGCGCTGCATACGGATCTGCTCCAGCTTCCGTCGCTGCTCCACACGGAGCAACGCCAACCCCTTCTGTTCCGATTCACGGCGGAAGGGGGCCAGTTGCTCTTGCCGCTTCGCAACGGGGAGGTCCTTGACCTTAATCGCCAACTCGAGCGCGTCGACGTTTTCCCGGGCGTCGATCAGCTTCAACAGGGCGTCCCTTTGGTCTTGGCTGAGCCCCAACCGCTGGGCGACCTCGTCCTCGATGGCCAGGGCCAAGACACCCACAAACTCCGGCTCCGCCCCCATCGCGAAGTAGGGCATGAGGCAGCAGGCGATCACCACCCCAAAGACCAGTCCGACCACCCCCATGCGTCGAGGAATAGAACGGGATGAGCTGATCAATTCATATACTCCTAGAGGAGGGGTGCGCGGCCAGCGCGCGAGGAGTCCTCGGGCAAGTGTTCCCACATTACTCCTATAAACACCTATGCTAGTCGCCCGATTCGGCACCAACTACCAGAATCCCCAAAAACGCTCCGGTGGAGAGAGAATGCCACGCCTAGGGACCGTGCAGGCCGGCCCGAAAGAAGGGATTCCGGGTCAGAACTCGATCTTCCGGAAGGCCCGGAAGCCGATTTGCAACGGGACCACGGTGGCCAGCACGCCCAGCACGATACTGGCGGCCGTGCCGGCAACCAGCCAGAACTGGAGCCAGCTTTCCAGGTCGGGCCGGTAGGCCAAGAGTCCTTGGGGGCCCCCACTGCCGAGGTAGAAATGAACCGGCACGGCGGTCAAGAGGACCACCACGATGATGTAGAGCGTGCTGAACACCAGGTTGAGCGTCCCCCCGAAGCCGGCGGCGATCCGGGAGGGCGACTCCTCGCGGAGACTGGGCATCTTGGCCCCAAGCCCCACGGCGATCCCCGACAGGCCGAAGCACAGGATCAGGCAGGTCAATTGGTGGCTCGCCAGGATCTTGGGCGACACCCGCAGCATGGCGTCGCTCAACAGGATCAGCGAAGAGCAAGGGATGATCGAGCCTCCCACCGCGAACACGAATTTGCTCCAAAGCATCGTCTCGCGCCGCAGCGGCAACAGCCCCAGCATCCAGAACCGCCCGGTCTCCAGGCTGATCATCGGGAAGATGAATCGCGTGGTGAACGTGGCCAGCAGCAGGCCCACCACCGAGACGTTGAGGAAGCTGACCATGTTCACCCAACCCCGGTAGTACACCTCGTAGCTGAACCGACGGATGTTCAGAAAGTACAGGGCCAGAAGCCCGAAAAAAATCAAAAACTGGCCCCACTGGACGGGATCGCGACGGAAAATCCGCAGGTCCTTGACGATGAGCAATCGCATTTGCACGGGCAGCACGGACGTCAAACGGATCGCGATCCGATCGATCCAGGCGACCCGGGTACGCCGCCGGGCGACCCTCCTGCCGTACAGGGCGCTGTAGGCCGGGCGGAAGACCGCGCCGGCCGTCCACACGCCCAACTGGCGAAAAAACAGGGCGTTGGAGATCGTCAGCGTCAGAAACAGCACGCTTTCCGACCATTCGTGTCGGGCGGCCTCCAACAGGCCCGAGCTGAGCCACCAGCTCGGCAGCAGCCGATGCTCGGTGAAGCTGAGCCGGTCGAGGATTTCGCGGAACCAGGTCGGGGTGAGCAGATTCTGACGGAAGCCGTCCGTCACCGACCGGCCGACGCCCCACGTCACGGCCACCACGGCCCCAATCAAAAGCCCCAGCACGAGCACGCGCCCGCTGGGTAGATGCCGGACGATCGCCATACAAGCGATCGCCCCGATCCCCGCCGGAATGTACGTGAAGGCGACCAGGAACGGCACCAGCAGCACGAAATAGTAGGACGGCGCCTCGGCCACCAGGCCATAGGCCAGAAGCATCGGGCTCCCCAGCAGGATGAAGGCCCAACTGCTCAGCAGAATCGCTTCCTGGAACTTGTGCAGGAAGATCCGCTGCACGCGGGCCGGGATCGTCAGCAGAAACGCGATCTCCGGGGCCTTGAACAGCGAGCTGTAGAGAATAATGCCCGAAGAGAAGGTCAGCATCACCGTCATCGTCACGAAGAACATCCCGAAGACGATTTGCACGGTTTCATCGTGCAGGTCGTTGGGGACCGTGCTCTTCAGAAACTGGAACCCCTCGAGGAACAGCCAGAACAACACCACCCAGAGAAACGAGCTCAGCCCGATGAT
>CAZDHR010000339.1:0-7897 GCA_964505295.1 uncultured Planctomycetaceae bacterium
AACCCGCCCGAACCAGAGAGTGAAACCGGAAAGTTATTCTTCGGCCGCCCCTTAGTGCGTTCCCAGGCAAAGCCTGGGAACGAGGAAACGGGGTCGTAACGAGGAGAGGGAAAGGTGACGCCGAACATGCGAATGATGCTCACGATCGTCCTCGCCGCGTCGGCACGCGCCGCGATCGCCTCGCCCGAGGTCCCCGGAGCGCCGCAGGAAACGCCCGTCGCGCTGGTCGGGGCGATCGTCTGCCCGGTGAGTGCCCCGGCTATCGAGAACGCGACGCTGGTCTTCGACCAGGGCCGTATCACAGCGCTGGGCCGCAAGGTCGCGATTCCCCCGGGCGCCAAGCGGATCGACGTGCGCGGCCGGCGCGTGTACCCGGGCTTGGTCAACGCCTACAGCCAACTGGGACTGGTCGAGATCGCCGCAGTGCGGGCGACGCGCGACTACGCCGAGACGGGTACGGTCAACCCGAACGCGAGGGCCGAGACGGCGTTCAACCCGGACAGCGAACTGATCCCCGTCACGCGGTCCGGCGGCGTGCTGTTGTCGCTTGTGGCCCCGTCGGGCGGGCTCATCTCGGGCACGTCGGCCGTGATGCAGCTTGACGGATGGACCTGGGAAGACATGACGCTGAAAGCCCCCGCGGGGATGCACGTCCCGTGGCCGCGGATGTCGCCCGCCGCCGACTGGAAGAAGGGCGAGTCGTCCCCGTCGCCGGAGGAGCAGGTCAAGACGCGCGACGACGCCCTCGCCCGGTTGGAGCGGACCTTCGCCGACGCCCGCGCCTACCAGAAGGCCCGGGCGGCCCAAGGGCCCGGCGCCGAGCGGCACGCGGTGGACCTCCGCTGGGAGGCGATGCTCCCGGTGCTCGAGGGCAAGCTGCCGCTGGTCGTGACGGCCGACCGCGTTCAGCAGATCCAAGCCGCCGTGGCGTTCGCCCGGCGCGAGCGGGTCGGGCTGATCCTTTACGGCGGGTACGACGCGCCGCATTGTGCCGCGCTGCTCGTCGAGCACCGCGTGCCGGTAATCGTCAGCACGGTGCATCGGCTGCCGCTTCGGCGGGGCGACGCGTACGACGCCGCGTACAGCCTGCCCGAGCGATTGCGTGCGGCGGGCGTGCGGTTCTCGATCGCCTCGCGGAACACGTCGCTGGCGTGCAACCTGCCGAGCGAGGCGGGGATGGCGGTGGCCTACGGGTTGCCGCCCGACGAAGCCCTCAAGGCGATCACCCTCTACCCGGCCCAAATCCTCGGCGTGGCCGATCGCGTCGGCTCACTGGAGGTCGGCAAGGACGCCACGCTGATCGTCACCGACGGCGACGTGCTCGATACGCCCACGCACGTCGAGGCCGCGTTCATCGAGGGCCGGGCCGTCGATCTCGACAACCGCCACAAGCGGCTGTGGCGCAAGTACCAGGAGAAGTACCGGCGGCTGGAACGCACCGGGTGGTGAATCGTGACGTGCCCGGCGTCTACCTCGGTCGCTCGCCGAGCCTCACGGCGGCGAGCCCTGCCAGCGGCCCGGGCTCCCACGTGCTTGCGTTCAGCAGTTGCAGGTCGGCCTTCGAGCTGCCTCGATCGGCGACGAGATCCGCGCCGCGGGTCGGTTGCCACAGGACCAACGCGTCGCCGTCGGCTTCGAGCGGCGAGCGGGGCACGCCCTGGGGCCGGCGCACGCCGCGGGAGATGCGAAGCTCGGCCAGCCATCCCTCCAGCGGCCGGCCGCCGGTCGAATAGCGGCCGACGAACAGGCGCACGGGCACCCGTCTCACCGCCGACGGCGCCCCGGCCGTCGCTTCGTCGAGCGTGCCGTCGATGTAGACCTTCATCCGCCCCCCCTCGCCTTCCGACACGCAGACGACGTGGGCCCACTCGTCGACGGGAAGCCGCCGCTTGGTCCTCAAGGCGTGCTCGCGATCCCCGTCGTTGAGCCGGAAGAGGACCTCGCCCGTCTGTTCGACGTAGATCTCCCATCCGCGGCCGGAGTCGTCCGGCAGCGTGTGGTCGTATTGGCTGATGAGGCGGCCGTAGTCCTGCGGGCCGGCGATCTTGACCCACGCTTCGACGCTGAAGCGCCCGTCGGGGAAGACGAGTTCGGGCGTGTCTTTTACCACGCCGTACGATCGCGTGCCGGCGACGCTGGCCGCGTTCAACATGCCGTACTGGACGGCGACGCCGTGCTGCGCGCAAAGCGGCCCGTAGGTCGTCTCCAGCGCCTCGTCGACGGGCGGGAGCCCCCAGCGCTCGTGCCCGCTCGCCAGGTAGCCTCGCTCGCGGTCCTTGCCGCGCATCGACGGGTAGTGCCAGTCGCCGGAATAGACGCCGATCACGAGCCGGTCGACGAGCTTCTCGCGAACCCACGTTTGCCAGTCGAGCTTCATGTTGCCGTAAGGCGGCCCCAGGATGTCGCCCTGCGGGACGCCGACGGCCAGCTTCTTGCCCCGCCGGTTCAGCTCCTGGCGGACCTCGCGGAGGAACTGCGTCAGGAACTCGCCCCGCAACGCCCGCCAGGCCTCGACGTCGAAATCCTCGGTGCGGATGTCCGCGCCGGAGCGCTCGCGATAGGCTCGGACCACCGGCTCGCCGAAGCCGAACTGATCGGCGTGGTCCGCCGGCCGGCTGTGGCTTCGCGTACACAGATAGATGCCGTCGCAGTCGTACGCGTCGAGGAAGTCGGTCAGCTCTCGGAGCTTGTATTGGCGCACCTCGGGATAGGCGTATTCCATCACGCCGTACTGCCGCTGCTTCCCCTCGCGGTCGACGACCAGGTATTCCGGGTGCTCGATGGTGAAGTGCGACTGCCACGGGAAGGGCGTGCTGTCTCCATACAGAACCTCCGGCGGCGATCCCTCGTCGAAGATGGTCGCGTAGCCGTAGACCGCAAGCCCCAGCTCGTGGGCGCTTCGGCACGCCGTCTCGTACGGATCGAGCCGAGCGAAGATCTCGTCGGCCGTGGTCCAGTACTTCGAGATGGAGGTGGGCACGCGCGTGCAGCGATTGCGGATGAACCACGCGGCGGTTCGCCAGTAGACCGTGGTCACGTCGTGCACGTCGTGCCACAGGCGCATCGAGCTCGCGATCTTCTCCGGCGTATCGAGCTTCGCGTCGCCCTCGAACACGACGAAGTGGTCGCCGTAGCTGACGAGGATCACGCGCTCGTCCGCGGGCATCTCGGCGCGGCCGGGACCGGCAGCGGTGACAACTGCCAGGGCAGCAAGGATGGGAAGGAAGCCGAGCCGTCGAGAGACGGGGTGAGCAAGGGGCATCAAGGGCTCCTTTTGTCAGGTGTCAACTTGTGTTCGGCGAGCCTCTCACGACCTCGCCAACGGCTCGACCGAAGGTCTCCCGGCGCAAGGCGTTGCGCCGGCAGGGGGGGCACGGTCTCCCGACCGTGCCCCAACAGAGTGCGCCGGCAGAGCTTTTCGCCCGTTTTGAAGACCACCTCCTCAAAGCCTGAACGTCTGGTCGAGCAGGCGGATCTGCCGTCCCTCCCCGTCCGCGTGCAGAGTGGGGCGGTCGGCCGCCAACGCGAAGGCCCACCAAACGACCGGGCCGGCACCGTCCATGGTGCTGGCCAGGGAAAGCTGGCCGCGTGAGCCGGGCAGGCGCTTCAGATCGGCCCCCGAGAGCCGGCCATGGCTGCACGTTATCCAGAGCCGCGCATCGCCCAGCGCGATCAGGGCCCAACCGGCCTCGAACCACCAGGCGGCGTCGCGGGCAGCGTGCCAGTGGTAGGTCGCTTGAGGTGGCTCGGCGGCCTCCAGCTCGTCGGCGACGACCACCAGGTTCTTGCCCGAAAGCCACACGTGCCGCACCAACCGCTTCAGGGACGCCCCCGCGGGGTAGCACGCGGTCAGATCGACGGCCACGCGGTGGACGCTCGGGCTGACGTCTTCCAGGACGATCCGGCGGGGCCGCTTTTGACTTGGCCCGTGGCTGTTGACGAGCGGCCCGTTGTGCGCCGCCGGGCCGACCGTGAAGTCGCGTTCGTCGCCGCGGACGTACTGCTGGTAGCCCGGGTCGGTCACGAGCCAGTTGCCGTGCGTGCCGATCACCAGGGAGCCGCTGTCGTTCTGGATGTGGCCCATGGGCGAATTGGAGCACGACACGGCCACGGCCAGATCGTCGGCCTCCCAGCCGCTGCGGAGCACGGCCGCGTAGTGCGCGTCGAGGGCGCCGGCCGGGGGAGCCTCGCCGGCCGGCCCATCGGGCGCGTCGCGAAGCGCGGCCAGCGCGTCGCTGCGGAGTACATCCAGCGGACATCGCCCCATCAGCCACGATCGCACCGGTTGCCGCCGCAGCTTCAGCAGTTTGGCCTGCGCCGACAAGTGGAAGGGCATCTGGCGAGGCTCCACGTCGCTCAACTCGGCCACCTGCTCGACGGCCCCCGGCGCGCCCAGCATGGTGGACTGCTCCAGGTAGTGGTTCAGGTTGGGATGATCCAGGACGGCCGACCGCTCGGGCTCGGGCAGCGCGGCCAGCCAGTCGGCCACGAAGTCGAGGACGTAGCCGTCGTAGCCCACGCCCTCGCTGTGGCCCTTCGACCGCAGGTCGAGCACGGCCCCGAACAGGGCTTGCACACGGGCGTTCAGCTTGGCGGCGGCCGAATGTCCGGCGGCTGCCGCCGTCAGCGCCGCGCCGATGGTGCCGATCAAGGGAATGTTGTGCAACAGGCGGTGCGGGGCGTCGCGACCGAGGACGTCCTCCTTGGTGTGAACCGACCCAAAGACCTTGTCGGAAGCGGGCAGCAGAGCTTCCACGTGGCGGACACACGCCTCACGGACGCTGCGACGGAGGTCCTCGTCCGGCCATCGCCAGCGCGTGGAGGCCGTCCAGAGAATCCGACCCGCGTGGGCCGAGCTGAGGTCCGGGTTGGAATACTGCTGATACGTGGGCCACCGCGCCAAGGCCGCCAGGTCCGCGGTCGCCGCCTGCCGCGCTTTCTCGTCCTCGAACCACTCCGCGGCCCAACCCAGGCAGTTGATCCGCTCTTCGAGCGTCCACGTTAGCCACGTGGCCCAGGGGTAGACGGGGATGCTGGGCACACGGACCTCGGGGATGACAAGACTCGACAGCGGCAGGGGGTACGCGATCTTGCGGCCGATGCGGTAGTAATCCACCACCAGCCGCTTCCGGCCAAGCTGCCACCCTGCCCGGCGCCGCATGTCGGCCTCCACGGCCCGCGGCTCGGAGCCCGCTGGTGAACGCGGCGGTTGCTCATCGGCCGCGTGTGCCGACGAAGCCCCGCCCACGACCAAGCCGGGCAGCCATGCCCCCAGCGCGTCGCCGGCCGCCATCGCCCCCAGGAATCCTCTCCGTGTCGTTTTTCCGGCCATGCCTCACCTCATGGTTCTGCGATCTTCATCCGGATGGCGGTATGGTATCGCCCCTTCCAGTAGTAGTAGTCTCCGTGCATCCACAAGACTTCCACCCCCTTGCCGTTGAATCCCCAAGGAACGACCGGGCGGACGTTGTTCTTCGCGGAGCCTGAGGTGACGGATTGCGAAGTCCAGGTCTTGCCTTGGTCCGACGTCGTCCATTTCTCGATCTCGAAGATGCCCCCGCGCTTGGCGGAGACGTAGACCGCCCGCGGGTCGGAGTGGTTCAACGTGACTCCGCCGGAGTATCGAGGCGACGTCCGGGTGCCGTCCGGCAACGGAAGGGTGAATCCTCCGCAAGAGCGCGTGATTTCGTGAACGTCCCACTTGTCACCGTTCCAGCGCGCGTACTGATAGCGGTGGTCCTCAGGGTCCGGAAGCGTCACGAAAACGACCACGGGCTTCTCCTCCGCGTCGAGAGCGATATCCCAGACCCACGCGCGGTGCCCGGTGGCCACGTGGTCCCAGAGCAGGTCGCCCTGGGTGTGCTCGAAGGGCACCTCGTCGAGCGGGCAGATCCGGGTGCCGTCCGCTCGATGCAGAGCCCCGTCTCGATAGAACGCGTAGTAGAGGCTCGTGATCTTGGTTTCCTTCGGATTCGGGTCGCCGCTGGTGTAGGCGAAATGGATGCTGTCCCGACCGTTGGAGCAGACCTTCATGTAGGGCCGCCGCTCGTTGCTCGTGAGGAGGTTTCGGGCCTCCGTCCAAATGCTGCCGTCGAGCGTAGTGCTGAAGGTCGGTTTCCAGTTCCCACCCCGCCAGAAGAGATAGGTCTTCCCGCCCTCTGCGCCAAGCCGCATCGGGTGGTAGTAGGTGAATCCCATGTACCGTCTCTCGGCCCTGGTATTGGTGGAGACCGTTTGCTCGCGCCCCCAGTGCTCGACACTCTCGGGCTCGGTGCTTCGGCGGTAGAAGAGGTCCGGTCCGTTGTGTTTCGAATAGAAGACCGTGAGGTGCCCATCCGGCGTGACGAGGATGACCGGGTTGTCGTGGTCGTCCGATTCTAGCCTCTCGCGAAGCGTCCCGACGATGATCTCGCCGGTGTCGGCGTCGATCGAAGCGACCTGGACGTCCCCGGCCAGCGTGATCCAGCCCGCGTAGGTGCGGCGATGCTTGCCCTCGAAATAGACCGCGCGGGGGTCTTGGAACCAGCACCAGGCGCCGCTGGGGGCCAGCTCCTTGATGCGGGCCGTCGGACTCGAAGGCTCCCCGGCCGACTGACCCGCAGCCGTTCTCCCTGAGAAGCCGGTCAACGCGCCGAGCAGCAGAAGGCCCGCGCTCCCAAGGCGAATCCAACGTCGTCGTCGCATGATTCCTCTCCCGAATACCACAAACAGGCAGAACCTCGGGCGTGAAGGAAGGCCGCCACCAGCACGTGATTCTATCATGAGTGCCCCCACAGGACCGCTTGCACTTTCGGGGAAAGGCACGGCGAAGATGAGACAGCCGGCTGCCTGAGGGACCCGCCTGCCCGGGGGGTGTCGAGTGCGGTTCGCAGCGCCAGCCGTGAGTCTCGGTTTGGGGCGTGTTCAGGATCAGGCGAGAGCAGCTTGCGCGTTCCCACAGCGCCATGTCACGACCGCTGTCTCTTCAGCCATCCAGAGGAACGAGCCCGTGCCCGTAAGGGAAACGGCGTTTCGTCGGGATACCAGATCGAGACGTCGGTCCGGTGCTCCGGGTCGCCGAGCCTCTGTCGGCAGGACGGCAGATGCCCTGTCGGCCGTCGAAAACGGGCTCCGACTCGCCCACGAAGCCGGCGACGAGCGGCTGATCAACTCGATCCAGGAGCGACTCGCACGTTTGACGCCTCCAGCCCCCTGAACGCCCTGCGCTCGGGCGGCATGGAACGACCCGCCAAGCGGTAGCTCGGCTGTCGTACGGGGCGGGTGCCCAGGGCCCCGACCACGTGGTAGAATTCGCATCGGCGAGGGAAATAAGTCCCCACAAAATCCCCACCGTCGGCAAGGAGGCCGCGGGGTGAATCGACGTAAGTCCTTGCTGCGTAAAGAGCGCGAGAGTGGCGGAATTGGCAGACGCGCTGGATTTAGGATCCAGTGGGGAAACCCGTCCGGGTTCGAGTCCCGGCTCTCGCATTTGCCTTTGGCGACAAGGGGTTACGTCAAGCTCCCACAACGCGGAGTCGCCTTTCTCGGCGTTCTTCCGCTGTTCCGCCGTTGCTTTCTCCGCCCCAGCGATTCCCGGAACTGACTTTGCTGACGTTTGGTAACCTGTTGGTATCACACAAGTAAGGCGTCTGTCTTGGCGGGGTATTTCGTGAGCGTCTTTCGCGATGCTTGCAGTGACAGCAGCGCGAGCAGTGGTATTGTGGCTCGGTGGCACCTCTTTTGCCTTAACGCGGCCTCCGGCCACAACCAAAAAGGGTTACTGAACAAACCACTGTACAAGATGCGCGCACGGCGCGCGCATCCTACAGACTAAGACTCTAATCTGGCATGTGGAACGTAATCTCAGACCTGAATGGCACTGTCGTCTTCGCGAAAGCGACCCATGCTGCCGGAATCT
>CAZDHR010000340.1:0-7852 GCA_964505295.1 uncultured Planctomycetaceae bacterium
GGGCCGTCCATCAAAACTACTCAAACGACCATAATCGGTTCGTGTCCCCGGAATGTCGCCGCAATTGGCGCGGCGGCACGCCGACGGGGTCGGCGAGCGGCACACGGGGGCATACCGCGGCACGCCGACGACGAGGGGCCTGATCACCGAAACAAGCCCCAGCATGGGGACGGGCATGCTCGACACGTGTGACGATTTCGCAGGCGGGGATGGCTTGGCAGATCGCCACGAGTCGGCTTCTCCCGTGGCCGCGATGGATTCTCTTTCGGGCAGGGAGGGTGACCACATCTCGCGCCGACCGGGGCGGTGGTGGCTGGCGGTCTGTCTCTTGGCGGCGTGCTTTTTCGCGGGCAAGGCGTTCCTGGGGATGTCGGTACAGCCGGCTGTGCAGCTCAAGCCCGCAGTCGCTACTGAGAATCGGCCCGCCGCCCGGAACATCGAGACGATTCGGGTCGGCCAGCGGGTGGTCGCCCACGATCCCCAGCGCGATGCCCTGCCGAGGACCCGCGGGTTGGTCGTCGATCCGGCCACGTGGCGACTGCTGCGCCTTCGGGCCGAGGACCGCTGGCCCGACGGGACGCTCGACGTAATCGAGGTAGAAACGCTCCAGCCGCCGGAGTGGGTCGAGCAACATGGTGCTCAGCCAGGGGCGACGGTGCCTCTGCCGCTCGATCTCTTGGAGATGGGCCTGCCGGAAAACCTTCGCGCAGTGGTCGTAGCCAACGAGCCGTGTCCGCCCATTCCCGACGGCCCGGGAAGCGTGGTGCTGACGACCGTCAACCATCTGAACCCCTATGTCTTCGAGTTGAGCCTGACAGACGACGAGGGGCATCGGGAAACGGTCAAGCCTACCGGCCTGCACAAGTTCTATAGCGCGGACCGCCAGGCTTGGGTAAACACGGGAGAACTGCGTGTAGGCGAACGGCTCCGGGGCCTCCACGGCTGGCTGACAGTCCACGGCGTGCGCCGCTTGCCCGGCGTGCACCGCGTCTACAACATGACGGTCGCCGGCGAGCACGTGTTCCACGTCTCGAACCTCGGCCTGCTGTCGCACAACAATAATCCGTGTGGACCACGCTCGCTTTCGGAACGAATTGCGGATTTCCGCGAGAATCCACAGAACTGGCAGCGCATCTCGGCGAGTGCCGAGCCTGCAACCGCGCGAAGCGCGAGGGGTGGCGTAAGTATAGAAAGCGTGTATCAGAATCCAGCGACGGGGGAAACGCTTCATGTCCACGATGTCTTCACATCTTCCGGAAGGCAAATCCGAGGACATCCGACGTTCCGTGATTTCGGCAAAGGAGGAGGTTGACATGACCTGCGGTACAATCACGTTTGCCGATGTCTTGATCAAGCAAATGATCGAAGATTGGGGCGACAACAAAGCCTTCGATGCAGCGGAACAAATCCTTTTGCATATGCAGGAGCGGTTTTCGGTCAGCGCAGTTCATGTCGTTGAAGCGAGAGATGAAGGCGCGTTTCTCATCCTGCGCTTGACCACTGTGTGTTGGAGCGAACCTCGGGAGTTTGCGCTGTTGGGGAACGGTTCGCTTGCATGGTAGCGACTTCACGAAGACCGACGAAGTTGGACTGGCGCATGACGGGCCGGAGATCCACCCAAACCGCCCATTCAGTGCTCCCCATATTCACATCGCGCCGGTAGACCATATACCGGTACAGTAATGTCAGGGACATTTGCACTATACTCTCTCGGTAGGGCGTGGGAGGGAGGCAGGAGAGTATTCCTGCTTGCTTGATCTTGCTGGGCAGTTTGGCGGATCGTTTATTGTCGTGAACCGCTCAGGGTTATCAACGGAGGGCCACGAATTGCTCCGATCGCTCAATCCGTTCCTCGTGTACGAACGTCCCAGCCTTGCATGGCCCGGCACTCGTGTGCTTGGCGGCGCGATGGCCAGAGTATACAAGTTCTCTTCGACCGTGGATTCGCTCACCATACTTCGTCAGGCGGCTCGGTCGATATGGGATTGGTTGGGCCCGCGGTATCCGGAAGATTTGAGCTTCCTCCGACCATCGGGAAGGCCATGGTTCATCTCAATAACTCACGAGAGAGACGCCTTCTTTAAGCTCGTTGAAACCGAGTTGGAAGACGTCGAGAGGGTCTTTGGGGAGGGCCTAGTCCGCGACTGTGACGACCAGTGCCCCGACGAATCCTACTAGCGGGTGACGCCGATAGCTCCGCCATCGGCGTGCCGTCAGGCACAAGAGGCAGCGGGCGTCGTCTTGCCAGCGACGGGCGTGAGTGAGAGTGCGACGCCAAGGGCAACGGCGTCCGCCGTACTTAGCCACCGGCCCTGGTTTTTCTCCATGGCCAAGGCTAAGCGCGCCATCTCGGTCGGGGGGCGGAAGCGGCGGCGCTCGGTGGACTTCGCCCGCGCGTTTCGGTATAGTCAGGACTGTTCCGGGTGTGACACCAGGCGGATCGGTCCTTCTTGGCGGGCGTGCCATGAAACGCCAGATCATTCTCGGTATGGGAGCCGGGCAGTGCGGGACTCTGCTTCTGGCTCAGATTCTCGACCGGCAGCCCAACAGCCGGGTGACGCACGAGCAGCCGCCGCTCTTGCCGTGGGTGGTCGAGCCCGGTGCGCCGGGAATCCGGGAGCGTTTGCAGCGGATTCTGGACACGCGGACCGAACGGTTCGTCGGCGACGTGGCCACCTTCTATCTGCCGTACTTCGAGGAGGCGATCCGGTTCGATGCGGAGATACGCATCATCTGCCTGAAGCGTCCCCGGGAGGAGGTGGTGACCGGGTTTTGCCGGTTCCTGGATCAGCAAGCGCCGTTTCCCACGAATCACTGGGCGAAGGAGCCGCCGCCGGGATTCTATCATGATCCGCTCTGGAGCCGCATTTTTCCCAAGTACGATACGGAGGACCGCGAGGAGGGGATTCGCCGGTACTGGACGGAGTACTATGACAGGGCCGAGGAGCTGGCGAGGCGGCACCCGGGCAATGTGCGTGTTTGGGACACGGAGATCCTGACGAGCGAGGAGGGGGTCCGCGAGGTTCTCACGTTTGCCGGAATCCCGCAGGGGGACCAAGTGATCGTGCTCGGCCAGCGCCCGGCTCAAAGCCCGGCGGAGGCACCCGCGGCGCGACCTGCGAGGCGACTGGCGCACCCGATGGACCCGCGCCGGTGCGCGATCCTCGTCCCCTTCTCAGGGTTTATCCACCAGGAGTGCGACGACGCTCTGAAGGAACTTGAGCGGCGCGGCTACCCGGTCCGCCGGGTCGGCGGCTATGCGGCCATCGACCAGGGGCGGAACCAGATGGCCACCGACGCGCTGTTGGACGGCTTCGAGGAGACGCTCTGGATCGACTCGGACATCGCCTTCCATCCCGACAGCGTAGATCAGCTTCGCTCGCACGACTTGCCGATCGTCGGCGGCGTATACCCGCAGAAGGGAAAGCGGGCCCTGGCCTGCCACATCATGCCGGGAACGCCGTCGATGCAGTTCGGCAAGCGGGGAAACCTGATCGAACTGCTGTATGCGGGAACGGGGTTTCTCTTGGTTCGCCGGGAAGTTTACCTGACGATGCAACGGAGGCTGAAGCTGGCGGTGTGCAACGAGCGGTTCGGCCACCCGATGTTTCCGTTCTTTCTGCCGATGATCCGGCCGATCGAAGACGGGTACTGGTACCTGGCCGAGGACTACGCCTTCTGTCATCGTGCGCGGGAGTGCGGGTACCGGATCTATACCGACACCTCGATTCGGCTTTGGCACATCGGCACGTACCACTACGGGTGGGAGGACGCCGGTTTGGAGCGGCAGCGTTTTGGGAGCTTTACCTTGAACTTCGGCCCGGGGCCGGGCACAGCTCGCGAGACGACGACCGAGCGGCCGCCGGCGCTTGCGAACTTTGCGGCCCAGTACGCCTGGCCTCCGAAGAAGCCGGACGTTCACCCGTTCCCGCAGCGCGACTGGCTTTTCCCCGGCACGCAAGAGGCCCTGGCCCGCTCGGTATCGCAAACCACGAAGCTGATCGTCGAGCTGGGCTCCTGGACGGGACGTTCAACGCGATTCCTGGCGGGCCTGGCGCCTCAGGCCATGGTCGTGGCGATCGACCATTGGGAGGGCAGCCCGGAACACCAAGCGGATCCCGAACTGGCGGAGTTCCTGCCGCAACTCCATGAGACGTTTCTCTCGGAGTGCTGGAACTACCGCGATCAGATCATCCCGGTGAAGGCCGATTCGGTGGAAGGCCTCCAGCGCGTCGCCGAGGCCGGTCTGGAGCCGGATCTGGTGTACATCGACGCCGACCACCGCTACGAGAGCGTGGCGAAGGACCTGACCACGGCGCTCGACCTTTTCCCCCAGGCGATCATCGTAGGCGACGACCTCAACTGGGACGACGTGCGAAAGGCCGTCGAGCGGGTCACATCCGAACGCGATCTCCCCTATGAAGCGTTCGGCACCGGTTGGCGAATCGTCCGGGCCACCGAGGCGGGGCAGCGCTCCTCCGGTTGAAGCTGGATCGAGCGAGCGAAGCTGGCACGGCGCGCGGTAGGTCGCGAGACCGCCATCGACAGCCGGCCCATCAGGGCTTTGGTTTCCGTGTCCAGCGCGGGCGTAATGCGAATCGCGGTGCCTTGCGAGGGAATCCGACTGGGGGCGTCGTGGTACCAGGCCGCGTCGGCCGGAGAGCGCATGAAGTATCTGTCTATTTTGGCGGTACGGGCCGAGAGGTGGGAAGTGGGTGGGGCGCAGGTTGGGGCGGAAACGCGACCGCGTTACGGACGTGCGGGGGATGGGGGGCCGGTGGCATGGGGAAGGGCGGCGAGTTCGCTCTGAAACACGGAGCAACCCGCTTCGAGCCAACGCTCGATCTCCGACAACAGGCTCGAGAGCGTGAAACGTTCCAGGCGTTTCGACAAGCTGGCCAAAACGCTCATGATGATGCCGCGTCGCTTCGCACCGCGCTCCGTCTTGCTGGTCCGCGCCGCCTTGCGGGCCATCGCTTCCGAGCGGGCCTGCCGTTCGCTCCGATTGTTCGTGGCCTCGACCTCCGGATGCAAGACAAACACGAAGAGTTTCTTGATGTTCTCGACCAGTTCCTTCTGGAGACGCACGAACTTCGCGTCGTCCGGCGTTGCCTGTTCGTCGGCCGTTTCACCCGCTCGGCGACAAATCATGCGAATGCGCGTTTGCAGCTTCTTTCCCTTCGCCGCGCGGCCTGTCGACAGCCGCTTGTCGCGTGCCGCTCGCACCGCGCTGCGGTAGATCGCAAACAGCGACTTGAGAAAACGAGCGTACTGTTGGTTCTTCGGGTTGCGAAGGGACAGGGCGATCGCCTTGCGAAGGAAATGCGCCCAACAGAGCTGATGTTCGGTGAACTGCGACTGATAGGCACGGTAACCGTCGCTCACGCCGATGCCGTCGAACTGCTCGCCCAACACCTCCACGAGCACCTCTTTGCCGCGCCCCACCCCGCATTTGAACAACACCGTGGAGAGGGTGCTGAAGATCCACGTGTAGCACGACCGCGTGCCCACCTTCCAGCCGGTCTCGTCCATGTAGAGAACCGCGGCCACGGCGACCAGTTCCGCAATCGCGTCGTATTCGGCTTCCCAGTCGGCCGCCAACTGCGAAAGCAACGAATCGGCCTGCGACTTCGACAGTTCCAGGCCCGTGAAAAACCTGAGAATCTCGCACGCCTTGTCGATCGACACGCCCGTCCAGTAGACCAGAAACGCCAGTGTGACGAGAATCTCCAGCCCGTATTCACACCTGGCGTTGCGAACGCCGTCGATCGGCGGCAGATCGGTCGAATCCGGCTTGTCGAAGATGCGGTAGTGCACGTACTGGGCCTTGCCGTCCATCAGCCGCCAGACGAACTACTCGCGACGCAGCACGCACTTCGCCCGACGGGCCCGATGCCAATACACGTCGATGGTCTGCGTGGCCTGATCACGCTTGGCGTCTTTCGGCTTCCTGCCGGTCGACTTCTTGCGACGCCGTTTCTTCCGCTCTTTCCGCTCATGCCGATCGACGCTGTAGTTGGCTGCCTCCCTCGGCGGTTTCGACTCCTTCGACTTGGCCCTCTCCTCCAGCACCTTCTTCAGCTCCTCGATCTCTTTTTCGAGTTCCTTAATCCGCGCAGCCAGCTCCGCGATCCGGGCGTCACGTTGGCGGAGCTGTTCTTCCAGTTCGCGAGTCGTCATGCCGGAAGCCTACGCGATTCCGGCATTTCGCAAAAGATCAGTTTTCAAAATGGACAGATACCGCATGAACCCTTGGCCGTGGTAGCTCTCAGTACTCCCCCAGCGGAAGACGTAGCTGGGAGGGAACGCTTGCGCACGGATCGGCCGGCGGGCCGCAGTCGCGGCGGAGGGTGGCGAGGAGTTGCTGGTCGAAGTCGGCGCGGGGCGTGTCCACCCAGCCGCCGATGCGGCGGAGCGTCTCGCGGCGCATGGCCAGGGCGGCGTGGAATCGGCCGCGGGCCGGCTCCTGGTGCAGGTCGCCGCCGTAAAGACTCCAGACGCGGGACGGGTGGACCCACGCCCGACCGTACTTGTGGCGATCGTCGGCCGGGGCGTACATCGCGCCGACGATCGAGCGGACGTGCCACGGGAGGTAGATGTCGTCATCCTCCCAGACGACGAGGATCTCGGCCTCCCACCGCTCGGGCGGCGTCGACCAGGTCGACCAGGGCGTTGTACTTGGCCGGCAAGCTCGGGTAGCGTGTCCGGGTTGTGGCGATCGACCAGTTGGCCCCGAGCTGCGGGGCCAACTCCCCGGCGTCGTCGAGGATGAAGAGGCGGCGCCGGTCGGCCGGGTAGTCTTGGGCCTCGAAGCAGGCGATGGAATTCGCCAAAAGCCGGGCGGGGCGGCGGTAGGTCGGGCAGAGGCAGGCGACGCGGGGGAGGGATTGCGGCGCCGCCTCCGCGTCGGCCGGCTCGGCCACGTGCCTGGGCCTGGAGCCGACATGACGCCAGTAGGGGCCGATGTACTCGATCGGTTCGCCGCACGAACGGCACGTGGCGCGTTGGCCGAGCTCGGCCATGTTTACGTCTCCTTTGTCCTTTGCGTCTTGGCGAACGTATTCACCCCCCCCTCACACCGCCGGCGGCTGGAACTCGAAACGGACGACGTCTTCACAGCACAGCTCGCCTACGCCGGCGACGAGCTCAGGCGTCCAGGGCGTCGGGATCTCGGGGTCGGCACCGTTGACGTGGGGCAGGTCGATGGGGTCCAGGTTGCACCGGGCGAGGATCCCGGGCCAGCGGGCCGACAACTCCTCGAAGCGGATCGCCTCGACGCCCATCTCGCGGCCGAAGCGGTCTTGGCAGTAGGTCGGCCAGAACCCGCCGGGCCGGACCTTGGCTGTCGCGCGGGCGAGGTAGAACATCTCGACGAACTGGCCGAATGTGAGGGTCGCGACGCGGCGCAAGTGGGCGATCCACTTGGCCGTTGTGTGCAGGCCCGTTTTCCAGCACAGCTCGCAGGCCGACTGGCGGATCAGCCGGTAGTCGCTGGCGATGATCTCCCACGGCGATCGCACCACGGCGAACCGGAAGCAGGCTGGCCAGTCGGCGTCGACCAGCCAGCGGAGCTCTTCCGCCCCGGCGTGCTTGAGCTCGAAGACCTCGACGACCGACTCGGGGTAGCTCGCTTGCAGCAACGCCCGCGTGATCGACGTTCCCCCGGTACGCGGGATGTGGATGAAGAAGAAGCCGTGTTTGAGGCTGTAGATCATAGCACCCTCTGAATCTGCGGACAGAGAACGGCCCGGCCCGTCGCGGATCGCGCGGGCCTGGGCCGGATCGCTCTCGACGAAAAGCCTCGCGTCGGAGCCCGCGTACACCGATGCCTTGAAGTCGGCCACCTTCTCCG
>CAZDHR010000341.1:0-7835 GCA_964505295.1 uncultured Planctomycetaceae bacterium
ACAACGCCCACGACGCCAACTACTTCACGTTCCACCGGATCGAGCGGTTCCGGGAGCTCTCGATGGACGACTCGCCGCCCTGGCTGGGCCGCGGCGAGAAGGTGACCCACGAGCACGGCGACTTGCAGCTTGAAGGCCACGACTTCCGCGTGCGCCCGTTCGGCGCCGACCAGACGGCGTTCGGCAACCGGACCTACGTGTGGAAGGAGGTGCCCGAGCGGTATGAGGGCTGGACGTACACGCAGACCGACGGCGGCGTGCCGGCCGAAATCGTCGTGAAGGCCAAGCGCGACACGACGCTCACGATCGCCACGGCCACCAAACAGACGGGCATCGACGTGACCGGCTGGAGCCCGGTCGACGGCCTCTCGTTCCACTACACCGACCGCAACAAGAACCGGATGGCGATCCTCCAGAAGCAACTCGCCGCGGGGGAGGAGATCGTGTTGCCGCAGGGCAATTGGACGGGAAGCGTGGTGCTGCTGCCGCCGGAGAGGAAATAGCGTCGCTTGAGCACAGCGTTGCGCGCACAACACGCCCAAGCCCGCGGGCTGCGTCCCGCGGGATGAAAGTACGGCGTCCTGCAAGCTGGCGGTAGGGTCGAGGTACGAGACCCACGCGGAGTATTAAGTCGACAGACGTGGGTCTCGTACCTCGACCCACCCTACCCCCGACGCACCCTGCCTGCAATCGATCACGAAAGGCTCCCACCATGCGAAGAACTCTCGCCTTCCTCCTCGTGCTCGCAATCGCCTTGGCTTTCAGCGTTGCGGCGCGCGTCGCCCTCGCTGCCACCGGCGAAGTGAAGAATCTTCACGGCTCGCCCACGCTCTTCGTCGACGGCAAGCCGACCGCGCCATTGATCTTCTTCGGCTGGGCCTCGGGCGGGCGACCGTACACGTTCACGCTCGACACGGAGTGGAAGACCTACGGGCTGACGTTCACCGCGCCGGAGAACAACGAGGGCAACTTCGGCGTGCACATCCGCCTGGGCGGGAGCGGGCCGGGGACCGTGTGGATCGACGACGTGCGCGTGGTCGAAGGCCCGCGCGACGACCCGGCCGCCCGGAACATGCTCCGCTTCGGCGGCTGGGAGGGGACCAAGGCCGAGGTGGGCCAGGCGTGGAGCCTGTTCACCGACAAGCAGTCGTACGGCTCGGAGGCCGAGTGGGACGTGGTCGAGGGCGACGCGCCCGAGGGCAACCGGGCGTGCCGGCTCGTGATCCGTAGCGGCGGCTCGTCGACGATGCACTGCCACTTCTACCAGACCGGCATGACGTGCCGCCGGGGCCGGCAGTACACGTACACGGTCAAGATGAAGGCCGACCGGAAGCTCGAGGGCGATCTGTTGCCCCTGCACCACGGCCCGCCGTGGACGAACTACCCGCCCGACGACAGCCACTCGGTTTACCAGAGCCAGGTCCGCATGGCCGCCGCGGCCGGGATCCACATCCACTCGTTCGGCATCCCCATGCCGTGGCCCAAGGAGGGCGACAAGGCGGACTACGGCGGCGTGGTCAACGCCTTCGAGGCCACCTTGAAGGCCGATCCCGACGCCCTCTTCCTGCCCCGGTTCGGCATGGGCGCCCCGGGTTGGTGGCAAAAGGCCCATCCGGACCAATGCCTCACCTTCGACGACGGCCAAACCAAGAGCGAATGCCCCGCCTCGACGCTTTGGCGGGAAGAGACGGTCCGGCACCTTCGCGCCCTGGTCCGCTTCTGCGAGGAGCACTACGGCGAACACATGCTGGGCTACCATCCGTGCGGCCAGCACACGGGCGAGTGGTTCTACCAGCGGTCGTGGGAGCCGCGATTGTCGGGGTTTTCGCCCGCCATGGCCGCGGGCTTTCGCGGGTGGCTCAAGGGGCGATACGCCACGGACGAAGCCCTGCGGGCCGCATGGCGCGATCCGAGCGTCTCGCTCGAAACGGCCCCGCTCCCCACCGCCGAACAGCGGCGAGCTACCACCCACGGCCTTTTCCGCGACCCGACCGCCGAGCGAAGGCTGCTCGACTTCTACGAGTACAAGCAGCTCGCCATGGAGGAACCGCTGGAGATGATGGCCCGAGCGATCAAAGAGGAGACCGGTGGCAAGAAGCTCGTCACCTTCTTCTACGGCTACTTCTTCGACATGTGCGGCATCCCCTCGGGCCCGCAGGTGAGCGGCCACCTGGCCATGGGGCGAATGGTTCGGTGCCCGGACGTCGATATCCTCTGCTCGCCCATCTCGTACTTCGACCGCCAGTCGGGCGGGGCGGGGCTGTTCATGACGGCCGTCGACTCGGTTCGTGCCGCGGGCAAGCTCTGGCTCAACGAGGACGACACACGCACGTACCTGGCCGCCGAGGACGCCGGCTTCGGACGCGTCGACACGCCCCAGAAGTCGTTCTGGGTCCACCAGCGCAACTACGGTCACGTCCTCCCGCGGCGCATGGCCTGCTGGTACATGGACCTGGGCGGCGTGGGCTGGCTCGACGGGCAGGACCTCTGGGACAACATCGCCCGGCTCAAGATGCACTACGACCAAAACGTGGCCGAGCCCGCCACGTTCGCCCCCGAGGTGGCGGTGATCGTCGACGAGCGGTCGCCGTGGGCCATCGCGTGCAGCCGGACGATCATGCGCGAGCAGTGCTACCTACTCCGTGCGAAGCTCTACCGCATGGGAGCCCCGATTCGCGTCCACTACCTGGGCGACCTCGTCGCCGGCAAGGTGCCGCCGGCCAAGGCTTACATCTTCCTGAACCCGTTCCATCTCGACCAGGCCGCTCGCAAGGCGATCGCCGACGCGACCCGCCAGAAGACGGCCGTCTACTTCTACGGCAGCGGATTCCTGGGCGATCGGGCCGACGACCGACTCATCAGCGAACTGGTCGGCATGCCGGTCACCCGAATCGAAGCCGAGAACGCGGAGGTCAAGCTCGTCGGGGGCGACGGCCCGCTTCTCGGCGGCCTTTCCGCCGAGCCGTTCGGCACGAAGGCGAAGCTCGATCCGCTTTGGGCGGTCGAGCCGGGGCCGGGCGTCACGCCGCTGGCCGCCTTGCCGAGTGGCGAGAGCCTGGTGGCCGCGAAGACCGGGCCGGAGGGGCTCCGCGTTTACGTGGGAACGACGGACGCCCCCGCGGCCCTCTTGCGCAACGTGCTTCGGGCATCCGGCGTTCACACCTACGTCGATTCGGACGACGTGGTCAGCGCCGACGCCCGGTTCCTCGCCCTCACGGCCAGCGAGCCCGGCACGAAGCGGGTCGTGTTGCCCCGGGCGACGGCCGTTCGCGATCTCTACACCGACCGTGTGATCGGTGCAAGCGTCTCGCAGTTCGAGCTTCCCATGGTCGCAGGCGAAACGCGCCTTTTTCTGTTGGGAGACGAGTGATGAAGCGTACTGCCATCCGAGCGATCTTGCTTTGCGGCTTGCCGATCGCGGTCGCCGTCACTGCGGCCGACGTCGCCGCGCAAAACGCGGCCGAGGCGAGCGTCGACCCCGAGCGCTATCTCCCTCGCGTCGGCGTGCGCCCGGGCTCGCCGCACGCGAGCTTCTTCGTGAAGGAGACGGGCGAGCCGTTCGTCGTCAAGGGCTTCAACTACGTCCGGCTGCGCAACACGCACGCCACGTTCGAGGCCGCCACCCGGACGACGCCGGCCCACTACGACGCCGAAAAAGCGGAGGCGATGTTCGAGACGCTCCAGCGGCACGGCTACAACACGGTGCGCGTGTTCGTCTGCGGCCGGCACCCGAAGGACCCGGGCATCGCGGGGGACTTCGACACCACGCGGGGCCTCCACGGGCCGTACCTGGAGAACTTCGTCGACTTCCTCGATCGTGCCCGGCGGCACGGCGTCTACGTGCTCCCCACGTTCGGTGACGGCGAGCTTCCGCGCAACGCGTACTACGGCGAGAAGCTGGCCGGCTTGCCGCGGAGCAAGAACGCCATCTACCTCACCCGCGAAGGGATCGAGGCGAAGAAGGAGTACGTCACCGATTTTCTGCGATTCATCGCCGAGCGCGACCGGGGCCTGCTCGCGACGCTTCTGGGCGTCCAGTGCCAGAACGAGCTTTCCGTGCGGGGCGACCAGTGGCCGTTCGACCGCCGCGAAGGCAAGTTCACCGGCGCCGACGGCACCACCTACGACCTCGCCGACCCCGTCCAGCGACGTGCCCTCGCGGACGACGGGCTGCACCGCTACCACGGCGAAATCGCCCGGGCCGTCAAGGCGATCGATCCGGAGCTGCTCGTGACCGAAGGGCTGTTCACGCTGAGGGCGGTCGGCAAATCGCTGGAGACTCATGAGGGGATCTGGCCCGGCTCGTCGGGCGATCCTCGGTTTCCGCCCACGCTGCGTTCGCTGGGCCGCGGCGACCTCGATTTCCTCGACGTTCATTTCTACCGCACCCGGCCGCAGGAGACCGTCGCCGAAGCCTTCGAGAGGGACATGAAGTCGAGTCTCCTGGATGCGCCCGAGATGAGCCAGATCCGCCGCGCGAAGCCGATCATCGTGGGCGAGTTCGGCGCGTTTCGGCACGTCGACCGCGATCTACAGCAAGCGAAGCGGAACCTGCTGGCGATCCGCGACGTCATCCTCCAGTGGCATCTGAACGGGATGCTCTACTGGACGTACGACACGTTCGAGCAAGCGAGGCTCTACCCGGCCGTCGAGGGCGGCGACGCGTTTCTCCGCGAGCTGGCCGACTTCGGCGATTGACGGCGCCAGAGTCGCTTGCGGAGCGACGGGAACATCTCCAGGGCGTTCTCGCGCATCACTTGCCGGCCGATGCGCAGGGCGTCGGCCTCGCGGAGGTCGCCGCGGAGGACCATCTCGGCCAGCGCTTCGGCCAGGCACTGACGCGTGAACTCGGTCGAGCCGTAGATCGCCTCGGCCGTGCCCGAGTCGGAGCCCCACATGATCCGGCTGGAGGGGATCATTTCGAGCCACTCCTGATACGCCCGCTTGCCGATCGAGTAGGAGAGCGTGGGGAGCCAGCAGGAGTCGAGCCAGACGTTGCGGAATCGCATGGCCACGAGGCCCGTCTCCTCGATCCACGGGAAGCCGCCGTGGAACAGGATGAACTTCGTCTTGGGGTTCGCCTGGATCATATCCACGAGGAGCATCGGGTTGGAGCCCTGGATTCGGGCGTGGCCCGTGTGGATCTGGAACGGCAGGTCGTGCTTGGCGCTCAATTCGACCAGGCGCCACATGACGAAGTCCTCGAAGTCGCGGACCTGGTCGGGCGTGAGCTCCTTGCGAGGGCGCCCGAACGCGGCGGCCGCATGCTCCTTGGGGGCGTTCTCAAACCGCAAGGTGCGGTTGTAGGCCAGCGTGCTCTTGAGGCAAACGGCGTCGGCCTTCTTCGCTTCGAGCAGGATGCGGTCGAGAACCGCCACGTAGTCGTCCAGCGAACCGACCTGCATCGCGTGCTTCTCGGCGAATTGGTAGGGATCTTCGAGCGGGTTGTCGAACTCCGCGGGGTGAAAGCCGCGCACCAGCGAGGTCACGTTGCACAGGGCCACGGTGAACGGGTAGTGCGTGCTGAAGTCGAGCCGGGCCCAGTAGGGATCGACGATCATCAGCTCGACGTTCGCCCGCTCGGTGATTACCTCGTGGAGCCACTTCTCGCTCTGCGAGTTCTCGTAGATCCGCCGGCTCAGCTTGCAAGCCTCGTCGGCCGCGATCGCGTCGAAGTCGACGCCGTACAGATCGCGAAACGCGGGGAGGAGGTAGCGGTAGAAGCTGGCGGCTCGGGCATCGGCGAAGCCGGCCTGAGTGTTGTTCCACCAGTCGTCGAACGACCCGCTTTCCGGCCAGGCGGCCAGCGAGTGCGTCCAGCCGAAATAGCTGGTGGCCCAGAGGTGTCGCAATGCCTGCTCCGGCTCGGGCGCGCGGGGGATCTGCTCGAAAGGCCGCAGGTGGTCGTGCGTGTTGATCGACGAGACGCCGTCGATCCCGGCCTTGAGGCGGGCGTAGACGTCGGTCTTCTTGACGTCTTCCGCCTGAATCGGGGAAACGAGCATCAGGACCTGGGTGAAAAACAGAAGCGCGGAACGCACTCGCATGGCAACACCCCCCACTTGACACGAAGGACTCTTGCGCTTGGCTCGCGTCCGGCGGCGCGATCGGCCCCACCGCAGGCCATCTTGGCGGCGGCGACGGTGCGTGTCAAGTCGCTCGGTCGACCGCATGCCGGCCTTACTGTGGACGGGCTCGAACCCGTCTGATAGAATGGCTTAACCGATTCCGAGGAGTCCGCGAGGCCTTTGGCATGAGACACGACTACCACGTGGTCTACACGACCATCGAAGACGGCTGGATCATGGCCACGGTGCCCGAGTTGCCCGGCGCCGTGACGCAAGGACGCGACATGGACGAAGCCCGGGCCAACATTCGCGAGGCGGTGGGACTGGTGCTGGAAGCGTATCGTGAGAACGCCGCCAAAGACGCGCCGGGCGGCGCGATTTGGGAGACGCTTTCGGTGGAAGTGCCCGCGTCATGAAACGTGTGGACTTGATCCGACATGTCGAGCGACACGGGTGCTACCTGGATCGCGAAGGCACCAATCACACGATCTATCGCAACCCTGCCAACGGCCGCTGCGCCGCGATCCCCAGGCATCGTGAAATCAAGGAGACGACCGCCCGCACGATCTGTGACCAGCTTGGGATTCCTCGGCCATAGAGAGCCAAGAGCTGCTCGTGTGAGCCACGCGTGGTTCGCCCAAGCGGGGGGGATTTTCTTGTGACCGTTGATCCGTGACTTTGAGGAGACGCTACCATGGTCGCCCGAGGTGAGAGACTCGTTGGGTCGACCTGGGGCAGTTCGACCTCAAGAAGGGTCCCAACCTACTCGTGGTGGAGATCGTCGGCGCCAATCCCCAGGCGATCAAGGGCCACATGTTCGGGCTCGACTATGTGACGCTTGAGAACGCCGAGTGAGGCCGCAAGGCCGGTCGTCTACTTGTCTACCTGCGCCTGAATCGCCGCCTCGACCGCGTCGGCCAGGGGCTCGGCGGCGGCCGCCGCTCGGGCGGGGGCTTCGGCCGCCAGCCGGGCACGCTCTCGGGCGACGTACTGGTCGCGCACGGCGCTGAGCTTCCGGATCCGGGCCTGGAGGTGTTGGCGCTGGGCGGCCGTTTTGGCCAGGTAGGCTTCTCGCTCCGCGAGGCTCATCGGCTGCATCGCGGGGGGTAGCTGCTCGGCCTGGAGCTGGTCAAGCTTCACCGTGCCGTCGGACACGGCGTCGACCAGGTCCCAACCGGAGTTCTTGTACAGGCCCGACGCCTTGAACCCCGCCCGGGCCGCGGCCGCGCTGACGGCCGATCGGGCCGCGTTCACGTCCTGGGCCTGCTGGCGGTCGGCGAATGCCCTGCGGCTCTCCGCGTCGCCGAAGGCGAGGTACGTCTTGTTCATCTCGCCGCTGAGCCGGGCCAGCTCGTTGTCCTGCGGGGTGGCGATCGGCGTCACCTCGTGGTCCTGGTTGATGCACAGGTACGACCCGTCAGCCAGCTTCGCCCCTTGCTCCCAATGGGTGTGGATGCCCTCATCGCGCTCGCCGCAGAAGATCGTGCTGATGGTGATTCCCCGGTCGGCCGCCGCTTTGCAGGCGGCCCGGTAGTCGACGTCGCCCTGGCTGAACGGCTCGTTGCCGGCGATGAAGATGCAGCGGAGGTCGCCCTTTCCCCGCTTCCAGCCGAGCTGGCGCGTGGCGACCCGGATCACCTTGCCGCAATACTCCTCGCCGCCGTCGGTCGAGAGGGCGAACAGGGCCGCGGAGATCTTGTCGATGTCGTCGGTCATCGGCACCACCATGCGCACGTACCCCTCGGCGGCCGGCAGCTTGTCGTTGCC
>CAZDHR010000342.1:0-7830 GCA_964505295.1 uncultured Planctomycetaceae bacterium
CGGGAGTTGCCTCGGACGTTTGAGTTTCAATCGGGTCGAATTGTCAAAGAGCGAAATCCGCAGGCCGTGCGAATGGCCCGCGCACTACGGCTCGTGTGCCAGCACCCCCAGGCCGCAATGCCGCCCGGCACCGATTGTCAATGGCCCTGGCACCTTCAGGCCGTCATGGAATCGCAGCTTCAGATGGACGGCGGTCTGACTGAGCAAATAGTCCGGCCTGATATAGCCGGTTGGTCGCTTGTCGCGATCATACTTGTGTGCCGAGAGCGACTTGGGAAACCGCGAGAACGCGCTCCATTCGAAGTCGCACGGCTGATCGACGCCGGATTGCGCGAGCGCCTTCTCGATCAGCCTGCGCGTCTTCGCAGGCTTGTGGTCGTCGTGGCCGGGCAGGATGACGGGCGTGACGCTGGCCCAGGCGTTGGCCGGCTGGGTGTAGCGGCGCGCGACGATGTCGTGTCGCACGGGCACCAGCAGGGGAGGGTCTTTGCCCGCGAACTCGTCACCCCGCAAGGGCTCCAACATCCGCCCTGCCAGATGCCGCGCCACGTGGTCGAGCCATACGTCGTCGCCCAGCGGCGCAACGATCATGATTCGCCGCACGCCCGGATCGGTATGTATGTGTCCGATCGACGGCAGCGGCAGGTAGGAGAGTTGCCGATGCTCCGGTGCGTCTTCTGTCGCGTGCCCTGCGATATAGGTCTCGACCCAATCGCTTCCGAGGCCGGTCGGTGGAGACGCCTTCATCGCCTCGATCGCCAGGTGTCGGACCATCCCAGCGATGTGGATGAGCTTGCGGTGTGGGTATCGAAAACGACCGCCATCAGCCCGGCGAAGTTCGAAGACGCGATAGGGACGTTGCAGCGGTTCGGCATCGCGCCGGTAGCCACACACTCGAAAGACCTTCAAAGGCGGTACCGGCCTAAATCCATCGCTTGACAGTCGGTTGAGGAACGCTTCATGCTTACGCATCAGGTCATCCAGCGTTCCTTCGGTCGGCACACGCAACGGCGTACCGCCCACTCGCGTCGGTTGCCAGCGATGCCCAGCCAGCGCCGCCACCTGCTCACTCGACATGATGGTCGCATTAGCGGCGACCATATCGATTCCCCAACCCAAGTGAGTGATGCTGCGCGCGGCGGCGGTCAACACGTCGAGATGGGGGCAATGGCCGTTCGGAAGCGGGTACAAGTAGTGGACAGCATCGCCATCAAGGTGCGTCGGGCGAACCACTTTCTCAGTGCGTTTCGCCTGCTTGGTGATCTCCCCCTTCTTCCAAGCGGGGACGAGGAGGTCTGCGGTGTTGTCTGGAACATAGAACTGACACTTCACGTCGGAGGCAATGCCGACTGCTGCGACGATCTGAGGCTGAGACTGCCTCTCCAGCCATTGCAGCGCGGGCAAGGCGCGATTGATCTGTCGTCTTTCATTCCAGCGTCCGGAGGAAGCGGCGACGACGGCCTGAAACGCGCGAAGCGGCGACGGCGGCCACTCCGGATCGCCGTTCTCGTTTCGGCCGTGCGAGTACGGTTGGAGGAAACGGACGTTAATGCAGAAGTAGGAGGTCATCAGTCGCCCTCCGCTTCACTCGTGGAAACCTCAGCCTTCTTGCCGCGGCGCTTCGATTTACCCTTGCCTGCATCGTCGGCCTTGACGTCGCGCTTGGCGCGTTCCTTCTCAAAAGGAACCGTCCGGCTTTCACCGACGCCGAACGCCTTGGCCGCTTCGGTGGCGAACTGGAGAGCGGCGTCGTGGGTGATGTCGCAGGGGTGACGCCGGCCGTCGGGATATACCTCGACGAGTTCGCGCGGCTGGTTGGGATTGAGCACGAGTGTGCAGCCCTGGCGGAGGTAGTTTTCGATCTGAGCGGTGAAGGCGACGAGCGACAGGCCGAGGATATACCGGCGAAGGACAAGGGTTTTGGCCGTGTCGTTGCCGGCGTGCAGATGGCGAAGCGCCGCCAGCCCAAGCGTCGCGTCCCGACGGATGCCGCCGTCGGCGATCACGCCGCCGTGCGCCCCGGAAGCCGGGTTGTGAACGAAACCCCGTTGCGCGAGAGGGCTCTTGTTGTTGCCTTCGGCTTTGGCTTTGTCCTCCTCGGTGAAGACGTCCAGCTCGGAGTAATCCAGCGGCGGGATGTAGACCGCTCCGCGCGTCAGCTTGCGCACGTTGAACGCACGGATTGCTGATGCGATTAGTCGTGGACGCTTATCTTGGTTCCCTTTCTCGCCTCGCGAGTTCCATACCCCGAACACCAAGGACGTCGGGGCGATCTTTGCCAACGGCAAGGCATCGCCGCTGATCGACGCTCGAAACGCCCCCTCGACCTCTTCTTGAAGTGTAGAGCAACGAACCAGCGCATCGCCCGCGCGATGCCCAGCTTCAAGGATGTCTATTTCGCGCTCGCCCGCCTTGATTACAATCTGCGGGACAAGGTGGCGATACTTTTCCCGCATGAACAACGGCTCGATCCGATTTGCCTGCGAGCCGACGCTGTCGATGAGGCAGACGTTTGGCGTCTTCCATGGCTCGTCCCGGGTTGGCGGCGGGTCAATGTTGTAGCCGCCGGGAAAACCGTCACCGGCGGCGAACGTGGCCGGGAACAGCACGCCGTCCGGCCCCTCGACCGGCATCAGGTGCTCGCGAATGACCAGCGCCGCCGGCCCGTCGTCGGTGAGATAGTGGTCGAACTGGGATGAGTCGGACATCGGTCAGTTTCCTTGGGTGAGTGGGATTGCGGAACGGAAGGCCTTGTGTTTCTTCTGGCCCGTACGGAACCAGTTCTCAAAGCGGTATGCACGCGCATCCGCCAGATTGAGTGATCCGGTCGATGCGGCCAGGAGGAGATTGGGCAGCAGTGGAACATGCCATGTGAAGTAGTCATACACCCGTGACTCAGCCGTCAACACGGGGCGAGATACCTGCAACCCGATCAGGCAGAGAAGTTCTACGGCAGGATGCGCGATGCTTGTCAAGCCCAGGTCGTTGGGCGAAAAGCCGACGTCACGGGAGTGCGCGTTGGAAGTACGCCGGGCGTCGAAGTAAAAGGGCTCCTTCTTCTTTCCGGGGTCATGCGGCGTCGTGACCACCATGCCAATGTCGAACAAGTCTGAATCATGGAACCGCTTATCTCTCATCGCGTGCTGCATTGCTTGGGCGATGCCGAAGCTCTCCATGGTACCGGCCCAGACCTTCAAGTCCCTGGCACCCGTCAGATCCGTTTCCCACCAGTCGATCGAAAGCGGACGGAACGGAGTATCGATGATCAGCGGCGAGGAGTACAGGTCGGAGGGGCGGGTATGGATCAGTTCTGCTGATGCAATCGCTTCGACAAGACCGTCGAGTGTCCCGCTGCCCGAAATCAGGAAGACTTGGTCGCCGTCCGCAAACCATCCTTCCGCTCCATGCCACAGCCGATCGGCCAGTTCCAGCAGGCCGCAGCAGGCGAAGAACTGGCCCGGGTTGGTTACGTCGACGTTCACGGTGATCGTAGGCTGCGGGTTGTCGGTCATCGCGACACCTCGTTGGCTTCGGTCAGAAACTCCGATGGCTCGGCACTGGCGGCCCAGTCGGCGGCACGGAGCAGGGATTCGAGGTACGCCAGGCCCCAGCGGCCGTACTTGCGTTGCAACCGGGCAAAGCGACGAGGAACCTCGGCCGCCATCGCTTCCGCGTCGCGCTGAGGACACTCGAGGTCGAAAGCCTCGTCGGAGGGGAAGTGTGGCCGGGCCCGGCCATGGCTCGCCGCGATCAGGTGCAGCACCACGTCTTGCATCTCCGACGAGAGCTGTCGGAATTCCGTGTCATCCATGGCGTCTCCCAGCGAGCCGAACTCGTGCCGATACGTTTCCGGAAACCTCGCCCCGTTGCGGCCCGACTTGGCCAGCACCAATCGCGGATACGATCGGTTGCCCAGTGTCAACTGGAACTGCGAACGCCGCTTGCCGTGATCGTGCAACTTCGCCGCGACCCGCACGGCCTGCGCGATCTCCGCGGGCAGCGCGAGGCCCGCGAGGATGCGATCGATGTGACGCACGACGTCCCCGACATGAATGTCCCACCGCACCGGTTTTCGGGCGGTGCGCGAGTCCTCCAACGCTTTGTGCTTGTACCAGTCCCACGTCGGCCGAACCTCGTCATCATCAACGTCGTCGTCGTTTGGATCGATGCTTTGCACCAGGCGCATCCCGGCAGTCTTGTCGTCGTATTCCTCATCGTCAGACCGGAGGCGCACGCGCCGCTCCGTTGCAGGGGCCTTAATTTCGGCCACGTCATCGGCGTGGTCGGATGCACCGTCGAGCATGCCGCCACGGCTCAGGCCGCCCACGACTGGGGGCAGCAAGACCGTGCGGCCTGCTATCCCGGCAACCAGCGGCTTCTTGGCCGCCGCTTTGGTCGCAGATGGATCGGCGATGTCGCCAAGCCGCCGCGGGCTGACTTTGCCTTGTTCGTCCACCACCCAGACCGGGGCAGTCCGGTGTCTGCCCGCGAGCACCTGAAGTTGGTCAAACACACGGTCGCTACGATCCCGTAGCAGCTCGTGCGGTTTGAGCGGAAAGGCTTCAAGCAAATCTCCGGGATGGTAGCGGTCGAGCAGGTCGCCGGTGATGATCCCTACTTCCTCGCGCCAGGCGACGTGGGTTTCCGGCGGCTCCCACTCGGCGACCCCGTGTAGGTACGGCGCGACCGGCGGTCGACCGGGCATTGTGTCGCGGATCGTGGTCAGTGCCCAGGCGTCGAAGAGGATGTCTGTGGCGGGCAGTATCGTCGGCGCCGGCGAGAAGGCATCCCCGATTTTGCAGGGAAGATCGGTCCGATCCTTCAATTCACCCAACGCCCCGGGGCTGGCGTCATATCGAACGACGCCGGGTTCATCCTCTGATTGCGGCACACGCGGAAGTTGTTCAAGCAACTTCAGGGCGTTCTCGCGAGCGAGGGAGAGCTTGTCCTTCCTGTCAAACCCTGCGGGAAAGACCACGTCAATTTGCGCGTCGCCGTCTCCAAACCGGTTGACGCGGCCAAGACGCTGGGCCATGCTCTCGAACGTGGACAGGTCGGAGACCATGTGGTCGGCAGAGATGTCGATACCGACCTCGCCGGCCGAAGTGCAGACGAGGTAGACAGTGCCCGGCATGGGCTCGATATTCCATCGCTCGTGTTCGTCAGCGTCAGGCTTCGGTGGTGTGAGAAATCGGGCGAAGACACGGCAAGCATCTGCCCGGCGAGGGTTGGTCATGCGGTCGCGTTCAAGCCCGCGCATCGTGCCGGTCAGTTGGCGGACGTGATCTTGCGATACTCCATTCTCCTTGTGCGTGAGCTTAGCGCAAACCTTTAACACATCGTCAAGGGTGCGGACATAGATCAACACGGCAGCATGGGCGTCCTTGTACTGCTCCAACGCGATCTTCGCAATCTCTTCAGCCGCCTTGCCGCCGGCGACCTCGTGCAGCCGAAGTGCCTTCTTCGCCTTCAATCGCCGCCAGACATGGTGGATCGGCTCCGACGGCGGATCGGGAATGACGGCCGGTGCGTTCCTCTCTTCGTCGGTGAGCGGGAGAACGTCATCCCGGGTCGGTGCTGTTTGCTCGCGCGACGTGGCTGTCAGTTCCGTCACGCGAAACGAGCCGAATTCCTTGCATCGCTCCTGTTCCTCCCCAATCTCGATCAGCAGCTTCTGAAACGCCGGCTCCAGGTGGGCTTCGTCGTGCACGAGCAGCACGTCTTGTCCCAGGAAGCCCCCGTGCAGCGGCTTGGCTTTGAAGCCGACGCGGTAGCCGCTGAACAACAGCCGGCTGCCGATCATGTCCACGGTGCCGACGACGACCGCCGGCCGGGCGGGGTCGGCCGACCATTGCCGATTGTCGGCGAACTGGCCGCGAAGCGTGCTAATCGCCAGCGGCGACTCATCGTCGTCGAGGGGGATGGCACACAACTCGTTCAGCCGCTCCCACAGCCCGGCGCCCCTGAGATTCGCCCGCAGCTTCTCGACTTCGTTTGTTGTCTGATCGACCACCGTCCGGCGGTTGACGACGTAGACGAGCCGACGCGGGATCTTATCGGGGTGATTGGCCAGGCCGATCAGCCAGACAGCCACCACCGCGGTCTTGCCTAGCCCGGTGGGAACATCGCACGATCGCGGCACACTTCCATTTGCCTCCACCAGCCGCTCGTAAAGCGCCCGTTGCCAGGGGAACGGGTCGTGCTCAGTCAAAGCGCGAAATGTAGCGTCAAACGGGATGACGTGGGTCATGTTCTTCCTCGACTCGTTGTTCGGGTCCGTATCTCATCAGGAGATTCTCCGCTTCCAAACGGATCTCCCGTCGTAGTCCGTCCGGCTCCACTACCTCCGCGTGCCAGCCGAAACTCAGCACCCACCGCTTGATTTCCTCCGTCCCGTCCAGGTCGAACTCGGCGGTCACTCCGCCGCCCTTCTGCGGGATCAGCTTCTGGCTCGGGTGCCAGGTCTTCTCTTGCACGTAGCGGGCGACCTCGGCCGAGAACCGGATCTTGACGTGCACCTCGCCTTCGCCGTGGTAGATGCCGAAGGAGCCCGAGAGGTGGTCGCGGAGATCGAAGTCGTCGGGCCGTTGGAATCGCAGCTCTTCGAGCGTGACCTCCTCGACCCGATCGATCTTCCAGTGGCGGATCTCCTCATGGTCCGGCGCGTAGCCCACCAGGTAGAGCGAGCCGTGGTGAAGGATGATCCCGTAGGGGTAGATCGGGTAGCTCACGCTCTCCGTGGCTTGGAGCGACCGGTAGGTGATGAATGCCTGCCGACGGTCCTCGATCGCCTGCACGAGCCGGTCGATCATCTCGGCTTTCCTGGAGTAGTCGCTCGTGCCTCGGGCTGTCTGGTGGAAGAGCGCTGCGAAGAGGTCGATGTAGCGCAAGGCCTCGGTGCTGAGCGATGCACGGATTTTTCGGAACGCACGCCGCGATGCCTCCCAGAACACCGTGCCGGCCAACGGCTCCAGCAGGTGCTGGCCCAAGTAGAGAGCGACAGCCTCGTCGAACGCGAAGGACAGGCCCGGGGCTTCCCGCGAGGCGTCGAGATGCCATTGCTTGCGTCCGAACTGGCCCGTCGTCTGCCGGATCGGAAAGCCGACTTGCTGGAAGGTCTCCAGGTCGCGTCGAATCGTTTTCTGGCTGACGCCCAGTTCCTCCGCCATTTGTTTGACCGTTAGCCCGTCCGAGCGGCGGGACAGCGCTCGCAGAAGCGTCCACTGCCGAACGAGAGGCGGAGTGGCAGCCATGGCTATGCTCCGGCTTCGTGTGATACCACGGACCATTGGATACTACCGGCCCGCGGATTTCCAGCCCGTCAAGTGCCCTGGGGCAGTAATGCCGTCCACAGCCCGCAGCCGATTCGCTCCTCGCCGGTTGCGGCTCGGGCGACTGGAGAAGATCTATCGGCTGCGGAGTCCGTCACGTCTGACGGAGGCTCAGGAGGCAGCTTGGACAGGACGGCAGCGTCTGGCAAGCCCATGGTTGGACAGATCTCGCCGACCACCCATCGGTGTGGATAGGCCAAACGATAGTGCGGAGGGGCCTTGATAGACCCGTGTTGAACGCTTGCTGTCTCAGAGACAACACGTAAGCGCTTCCAGCAGGTCGGGTTCTCTCCGGACGAAACCCTACAGAGAGGTGGGCCGGGCCTGTCAGGCCGCTTCGGATGGTTTGCCATCCTCCGCGTCGGCGTCCGTCGCCTTCGCCTCCGGCGGGCCGGGCAACGACTCGATCGCCGCCGTCCGATCGGACAACTCGACATGCGTGTACAGACACCACCGACAGAAGTCACCTATTTGCGTCGGCTTGTGTTGTCTTTCTGAA
>CAZDHR010000343.1:0-7773 GCA_964505295.1 uncultured Planctomycetaceae bacterium
GGGCCGCCCATCAAAACTACTCAAACGACCATAATCGGTTCGTGTCCCCGGAATGTGTCCCCGGAATGTGCGGAATGCAATGATATGGCTTTCGACGAAGAGCGCACGAATCCGTACGCGTCGCCCTGCGCCGATCCTGGTCACGCAGAAGATGGGCAAGCGGATTTCCTGCTGAAGGCAGGTTGGGCGCTCTGTCTTGTGAACCTACTCTGCCTGATCGTCAGTCCTTTGTTCTTGGCGATGACGCCGGGCACGCAACCTCCAGGCTGGAAGGTGATGTTGGGCTGGGCATTGTTTGGCGTGCCGATTTCGTCTCTGTTCTTTGGAGTCTACGAAAGACTTGAACGGCGAAGGGGAGGCGGATCGAAACCGCAAGCGTTGTGTCACGTGATCGTCATGGCAGGGTGGCTGCTCTTACTGCTATTCGTCGCAATAGCATTCTTACGGGAGTTCCGGGGACACCATACATAACTATTGACTGGGGCGGGGCATTCCGGGAAGACGGGGAAGCAAGCACGAAGTAGGAGGAATACGCGAGCCTTATCGACCGAATGGCCGCGCGCCAACCGACTCAATTCCCTGCGGGGCCACGGCGCTCCCCGGACGGTCCGGGCGCGCCCTGCCCGGCCTTCTTGGCCGCGACGCCGGAACGCTTGGCGCCGGCGGCTTCGGCGAGGATTTTGGAGAGCGTCTCGTGGACGACCGTGGCACTGACGCCTTGGCCCAGTTGCAGGACTTGGACCGCGTCGGACGGTTTGGCCGCCTCATCAAGGTCCATGATGAGGCGTTCGATGTCGCGGAACAGGAATTCCGGCGCCGAGACGATCAGGGTGTTCGACAGCGTATCGATGCCGACCGATAGATAGCCCTTCCACCGGGGCATCTTGCGTTCGTCTCCTTCGTCCCCGAGCACGTACGTGTAGCTGTAACGGCTTTCCGTTTTCTGTTGTTGGCCCTTGCCGGCCAGCGCCTTGTCCCGGTCGCTCAACAGGTCGCGGTAGACCTCCTTGACCGCCTCGGCCACGACGTCGGCCTTCGAATAACGGATCTGGAAGACCTCCGTCTTGCGGGCAGATTCGGAGTCGGTCGACGGGGGCTGATCGTAGAGCTCGATCAGATCCTCAATGGTTCGAAGCTGGTCCGGCGTGGCGCCTTGGACGAGGATCGTGTTCGTGTCGTCATCGGAGATGAACTTCAAGGGCCGCCGTTTGGAAAGCCGGCGGGGGCTTTCTCCGGACCCGGACGACCGAGGGCCAAAGTAGTAATAGTCGTACCGGGATGATGAACCGCTGGTTTTGTCTTCCTCCTTGAAGAAGTCGTCCAGGTTCCATCTCACCCAGTACGCCTCGGCGAACTTCAACTGGAACACGTGGTAGTCTCTGCGCGGGGGGGCCAGCCGGGATATCAGGTCCTCAAGCTGGTCCAGGGCCTCGGTGTCCTCCGACGTGATGATCAGCCGACCGTCCGGTGCTTCGGTGATGCTGACCGGGGGCCGGATGCGGGCGTCATCGGTCGGCGCGGCGGCTGGCGGTTGCTCCGACTCCGAGGGAGCTTCGGCCGGCGTTTCCGGGGAATCCGCCGGCGGGACTGGCTGCTTCTCGGCTCCCGGGGAGGCTTCCGCGCTGGTGGCCTTCTGTTGAACCGGCTCTGCCGACGACTCGCCGACCTTCCGCGTTGCGTTCTCCTCTTGGAGCGGTTCTGTGGGCTTGTCGGAAGCTTCGGTCTCCGTGCTCTTCTGAGAAACCGCGTCGTCGGGCTCTTGAGGAGCTTGCGACTCCGCGCTCTTCTGAGGCAATGGCTGCTCGGACTCCTGAGAAGCGGCCGACTCGGCGCTTTTCTGCTGGAGCTGCGCGAATCGGAAGACCGACCCGTCGGAGTCCGGGCCGGCGACGCGAACGGCGCTCGAAAGGGGGCCATCAACCGCGGGTGAAGCGGGCGGGATCGCGGCGCTGGCCGCGGTCGTTGGACGCGACTTGGCCGGCGTCCCTTCCTCTTCCGCTTCCTTGCTGTCCTCGCCTTCTCCCGATTCCTTCTCTTCGGGCTCGGGCATCACCAGCGGGTTGGGCGCCAGCGACGGCCAGACGCGGCGGATCCGTTCCAAGAGCTTGTCCTTTTCGGGGCCCGGCAAGACGTCGAGCACGCGGACTGTGCTCGAATCGCCGCCTTCCGGAGGGATCTCGCCGAGCTTGACCAGCAGGTTGTTCACCTCGTCGATCTCGATCTCGTTGGCCCAAAGGAGCAAGCGGTTGAACTCCACGTCGGCGTCGACGCGGAACTCATCGGGCTTCTTGTCCTGGCCGCGACCGGGCGAGGGGCCGCCCCCGAAGTAGTTGTAGTCGATGTAAGTCCTGCTGTATCCCGACTGTTGTTTCTCCCCTTTGCCGGCCATCATGAAGGCGATGGTGCCGGCCACGTAGTCGGCCTCGAGTCGCCGCAGCGGAACCACGTGGAACTGTCGGCCGCTGCCGTCGAGATCCTCGATCAGCTCCTGGATCTTGGCGTGGTCGGACTCGGAGGCGTAGGCGATGATGCTGTTGTTCTCCGCGTCCACCTCCAGCCTGGCCTGGAAGCCCAGCGTCTCCATTTCCTCCAGCGTCTCGACGAACGGCTCGGGATCGAGCGTGGCCAAGCGGTAGACCTTGACGGTGTTCGGGTCGTCGCCCTCCCACTGGTTTTCGCGGAGCCTTTCCAGCAGGTTCTCCACTTTGCGCAGCTCGAAGTCGTTGCACCACAAGACGAGCGTGTTGTTCTTCGTGTCGGCATCCACACGGAAGCGATCGGTGTGCTCGTCGCCGCCGCGACGCGAGGAGTAGCTTCGGTAACGATCCCACGGGAAATACGATCGGCTGCCGCGAGACCGGTCCTGCTCCTCCTCTCGCCCGCCGCCCATCATGAAGTCGACGACTTTGGCGACCGACTCAGCCCGGAGCGTCGTCAACTGAAGCACTTCCGCCCGGCGACCGCCCTCGTCGAGCTTTTCGACCAGGGCGCCGATCGTCAGGTGATCGGCCAGGGAGGCATAGGCGATGATGGCGTTGTTCTCTTTGTCGGCCTCGAGTCGCGTGTCGAAATCGAGCTCGCCCAGCTCCTCCAGGGTCTTGATCAGCGGCTCCGGCTCGACCGACTCCAGACGGTAGACCCACATCCGGTCCATGTTGCGCAGAAGAGAATGCGCACGATCGGACGGCACGTCGATGGCCTCGATCGCCTGCTCGATCTTCGCCATGATATCCGGAGGGGCGTTGGCCAGGATGCTGTTCTTGCGGGTGTTGGCAACCAGATAGACGTCGGGCTTGGGTTTGGACGGGGCTCCCGCTTTCTTCTTCGCCGCCGCCGCCGCTGCGGCCCGCTTCGCCGCTTCTTGCGCGGCCCGCATCTGATCCGGGGTCATCGGCTTGGGCGGCCCGCTCGATTTCTTCTCGATGCCCAGGAGCTCCTGCAACGTGGTAAGAACCTCTTCGGCGCCCGTGTGCTCCAACGGGAACTCGCGGACCAGACGCTCCTGGCCGCTTCCCGACTGTTCCTCTTTCAGCACGCGGTAGATGTCGTGCAGGTTGGTGACCGCGTCCATGGCCTCCAAACGGTTGGTCGCGGTCAGCGGGGTGAGCTTGCCGTTGGGGCTCTTCATCGGCTCGAGCTCTTTGGCGGCCGTCTCCGCCAACATCCACTCCAACGGGAACGACACCTTCACGTACTCGTGCGAGTCCCGTTCCGCCAACTCTTCCGGCTCCACGCGCGGAACCATGCTGGGGTCCAGTTTGTCGATCTTCGCGACCGACAAGATCTCACCGCGGCTGAGCAGCGTGAAGCCCCGGGCCAGCAGGTGCTGGTTGATCAGATTGCGGGTCTCCGCGACGGTGTAGGCCCGCTGGGTGGTGAGATTCAGATAGTCGCCCGGCAACTCCTGCCAGTCGAGGCTCATGTCGGAGATCACGGCCAGCCATTCGAGCACGTCGAGCCATTTCTGCCCGACGAAATTGAACTGGACCATGCCCCGTGCATCGGGCCGGACTTCCAACTCCCGGGGATCGGCCTCCTTGGGCGGAGCCGACTCGCGCTTGATCGGCTCGGGCTTCTCCTCCGATTCCTTCTCGTCCTTCTTCTCTTCGTCCTTCTTTTTCTGCTCGCCTTCTTCGCCCTTCTTGTCTTTGTCCTCCTCGCCGCCTTTCTCGTCTTTGGCGTCCCCCTTCTCGTCCGGCTTCCCGGGCTCCGGTCTCGGCCCTCCCGGTCCGCCCCCGGAGCGGATGCGTTCCAGCACGTGGGGCGGGATGTTCGCCGGCACTTTGATCGTTGTGCCGTCAGGCCGCTTGATCTCCTGCAATTCCTGCCCCCAAACGCTGCGGACCAGCACCAAAGCGGCAACGGCCAACGCGCAGAGCACGAGGAATCTCTTCGGCCCAGGCATGATCGTCTCCCCTTCTCCCCCCCGCTGCGGAATGGGCACCTATCCGCTGGCGGATTATGCACCCCTATCATTATCCCACCTACGGTCCCAAACGCAACCGAATTCCCCTCGGGCGAGGAAGCCCCAGTGGGGATGGGTGCGGGGGGGACCGGGGCCATCCGACGACTCGGAGAAGGTCGCCGGATTCGGGAAATCTCGCAAGGCGGCAAGTGAGGCCAACCCAGGCACGGCCGTCTCGGCCATTCTACGGGGGTGGGGGAGGTGCGGGGGCACCCGATGCCGAAGGGGCCACTTGGGGCGGCTGGTCGCTCGCGTCATCCGAATCGTCCCCGCCACCACATCCGGGGAGCAATCCGATCATGAGCAGACTGAGGAGCATAGAGCAGATTACGCGCATCCTTAAGTCCTCCAGCTCGATGGATCAACCGGTCTTTGCGCGGGTCTTTCGAGTCTTGGACCGTCATGATACGCGCACCGAGCACGCCTATCGAGGGGCATGTTTCCAACGTCACTTCGGGTCGTGGGCACGTGGGAATCGCGCCTCACCTTGGGGGTCGACGATCACGATCACGGATAGCCGGGCGTCGTCTTGCCGTCGTCGATGCTCGACAGCGGGATGAAAGCGTCGTTCCTGTCGATCTGTCGGGAGATGCCCTTCACGGACCCGTCGGCGAGGCAGAACTGAACGACGCCCGGATGGTAACTGCTGAATTGGGTCCAGCCGTCGGTCTCGCGGTCCGCGAGGCCCCAGGCCGTCGGCATGGCCCCGCATCCCATCCAGGCGTAGAAGAAGTCGGGGTGCGGTTTCCCGCCCGCGGCTTCGCCGAACATGAGCGTGTTGCTCGATCCGTCGAGAATCGAGCGGAAGCTGATCTTGGAGCGATTGGCATACACGCCCCTCCACCGATCCCAGGGCTCGTATCCCACGACGCCCATGCCTCCCGCAACGCCCAGATAGTTGGTTCGGCCGAGGTCCCCACCGACGTTCGGGATTCGGGCAATCCAGAGCCGGGCGAGCCCCTCGCCCATGTCGGAGGTGTGCAGAAACAGGCCCATGCCCCGGCTCGGCTCGTCGCCTGCGGCCGTGGGGCAGAGGAGTTGGCCGATTCTCTGGTGGGCGACGCGCCACGCCTCGTTCCTCCAGAACCACGGCGTGATTTCCGGGGCGGGCGTTTCCATCACCGCGTCGACGTCGAACAGGGAGACGCCGCCGTAGTCCGCGCTATCCGTGTCGATCGAATCGTAGACGTTCCCCTGCTCGCAGTAAGGGAAAAGGAAGACAAGCAGCCCGACCCATTGAGCGTCCGTCGTGGGAGGGCCGGTGAGCGCTTTGGTTCCCACGTACCCGGGCGGAAAACGTCCATGCGCCCCGTGGAAGTTGTGGGCGGCCAGACCCAACTGCTTGAGGTTGTTTTCGCACTGGGCGCGACGAGCGGCCTCGCGAGCCATCTGCACGGCCGGCAGGAGCAGCGCGATCAGGATCCCGATGATCGCGATCACGACCAGCAGCTCGACCAGGGTAAACCCCTTGTCTGCGTGTCGCGGCATGGCCCCGTTCCCTTTCACCGTGTCCGGTGGATGCGCGGCCCGTCCGGCCAGTCGCCCCGCGCTATCGGCGAGCGCGTCCGCCGCACTCCCCGTTTCGACAACACGGCCGTCCGACAACGGAAGTTATTCTACGGGAGGCGCGAGTCTCGACCAGCAGCCGCGGCGGGGCGCGTGGACCGAATCCCCAACATGGGGGGCAACCATCGGTTTGTCCACCTCGCCTTCGCACGTTGGGGGCTGCTGCCGGCTTGCCCAGCGGTGCCGGAAGCACGGTTGGACAAGCCAACCGTGGCGCCCGTACGCCGCGCACTGGCGTTCCCGAAACAAACGGCACGTTTGGGGGGGGCCGGGCTCGGGCGCGTCGAATAGCGCCGTGGTGATAGCGTCGCATCCCGGTCCCTTGTGGTGGTCGCTTCCCCTAAATTGGGTTGATTCTTCAGGACACATTTGGCACCATGCACCAAGTCTGCCGGGCGAACTGGCCCCCGACGCAGTCCTTTTTGGGGGGCGCGATGCTGGTTGATCAAGACAATCGGCCGCGCTCCCTGGAATTTGGGTGGAGGGGTGACCCCCAGGACAGTTTCTGCTATCATTGACGGAGGGTGATCCGGACCGTCATTTGGAGGGACACGCTTCAGAGAGACCTGAGACCCCACTAGATGCCGTCGCACCTTGTGGGGTGCCCGCCAAGCCCTGACGGGTAGTGAACGGCCCGGAAGAGCCGGCATTTGCCGCACAACCGTTTGCCGAGCGAGAAGCCTCGCAAAAATGACCACGGACGATTCGTCGAAGACCCGAGCCGACCTGATCGGCGAGCTGACCAGGCTGCGCCACCGCGTCGCCGACTTGGAAGACGGCGTCATGGGCGAGGGGGTCCGATCGGGTGGTGTTCGATCGCTGGAATGCGGGGGTCTTGGCGAGAAAACGACTGCGTGGTGCCGTGTCGGTGCCGGTGATCGAGGGGCGGCCGCGGTTGAAGCGACAGATCCTTGCCCCGCCGAGGCACCGCGCCCGGGGGACAGGGGACTACTCTATGAGGTACTGGTTGGCGCCCCGGTGATGGTCTGGGCGGTGGATCGCGACGGCAAGCTTATGCTCGCGGAGGGGAAGAGGCTTGGCGTGCTCGGCTTGGAGCGCGGCGCAAGCCTCGGTCGATCCGGAGACGAGGTGTTTGCCGAGTTGCCCGAGATCGCCGGCGACACGCGCCGAGCCCTGGCCGGGGAATCGTTCACCTCCACGATCGAGGTAGACGGGACGGTTCTGGCCGGCTCGTACTCGCCCTTGCGCGATGCCGACGGCCGGATCGTCGGCGCGGTGGCATTCGCGATTGACCTGACCGAGCATCCACCGAGCGAGCAAGAGGAAACGGCTCGACGCCGCTTGATGGAAGACATGCGCCGCTCGGAGGAGTGGGATCGTCGGCTGATCGCCTACGAGATTCACGACGGGCTGGTCCAGGAGGCGACCGGCGCACACATGCATTTGGAGGCGTTGCTCGATACCGGACAAGTCCCGCCGGGCCCTGCTCGCGACAAGATCGAATTGGCGTTGGGTCTCGTGCGGAGAGCGGTGAGCGAAGGGCGACGACTCATCAGCGGCCTGCGGCTTCCGGTTCTGGAACAGTCCGGAGTGGTCGCCGCCATTGATTGTCTGATCGAGGAGCAACCGCAGGACGGGCCGTCGATCGAGTTCATCGCGGACGTGCAGTTTGAACGGCTGGAGCCGCTCCTGGAGACGGCGATCTACCGGATCGCCCAGGAGGCGATTACCAACGTCAGGCGGCACAGCAAGTCGGACCGGGCTGAGATACGGTTGTCCCA
>CAZDHR010000344.1:0-7770 GCA_964505295.1 uncultured Planctomycetaceae bacterium
ATCTCGCTCTCTTCCCAATCGTCTACACGTCCTGCAAAATGGACAGATACCATCCATGCTGTGGGCGACGGTATTGGCTGGCCGAACATTCGTCGCTTGGACACGGGGGGCGAAGACGGAGGTAGGATTCCGTGCCGGGCTGGTACTACCTGCTCTGATAACAGAGGATCGAGCCGTTTGCGGTTACCATGTACAGGCTTCCTTCAGCGGCAATCAGGCCGTCGAACGCCGGCACGTATTCCAGCTTGTGTTCGGCCAGCTTCTTGCCGTCCTTCTTGGAGAAGACCTGCATGAAGCCGCCGTGCTCGCCTCTCAACCACGCGGCTTGCTCCTCCATTTTCTCCTGGAAGATCTTCTCGTTCGAGCGGCCCCACATCTTCTTTTCGTCGACCACGTCGCGCGGGCCGGCGATGAAAAGCCGGTCGTTGGCAAGAACCATGGCCTTGGCCATGATCTCGGGTTCCTCGTGGATCCAGTGGTAGCTCAGGGCGCTCAGCTTTTCCTTGGGCTGCTGGGCGAGTTGTTTCCAGTTGACCGTGTGGGCCGCCAGCGGGTTCTCGGCGGAGTACCGGCCCTCGATCCACGTGCCTTCCAGCTTGGGAATGCCGACTTTGCGGGCCGGCTCCTTGTCGGCGCTGTAGAGCCGGTATTCGCTGACCGACGTGTTGCACATCAGTTCCGGATCCCTGGCGTACCCGTAGGCGTTGTTCTCATCGAGACACAGGATCCGGCCGCAAGGTACTCGCTTGGGTGGCAGTTGGAATTCGGCCCAGCCTTCGCCGGCCGCCCGGCCGTAGATCCAATAGGTTCGCTGGTGCCAGCCATCGTCCAGAAACGAGATCGGCGAGAAGAGGTGAACCTCCTCGTCGTACTGAGTGTCGGGACGCTGTGGCCTGATGCGCACCCGTTTTCCATCCAGGGCGAACGTCTGAGACTTCATATAGACGTACCGGCCGTCGCTGGAGAGGATGTCGGGCATGGCCACGGGCATGTGTTTGCCCATCAGGAGGTCCTCTAGCTGTTTGTCGCTACCCGGCACGTGGCGATCCATCACGTTCTCGGAAAGGAGTTCGCCGGTCTCGGGTTTCAGGATCACCATCCGCAGTCCGCCGTCGAGGAACATGGAACGGCCTGCCACGCAGTAGAGTCTGCCGTCCTGGATCAGTACGCTGCCCGCAAGAGGCCAGACCGACTCCACCTGGCCATAGGCCACGAGCTTGCGGTCGCTGGGAGCTGCCTGGAACTTCCAGGCGAGTTTTCCGTCCGACGCGTCGAGCGCGTAGACGCAGCCGTCCGCGGATCCGAAGAGGGCAAGCCCCCGGTAGAGAGTCGGGGGGGAATTGACCCGCCCGCCCGCGTTGAAGTGCCACAGTTCCCGGCCCGAAGCGGCGTCCAAGGCGTAGACGGCGTGCGCATCGACCGCGCTGAGGAAGAGCTTTCCGCCGGCGACGACGGGCTGACTGAGCTTGGTACCGAAGTCCTTTTTCCATGCCCGGGCGACGTCGGCCGGGACGTCCGTCCTGGCGTAACCGCCGCGGGTATTGTCGTGACGGAAGGCCGGCCAGGCCGCCGCCGGGTATTCGGCCTGCTCGTCCCACGTGCCGTAGGCCGGCCCCTTGACCAGTCGCTCGGAGGCAGGCGGAGCCTCGGCCGGCTGTGATTGGGGCGCGACGGCGTTGAATCCGTTGAGCTTCGATTGGTAGTAACACGCACAGGCGCTGGGGGGCGCGTAAATCATGCCGTTGGCGGGCATCATCCCATAGGTGCAGCCGCCGCGGACCCAGTTGTTGATGGACCACGCGTCCTTTTCCATGTCGTAGACCGTGGTTCCCATGATCGGCGGCAGTTGGAACCGGACCGTGGCCCGTCCCGGGTAGCACCGCTGGTGAATGTAGAAAGAATCGATCGGATTCCTGAATTCATCGAGCTTCTCGCCGCTTTCGAGGCTGTAGGTCGTGAAGACCCCGAAGTTGCCGCGCCCCAGCACCCATATCTTGTCGCCGATCACGTAGAAATCCTCGAGGCTGAAGTGTCCGGAGCGCGGCTTACCCTTGACCGACCAGAGGATCCTACCCGTCTCGGCCGACATCGCTACGATATGTCCCATCGGCGAGAGCAAGACTCGGTCTTCGCAAATGACCATCCTCGGGCCGGCATACCCCGTGCGGATCGGCTTCGTATCCGGGACGTCGGCCTGCCAGAGTTCCTTGCCGCTTTGTCGGTCGAGAGCCACGACGGCGCTGCCGTCGTAGAAGCAGACCATCCTGGCGTCGGCGGTGAGTGTCATCGGGGCGACGGGCATCTCCCGCTGCCAGAGGAGTTTTCCGTCTTCGGCCCGCATCGCCTTGACCACGCGGGTGCCCCGGTCGCGATCCCACTGCCATAGGATGCTGGCGCGGTCCCGCTCTTTCCAGCAGTCGGGGTGCTGCTGGTTGTAGTCGCACGGTTCCCGGTCGGTATCGACGGCGGCGAAGACGACGCCCTCGGAGACGATCAATTCAAATGTCGAGGCCGTGTCCTCATATTCGCAAACGACCTTTCCGGTAGCCGCGTCCAAACCCAAGAGGTCTTGCCCGATACCCGGGGCGACGTAGACTCTGTCTTCCACGGCCACCAGCCTCCGTGGCATCCAGCCGGGTCCGCTCTTCAGCGGAAAGAGGGCGTTGAACCAGTCGTGCAGGGGTCGTTTCCAGAGGACGGTGCCGTTGAAGGCGTCCCGGGCGGTCAGGACCATTTTGGACGGCAGTTGGATCGATTCCACCGGTCCCTCGTCCATCACGTAGAAGACCCGGCCGGCGGCCGAGACCATGGCTTGCATGCTGGCCGTGTGTTCGTGGCTCCTGGCCCAGAAAGGTCCGCCCGTCCAGCGGAGACCCCTTGGATGTCCGGCGAGCCTATCGCTGGAGACCGACGTGCCCCGCGAGTCGTGCAGGTAATGGGTCCAATCGTCGATTCCTTCCGGCCAGGGCTTGACCGTTTTGGTCCACGTCCCGTTTCGCTTGACGTACGCCGCGCCACCGGGGCACAGCACTCGCATGACCTCCGACTTGGCGACCTTTCCAAGATCCTCGGCGACGATCAGATTCACCAGGTTGTCGACGTAGGGCAACCGTTGGCCGTCGAACAGATCGGCCGACACCTTCCCGCCAAGCCCGATCGACAGGATGTGCGCCCGCGCTTTCTCAACGTTCGTCGGATCGGTATCGAGGCCCTGGACGACGAAAGCGTCGCCCGCCCGCAGCGCCGTGGTCAGCTTCCCACTGCCGCAGCCGAGTTGAACGATCAGCCCGCCCTCCATGCCGGAAGCCTCCAGAATGTCTTTCGCCGACGGCTCGGCCCTTGCCGATGAGCATGCCAGCAACGCAAGAAAGACCGGGCCCAAGACTGCTACTCTCATTGCCGTCTCCTTGATTCGTGATGAATGTCTCGGCTCCAACTCGATATTGTAGCAGTTCGACTCTCCCCAGTCCCAGGTGGCGGACAAGCGTGCCCGATTCACGCGGATCGGCTTCCCTATTGGCGATGATCATCGGTAACGACTCCTCAGGATCTCGTGCCGTGGTCGAGCGACGTCTCGTCTGCTCAGGCGTTTCATCGGAATTCCGAGAAAAACGACGGTGAGTGAAACGGTCCTGCCCCCCATTCGGTGGGTGACTGTTGGAGAACCGGTTTCGGGCAATCCGGGACACGTTTTCCGGGATGGCGATGGTGTGCCATCTACCCGTGGCGTGGGACTCTCCAGACGGAACCGGCCAAATTCGGGCCGGGAAAGCCCCGAATTCAAGGATGAACGGCACGCGTGAGGCCCTCCCGTGCAAATACTCCCTGGACGCGGAGCGCGTCATTAGACGAATGACTTTCGAGACCGTCATGGGTGTCGCCGAGGCAGCCCATCCTCCCATACTGCTCAGCATCATGGGGAGTTCGCGATGCTGACGTGCCAGTTTCTCTTCGGTAACGCACCCGTGCCGGCATTCCATCGACATCCGGCCCTCGGAGGATTAGTATTCTACAGGACCAACGGGGACTGTCTTTCGGAGGAAGGAGGAGCAAGATCGCAACATGCACTTAGGGCATCAGCTTTGCCGTGAGGCAAAAGCCGGTGGGGACCCTAGCAGACGTGTTAGAAGGCCGAGTTTGCTGAATCCGCCGAGACGATCTCGGTCGAGCCCGAAATGGCATGGAGAAGACTACATGGTCTGAGTCCTGCTGACCATATTGCTCTGAACGGGCCAAATACGGCGGATAGCATTCTGGTCGGGAAAACACTCATGACCATTTGAGGAACTCAATATGGAGGTTTGACATGGCGAAATACCTTATCAAAGGCTCGTATAGCGTCGAAGGAACCAAGGGCCTTTTGAAGAAAGGCGGATCAAGTCGAAGGATAGCTCTCGAGCAGATGGCCCAAGGATTGGGCGGGAAGTTGGAAGCGTTCTACTTTACCTTCGGTGAGGCCGACGCCATTGCGATTGTCGACGCACCAGACGCCACGACGGCTGCGGCGATAAGTTTAGCCATTAACTCGACGGGGGCCGTTCAGGTTTCAACGATACCCCTCATCAGCGCAGAAGAAATTGACGCGGCTTGCAAGAAGTCTGTTGACTACCGTCCCCCAGGCGCGTAGCCTCGCTCTGGGATGCGAAACTCATTCGGAACAGCCATAGCTTTCCTAAGGGTGTCTGTCGACGCCGGCTTCCGGTGTCAGACGCCTTCCCCGCAAACTGTCCTGAAAAGCGACCGTTAAGCGACGCAAAAGCGGGGACGCCTGCGTCGGCGGACCCTTGGGAATAGCCTGCCGCCGAGCCATCGAGAATACCCGGCTTGTCAAGACCGGCATCAGCCAGGGGGTAGGCAGTCCACGGTCGATTACTCTGCTCGCACATCGTACGCATACAGTTGATCGGCGTGCCGAACGTAAAGCCGGCCGCCGCAGACCACCGGGTGGGCCCAGGTGGGACCCTCGCCGCCTTCGGGGATCTTGAACTGGCTGATCACCTGGTGGCCGGCCGGAGTGGGCTTGACCAGGCCCATCTTGCGGTGTTCGCTCAAGGTGTAGAGCATCCCATCAGCGCAGGCGAGTGAACCCTGGCCCACGCCCCGCTCGGCATACATCATCCGGCCGGTTTTCCAGTCGAGGCAAACCCACTTGGCGTTGTTGCCGAGGTGGGAAGCGCCGTACACGTAGCCGTTCAGTAGGATCACGCCGCCGTGGCGGTTGTCGAGGTCCTCGGTCCGCCAAACCGGCTCGATCGTGGCCTTCCGGCCGTCTACGTCGATCTCCAGCAGCACGGAACCCTTCCCGTATCCACCGGTGACGAAGACGCGGCCGTCGTCGTAGATCGGCGTGACGCAGTTTGCCACGTAACGTTCGGTGTAGTGCTCGAACCGCCAGAGCAGATCGCCGGTGTCGGCGTTCACCGCGATAAGGCATTTCTGGGACATGGTGATGATCATCCGAAGTCCCTGGTACTCGGCTACGATCGGCGAAACGTAGCTGGCCGGCTCGCCCACGCCGGGTGACTTCCAGACGGCCTGGCCGGTGGTTTTGTCCACGGCGGCCACGGCCGTCTTGCCGCCGGGAGAGCAAATCAAATGGTCGCCGTCGACGAGTAGTGATTCGGCCCGGCCGTAGCCGCCCTTTTGGCCGCCGAATTCGGCTGCCAGGTTCAGGCCCCAGATTTTCTTGCCTGTTTCCGCATCGAGGCAGACGACTTCGTCGTGGGCGTTTTCGTGATAAAGCCGGTTGCCGTCGACGGTGGGCGTTCCCTGGGCGCCGCGAGTCCAAGAGCTGCCGTTCTTGGACTGCCATTGGATCTGGCCGTTCCTATCGAGGGCCGTGATCACGTTGTGGTCGCCAATGTCGCCGGCGGTGTAGATGAAACCATTGGCGATGGTGACGCCGGCATAGCCTTTGCCAAGCGGTTGGGCCGTCCAGAGGAGCCGGGGACCTTGCTCGGGCCATTCGGTCAGCAGCCCGGTATCGGCGGAGATGTTGTCTCCCTTCGGCCCGTGGAATCGAGGCCAGCAGGGAGCATCGGTTGCCAACAGAGGGCTATTAGCGCAAAGGCCGACAAGAACGGGGACCGATGTCAGCAACTTGGCCAACCTTCGTGGAGGAGACACGGCCGTTGTTCCTTGATCGTAAACGTTCTATCTGCTGAGTCCGGAACCCATCATACTGACTTTCCGCACTTCTCGGCCAAATTTATTCCGATTTTCTCTACCACATCCTGTGCAAGCACGCACATGCTAGCACAAGATAACCGATTCCCCAAAAAAGCTGCGTTGAATTAAAGGCCATGTGAAACCCCCTAGCGATAGCATTGCTAGCACACTATATTGAAAGCTCTCCCCTGCTAGCTTCAATATATTGTGGCTGAGAAGTGCGGAAAGTCGGTTCATTGGCTATGCAAGGCTCAATAAACGGCGTGCAAAAGAGGATTGCGAACCAGGGGTTCGACGGCACGAGTCAATAGCCGCGCCCGTCAACCCAATCGTTCCACCAAGAAGCCGTTTCTTCTACTCATACCTTTCGTGACTCGCCTCAGAAGCTGTTATGAGAGGGCGCAGCGCGGGTCTTCTCTTGGGATGGGTCGCGTTACTCGCGGTTGGGGTCGCCAATTCCGCGGTCGGGCAGGAGGCGCAGCCTGGTCGACCGGTCAAGGTGGCAGCCATCTGCATCGGTTGCGGCGGCGAGCACGAGACGAAGCTGAAGCTCGCGTTGGATCATCTGGAAACGGCCGGCAAGCAGGGCGTCGACTTCGCCTGCCTGCCCGAGGAGTTCGCCGGGTTCACGGCCGAGCCGATCCCCGGGCCGACCACCCGCGCCGTCGCCGAAATGGCCAGGAAGCACGGCATGTACGTGATCTGCCCGATCCGCGAGCAGGACGGCGACAAGCAATACAACACGGCGGTGCTGCTGGACCGCGAGGGCAAGGTCGTCGGACGCTACCGGAAGGTTTTTGTCTACTGGGGTGAAGGTCTCCATCCTAGCCGGGAAGGGGTCCAGGCCTTCGAGACGGACTTCGGGCGCGTGAGCATTCTCACCTGCTTCGACGTCAACTTCGCCGAGCTCTGGCACCAGGCCGATCTCCTGAACGTCGACGTCGTCTTCTGGCCCAGCGCCTACGGCGGCGGCTCTCCCTTGAACGCCTATGCCACGGCCTACAACTACTACGTGGTCCCGGTCGGCGAGGGCAATATCATCGACGCGACGGGTAAGACGCTCGAAGAGGTGGAGAAACCGCGGCCGAAGCAGGTCATCGCCACGCTGGACCTCGACCGGACGTTCGTCCACACCAACTTCAACACGGAGAAGGTCAAGCGGCTGCTCCAAGGGCACGCCGGCGAAGTGGAGCAGGAGCACTTCTTCTCGATGGAATCGTGGCACCTGCTGCGGGCGGTCAAGCCCGGGGTCCGCGTCCGCGAGCTGTGCAAGCAGTACGGCATCGAGACGTTGCGCGAGTACCGGCACCGCAGCCGCCGGGAAATCAACAAGGCCCGGGCAGAAGGGCGGAGAATCTAGCAAGCCCTCGAAGCGCCGAACCGACCCGCCGCGTGGCGTCGAACTGGTCGTTGGGGCATGCCTCAAACGCCCGGGGCCCCCGCCGACCGGCCCTTTCGGACGGACGAGCCCTTCGGCCGGGGACGGTCCGCGATGGGGCGGCGTGGGCGCAAGTCGTTTCCCCGCAAGAGGTTTGTCCCCTCGCCATGTAAGCATTCGCCCAACCCGTTTTTTTGGGTGGGCGCATGGTGTGCTTGGGCGCA
>CAZDHR010000345.1:0-7741 GCA_964505295.1 uncultured Planctomycetaceae bacterium
GCCCGGAACGCGTCGCGGAGCTTGATCTTCTTGCCTTCGCCGTAGGTGCGGCCGAAGTAGGTGATGCCCACCTCGTAGATGCGGAACCCGCGGCGGGCCACCTTGGCGGTCAGCTCCGGCTCGACGCCGAATCGCTTCTCCTTGAGCGTGGGGCCGATCTGTTGGATCACCTCGCGGCGGAAGGCCTTGTAGCAGGTCTCCATGTCGGTCAGGTTCAGGTCGGTGAACATGTTCGACAGCGTGGTCAGAAGCCGGTTGGCCACGAGGTGCCAGAAGTAGAGCACGCGGTGCGGACCGGTGGCGATGAATCGCGACCCGTAGACCACGTCGGCCACGCCTTCGACGATCGGCTGGATGAGCTGCGGATAATGGATCGGATCGTATTCCAGGTCGGCGTCCTGGATGATGACGACGTCGCCCGAGGCGTGGCCGAATCCCGTCTTCAGCGCCGCCCCTTTTCCCTGGTTGCGCTCGTGGTAGAAGACGCGGAGATCCGGCTGGCCTTCCATCAGGGCCAACCGCTCGCGTGTGCCGTCGGTGCTCCCGTCGTCGACCAGGATGATCTCCTTGGGGATCGAGACCGCCCGAACCCGCCGCACGATCTCCTCGACGGTCGCCTTCTCGTTGTAGACCGGGACGACCACCGACACCCGCAGGTCAGGGGGGAGAGGATACAGCCCCAGCCGTCGCGAGAGATCAGGCCCCAGCCACTGCCGGAGTTGCCCCGGCGCGAGGGTGCCCGGTTGCACGCCCGGCGAGCCACACAAGGGGCAGGTCGTGGGCGAGTCGTCAGGTTGCGAGTCGTTTGAGTGGACGTCGCTCATCGATTCCGGTCGGCGAAGAGAAAGCCTGGTCGTAAGGGGGCCGCTTGATCCCCGTGTTGATGAAGCGGAGCATCGAGCACGCGGGGAAACGCGATCGTAAACATTCGCCGAACCCGTCTGTTCCCGCACCCTGGTTCCCAAGCTCCAGCTTGGGAACTGACGTTTGCCCGTTAGTCGCCCCGAATCGCGAGGTTCCCAAGCTGGAGATTGGGAACCAGGGGAGTTCGCTCTGACGGGTTGGACGAATGTTTACACGCGATCTCGCGCAAGTCCTTTCCAAGTATAGGGCTACAGCGATTCCCGTGCCGGCAGGCACAGCCCCGCGGCGGCGCGACCCGGCCGCAGGGCATAATCGTAACCTCTTTGAGATTAACATGTTATCCCATCGCCGCAAGGCCAGTTCGCGGGGCCCCGTTGTTGCGCAACTCTGTCCGTCTTGCCGACCGAAGTCGGCTCGCTCGACGAATCGCCGGGCCACGCGACCGGGCCGAAGGTTCGCCTACCCTCCGGCCTACACTTCCGATAGACTCTGCGCGTCTTCTCCGCGTATGTTTACGAAGTCCGATGGGTCTGCGAAGTGGGGACTTGCCATGTCGATCGACATCGCCGTCGTGCCCGTGGCCGGCCGGGGGACCCGGCTGTTGCCGCTTACCAAGAGTCAGCCCAAGGAGATGCTCCCCGTGGGCCGCAAGCCGGTGGTCCAATACGTGGTGGAGGAGCTGGCCCGGTGCGGCGTGGGGCGGCTTCTGTTCGTCACCGGGCCGGGCAAGACAGCCATTGAAAACCATTTCGACATCGACGCCGAGCTGATCGCCGGCCTGCGGGAGACGGGCAGGGAAGAGCTACTCGCCGAGTTGGCCTTCGAGCGCGAGGATTTGGAGTACTTCTACACGCGACAGCGCCGGCAGCTCGGCCTGGGACACGCCGTGCTCTGTGCCCAGCCCGTCGTCGGTCGCGAATCGTTCGTCGTGGCGTTGGGCGATTCGATCATCGGGCTCAACGCCGAGTCGCGGGTTGTCCGTCTGATGATCGACGAGTTCGAGCACCGCGAGGCAGCGGCGGTGATCGCCTTTGAGGAGGTGCGGCAGGAGGACGTGTTTCAGTACGGGATTGCCAAACCGCGCGGGGCCGTCGACGACGTGTTCGAGCTGGAAGACCTGATCGAGAAGCCCGACGTCGCCGAGTCGCCCAGCAACCTGGCCGTCGCGGCCCGCTACGTGCTCAGCCCGCAGGTCTTCGACTATCTCCGGAAGACGCCGCCCGGCAAGGGCGGCGAGATCCAGCTCACCGACGCCATCCGGATGATGATCCGCGACGGGGCCAAGGCGTTTGGCGTGCGTCTGCCAACGGGCGAGCGCCGGTTCGACATCGGCAACTTCGAGAGCTACTTCCGGGCGTTCGCGGAGTTCGCCTTGGCCGATCCCGACTACGGGCCGGCGTTGCGGTCGTACGTGGCGAGCCTGGGAAGGGGGCCGGCGGAGCGATGACCATGCTCTTGATCCGGAAGAAGGCGTACGCCCGCGCCGGCCTGATCGGCAACCCTTCGGACGGCTACCACGGCAAGACGATCTCGGTCATCGTGCCGAACTTCCAGGCCGAGGTGACGCTCTACGAGTGGGACGAGGTGGAGATCGTCTGGAGCCAGGAAGACCAAAGCCGCTTCCGCTCGGTCCGGGAGCTGGCCCACGACGTGAAGCTGCACGGCTACTACGGCGGGGTCCGGCTGGTCAAGGCGACGATCAAGAGGTTCGTCGAGTACTGTGAGGCCCGAGAAGAGCGGCTTCACGAGCGGAATTTCTCCGTCCGCTACCACACCGATGTCCCCCGGCAGGTCGGGCTGGCCGGCTCCAGCGCGATCATCGTGGCCACGCTCCGCTGCCTGACGGAGTTCTACGGCGTCGAGATCCCTCGCCGGGTACAGCCTTCGCTGGTGCTGTCGGTGGAGCGAGAGGAGCTGGGGATCGCGGCCGGCTTGCAGGACCGCGTGATCCAGGTGTACGAAGGCCTGGTCTACATGGACTTCGACCGCGAGCGGATGGAGGCGTGCTGCGGCTTCGAGTGCGGCGTGTACGAGCCGCTCGACGCCTCGCTCTTGCCGCCGCTCTACGTTGCCTACAGCACCGACGTGAGCGAGCCGACCGAGGTGGTCCACAACGACCTCCGCGCCCGCTACGAGCGGGGAGACCGCGAGGTGGTCGAGGCGATGGCCCGATTCGCCCAGTTGACCGTCGAGGGCCGGTCGGCGATTCTCGCCCGCGACGCGGCCCGGCTGGGCCAGCTCATCAACGCCAACTTCGATCTCCGCCGCTCGATCTGCCCGATCGCCGCGAAGCACGAAGAGATGGTCGAGCGTGCCCGGCGTGCCGGCGCGTCGGCCAAGTTCGCCGGCTCGGGCGGGGCGATCATCGGCATCTGCCCCGACCAGGCCACCTTCGAGCGGCTCGAGGCGGAGCTGGAGCCGATCCACTGCGAGGTGATCCGGCCGGGGGTCCGGCCCGCTTCCTAGTTCTGCGGACACTTCCTCGTTGCCGAGCCGGACTCTCCACTCGTTCCCAAGCTCCCGCTTGGGATCGCACTTCCTGGAAGCTCAAGCTTCCCGGGCGCGAAGGAGAGCTTCGTGGAACTGGGTTCCCAAGCTGGAGCTTGGGAACCAGACAAGTTTGCGGGAAAGTCGGAGCGGGGCCTCATCGGCCACGGCCAGCCGCCCAGATCGGACTGCTGGCGAACCTCGACCGGATCGATCCGCGTGAATGGGGCACTGCCGTCGAAGCGCAGCCACTACCGACGGATCGGCTAGCGCTTTCGGACCGGCGTGAAGCGTTCTTCGGGCAAGATCATCGAATGGATCCGCAGCCCGAACTTGTCGCCCACCTTGATCGCCTCCCCGGTGGCGATCGGGCGCTCCCCCACTTCCAGCTCGAGCGTTTCCTCGCACGACTTGTCGAACTGAAGGATCGAGCCGGGCCCCAGCTTGAGGATCTGGCCCACGGGCTGACGCTTCCGGGCGAGCGTGACCACGACCGGCAGCTTGATCTGAAGAAGGCTCCGGCTGAAGTTCGGCAGATCGTTGACCGTCGGGCCGCGCTTGCGCCCGGGCTGTTTCGCTGGGGGCGCCGATTGCGGGCGAGAAGGCGGTTGCGCCTGCGACTTCTCCGGCGGTTCTGTCGCCGCTGCTGGCGGACGCGATTGCTGAGCGTCTGCTTCCTGGGGCGCCGACTCCCGGGGAACCGCTTCCGGAATCGCCTCCCGGGCGATCACCGCGGCCGGACTGAGCGCCGGCCAGATGAAGTAGGCGGTTGCCCCGGTGCCCTCGGGCCGCTGCAACTCCAGCGGCAGCGACGCCGCCCCGTCCGACACGCCGCCCCGAGTCAGCGCGTCCGTGAGGCTCTCGACCCGGGCCGCCTTGAAATCGCCGGGCATGTACTCCTCAGGGAGGAGGGTCACCCCTAGCTCTTGGGCGAGCGTAGCCAGCTTGCTCTCGCCGGTTGGGTCGGGCTCGCCGTACCACGGCGGCAGCACGCCCGAGCTTTCCGGCACGAGCAGCAGCGCCCCCGTGCTGCCTACCGTCAGCACGATGGCCAGCCCCGGGCCGCTCAGTCCCTCCGGCAAGGACTGCCCGTCGATCGAGCCGGGCTCGCCCACGGAGAGCCGCACCTCGGTGTCCAGGCCCCGGCCCAGCGCAACGGCCGCCTCCTCGGCGCCTGCCTTACAGCTTGCCACCACCTCAGGCACGATGTCCAAACTCAGCTCGGCCATGTCGCACGCTTAGGAAACTGAAGCTAGCGCCGCTGCGGGAGTATCATTCACCGCAAGTGCGTACCTTGCTGTGTGCAGGTATCGGGCGAACTGCCCGCAAACTTTCCCCTGATCACGCAATTTCCGGAACCACCCCATATCGGGCCCACTGGCATCGCCAGTGCGAGGGGGAATGACGCTTGCGGAGCAGATAGACAGGGGGTTTGTAGAAGTCTGCATATACAGGACAGAAGTGGGGTTTGGGGTGGCCGCGCAAGTATCGAGCGGGCCTGGTCCCCTCCATGATCCGTTCCACACCGCCCGCGTCGGCCTCACCGAGCCCGCGATCTCCTCCGCCCGAGCAAGCGATAGATGTTCTGCGGGCGCTGGATCATCAGGCGCAGCTCGTCCTCGACGACTTCGTAGCTGAAGAACTGGCTGGCGACTTCGTAGTTGTGCTCGACCATCTCCTCGCGATACCGGGCGTCGCTGAGAACGCGGTGGATTTCGTCGACCGTCTCGTCCGTGGGGAAGCCGTCGAACAGGATCGGGCGCATCCCGACCGGCTCGATATCCGTGCGGTAGATGGCGTATCGGTTGCAGACGATCGGGCGTTTGTAGTAGACGGCCTCGAGAAACGCGTTGCCGAAGCCCTCGTACGTGGAAGGGTAAGCCACCAGATCGGCCTCGGGATAGACGTCGTGGACGGTGAACAGCTTCCGGCCGTCGGGCGCCGTGCCCCGCTGGTCGGCGATCCATCGGTCGGCGAAGATCACCTCCACGCGCAGAAGCTCGGCGAACTCGCGAATCCGCTTCGCGTACGCGTCGCCCTCATCGCCCGACGCGTGCGTGATCACCAACTTGGCGCGATCCGGGGCGAGTCGCCGGGCAAGCTCGATCGAGTGCTCGATTCCTTTTCGCTCCACGACGCGCGTGGGCTGGAGGATCAGAAGATCGTCGTCGGTCACGCCGATCTCCCCGCGGAACTGCCGCGAGTAGTCGTCCGCCGGCGCCGGGGGATTGGCGAAATCCATCACGTTCGGAATGATCCGGCACGAAAGCCCGGTCCGCCGGCTGAACTCCTCCCCGGCCAGGCTGTTGATCACCACGTGCTGGATCTGCGGCAGCGCCGGGGGAAAAGCGTAACGCAGGATATCGTCCACCGCACTGACCAGAAACCGCTCGCGTTCCCAGAAGAAATCGTGGTGATGGGCCACGCAAGGGAGCCCCTGCTCCTGAATCTCGGCGACCAGGGCCATCCCGAGCGGTAGGTTCATGGGAATGGTCAGGGCGTTTTCCACGATCAGGGCGTCCACACCCAACTGCTTGACCGCCGCGTTGAGCTTGTCGCGGAGGAGCAGGTCCATCTTGAGGAGGTCGTCGGTCAGCTCAGGCGTGCGGCGTTCCTTCTCAAACGCCCTCTCGGAGAGATCCAGGATCGCAGGATGGTTGAAGTGGGCTTCTTCGATGAGGAAGGTCCGCTCCGCGGGCCGGTCCGATTCCCCGGCGATGTAGCAGCACTCGATCCCCATCCTCTCGATCACTTCCGCCCACTTGGCAATCTCCAGCGAGACGCCGTCCGTGCCGGCAATCCGCGTGGAGACAAAGGCAACTCGCTTCACCTCATATCGATACCGTGCTCTTGCGCTCATGACTTCTCCTTACACGGTCAAAAGCTCGCGCTTCACGGGCTCGACGTACGGCAGAATACCAAACGGTTCGCAATCCTCGCGATCTAGCCCCGTTTCTTCGGACGGTACACGAGCCACAGGATCAGCCCGATCGGCCAGACGACCAGCGCGACCAGCAGCCACGGTTTCCCCCGGTTGGCGGCGTCCATCGCCGCCCACGCGATGCTGCCCACGTAGACGGCCGCGCAGATCAAGCCCAGCGCGACCAGGATGCCGATGAACAACATCGCCCGAGCGGCGTCCCCGGCCGTCGGCTCCTGGGCCAGAAGCGGTAGCCACAGGGCAAGCAAGGTAACGCTCCCGGCACAATCGCGTGCAGACCGAACGATCGGTTTTCTCCGCCTCGCCCATCTCATCGAAACCTCCCCGACGAATCAAAGCCCTCAGGAATCGTCTCGGGCCGACTGGGATATGTGAAGCCCGACCAGCCGGGCGACCAGCACCGCGAGATAGAGCTGACCGGTGACGGCCTCGGCGGCGGAGAGCATCCGCGCGGTTGCCGAGGCGGGCACGATGTCCCCGTAGCCCAGGGTGGTGAGCGTGACGAAGCTGTAGTAGATGGGGAAAATCGATTCCCCCCCCTCCGAAACGCATTTCCCCCTGCTCGTCGGCAAACCCGAACGTGAAGGACCCCGGCTCGAGGATCTCGATCAGCGAATACGCCATGGACCAAAGCACGCCAAGCAGCAGGTAGACGCAAAGCGACGCGAAGATCGTATTGTACGTCACGCGCTGGTCGACGAAAAGGAATTGCAGGATGACGACGATCGTGTAGACGAGGAAGGCGATGCTGAAGGCGTAGCTGGCCGCGAGCAGGCCGTCCCAGGCGATCATCAGGTTGAACTCGTACAGCAAGATCCCCGGCACGGCCATCCACAAGGCAATCAACACCGAGCGGCGGCTCCGGCTCACGGCGAACACGGCCGAAAGCAGCACCACGCAGAACAGCGTGGTCACGGTGATCTTCGAGAGCATCGGGGGCCAGATGGGCGCGAGGAGTCGCACCACGGGAGTCCAAAGCAGCAGCAGGATCAACGCGCAGAGCAAAACGTCGAAGCGGTGGTTCCGCATCGCGGTCAGCCATCGCGCCGTCAGGCGGAACGCAGGGTGGCGATCGGCTCCCATGAGACTATTCCGCGGGCTTCCCGTGTGGCTCGCCTCGGCCGAAGACCGGCTGTCGTGGACGATCGTCTACGGGCCGGCACCGATTGGTTATTTTACTGCGCCCGTCAAGTCTCGATAGGGGGAGCCGTGCCTGACACAACTCCAATTCTGCGGAGACGTTGCGAGCAGCGAGGTCGGATTCGATCTGGTCAGTCCCGCGAGGCAAGCGGCCGTCCATGGTCTGGCTTGACCTTGGCCGACCGGGTGGTATTTTGATGACCATCCGATGGGGAGATGTGGCCGTGTGCGTCGCCGGAGAAAAAAGGTGACAGGCACCTTTTTTCTCCAAGGCTTCGCCTCCTGGGGACGCACCCATCGCCGCGCGGC
>CAZDHR010000346.1:0-7715 GCA_964505295.1 uncultured Planctomycetaceae bacterium
TCCGGCACTGCTGGGCAAGCCAGCAGTGGCACCCAACGTGCGAAGTTGAGATGGGCGGACCGCTAGCGGAAGTCTTTCGCCAAGGAGTTGCGCCATGACAGTGTTCGCCGCCGAACAACTCCCCGAGTTCGTCACGCCGTTGACGTTGGTGATCGGCATCGCGGTTCTGGTCGTTCTGGGCTTGGCGCTGGTGGTCTTCGCCAACTACGCCCGCCTTTGGGTCCAGTCGTTCAGCACTGGAGCGGGGATCGGGATCTTCGATCTGCTGGGGATGACGTTCCGGAAGGTCAGGTCGGACGTGATCGTCCGTAGCAAGATCATGGCGGTCCAGGCGGGCCTGACCGAGAGAGAGTTCGGCGTCACGAGCAAGGCCCTCGAAGGCCACTACCTGGCGGGGGGGAACGTCTCGCTGGTGATCCGGGCGATGATTGCGGCCCACAAGGCCCAGATGACCGAGCTCGACTTCAAGCTGGCCAGGGCGATCGATCTGGCCGGCCGGAACGTGCTCGAAGCGGTTCAAACGAGCGTGTACCCCAAGGTGATCGACTGCCCTTCTCGGGCCTCGGGCCGGCAGTCGCTCGACGGGGTCGCCCAGAACGGCATCCAGTTGAAGGTGAGAGTTCGGGTGACGGTCCGGGCAAACCTGATCCAGCTTATCGGCGGGGCCACGGAGGAGACGATTATCGCCCGGGTGGGGGAGGGAATCGTCAGCGCGATCGGCTCGGCGAAGACGCATGGCGAAGTGCTGGAGAATCCCGACCGGATCTCCAAGATGGTGCTCGAGCGCCGCCTGGACGCCCAAACGGCCTTCGAGATCGTCTCGATCGACATTGCCGACATCGACGTGGGCGAGAACATCGGGGCCCGCCTGCAGGCCGATCAGGCCGAGGCCGACGTGCGCGTGGCCAGGGCCAACGCGGAGGGGCGCCGGGCCATGGCCGTGGCTACCGAGCAGGAGTACATCGCCGAGATCGAGGAGAATCGGGCCAAAGTGGTCGAAGCGGAGGCCGAGGTCCCCAAGGCCATCGCCCAGGCCTTCCGTGAAGGAAAACTGGCGATCATGGAGTACTACCGGCTCCGCAACGTCCAGGCCGATACCGACATGCGGTCCTCGATCGCCAAGGCCGGGCCCGCGCCCAGGAAGGGAGGTTAGCCCGTATGGACGACCCGCGGCTCGTGCTGATGGCGGCCGACCTGGAGGACTTCATCTTTCCGGCCGTCGTCATCCTCTTCCTCTTGATCAGCGCCCTCGGGCAGGTGCTCGCCAAGCTCCGCGAGGCCCAACGGGTCGAGGACGCGCGGAGGCGCGGTCCGGTTTCCGGCCCGGGCCGAGCGAGGCCGGCTCAGCAGAGGGGAGCGATGCCCCCCCGGGAAGCGGGCCGGCGCCCGGTGTCCCCCCAGCGGGGCAGTGCGGGACGGCCCGTCGGGGCCACGCCGGTGGTGCCCGTCGTGGTGGCGGAGGACGCGAGCGTGGCGGAGCACGTTCGGACGCACGTCCCCGCGCAGGAGTTCAGGGGCATGCCCTCCGATGTGGCGTCGCGCCGGACCCGATCCGGGGACGTCATGGAGGGCCACCTTCACGACGTGTTCGACCACGATCTCGGCGCACTGGGCGGCACTCCGGGCGAGTCGGCCGAGGCCGCGCGAGCGGACGAGGCGGAGACGCCCGATGACCGCGTCAGTCCCGTGCCCGGCACGGTGGCGGCCGGACTGGCGGCCCTCCTGGCCGACGCCACCAGCCTGCGCCAGGCGATCCTCTTGAACGAGATCTTCCAGCGGCCGGAGCATCGCTGGCGGTGAGGACGACGGGGTTGGAATGTTCAGGGCTTGTGCCCCCAACAAAGAAGCGGAGGACCGGCCATGGCCGTCATGGAAATCGAGGCAGGAAAGACTCGGATCGGCTGGATCGGAACCGGCGTGATGGGGTCGAGCATGTGCGGTCATCTGCTGGGGGCCGGGTTCTCGACCACCGTCTACAACCGCACCCGGCAAAAGGCCGAGCGGTTGCTCGAGCGAGGCGCCCTCTGGGCCATGAGCCCCAAGGCAGTGGCCGAGGCTTCCGACGTGATCTTCACCATCGTCGGCTACCCGGCCGACGTCCGCGCCGTGATCCTCGGCGCCGACGGCGTCTTGGCCGGGTGTGAGGAAGGGAACGTGATCGTCGACATGACGACCAGCGAGCCGTCGCTGGCCATCGAGATCGCCGAAGCGGCGGCCGAGAAAGGAGTCCAGGCGGTCGACGCCCCCGTCTCCGGCGGCGACGTCGGTGCCCGAGAGGCCACGCTCTCGATCATGATCGGCGGCGATAAAGACGTCGTCGAGGCACTCGGGCCTTGTTGGGAGGCGATGGGCCGGACCATCGTCCACCAGGGCGGTCCCGGGGCAGGCCAACACACGAAGATGGTCAACCAGGTGCTGATCGCCACGAACATGATCGGCGTCTGCGAGGCCCTGCTCTATGGGTATCGCGCCGGGCTCGACCTGGTGACGGTGATGAAGTCGGTCGCCTCGGGGGCCGCCGGGAGCTGGTCGCTTACGAACCTGGGTGCCCGGATCATCGACAACAACTTCGACCCCGGCTTCTTCGTCGAGCATTTCGTCAAGGACATGGGCATCGCCCTGGAGGAGTCGAAGCGGATGGGGCTGTCGATGCCGGGGTTGGCCCTGGCCCATCAGCTCTACCTCTCGCTCGTCGCGCTGGGCCACGGCCGCGACGGCACGCAGGCCCTCTTGCTCGCCCTGGCCTCGATGTCGGGCATCGACTGGAAGAACCGGGAGGCGTGATCGCGGTCCCGGGCGTAACGCGTCGAGGCCGAGCCCCCCATCCGCCTGTCCTTTCGCCGCAAAAGTTGCACGTCGCCCCGGTCGGGATTAAGATAGTCCCGTCGACGTTCGGCAAACGCCGTGGGCTCCGGCTCGCCAGAGCACGCGGACGACGACGTCGACCCCGATCACGCCGAGTCACCCACCCATTTCAGTCGAAAGAGGAAAGCCATGCACAAGACGAGACTCGCATCAAGACTCTGGGTAGCGGCACTGGCAACGCTGACCTTGCTCGTGGCCGGCCAAGTCAAGGCCGAGGACCCGGGGGTCGTGTTCGAGGGAAAGGACGGGCCCGGCGTGGGAAAGCACATCGTGTTCGTCACCGGCGACGAGGAGTACCGCTCCGAGGATTCCATGCCCCAGTTGGCCAAGATCCTCGCCGTCCACCACGGCTTCAAGTGTACCGTGCTGTTCGCGATCAACAAGGAGACGGGCGAGATCGATCCGATGACGAACGACAACATCCCCGGGCTGGAAGCCCTGGAAACAGCCGACCTGATGGTGATGTTCCTGCGGTTTCGTGAGTTGCCCGACGAACAGATGAAGCGGATCATCGACTACACCAATTCGGGCAAGCCGATCGTGGCCTTGAGAACCTCGACCCACGCCTTCTTCTACCGCAAGCATCCGGACAGCCCCTACGCCAAATACACCTGGCAGCGGGACCTCGGGGGCGGCTACGGCCGAGAGGTGCTGGGCGAGACGTGGATCGCGCACTACGGGCATCACAAGAAGGAGAGCACGCGCGGGCTGGTGGCCAAGGGAATGGAGGACCATCCGATCGTCAAGGGGATTGACGACATCTGGGGACCGTCCGACGTCTACGACATCACCACCCTCTCCGGCGACAGCAAGCCCGTCGTCATGGGACAGGTCCTCTCCGGCATGGATCCCAAAGACGGACCCAACCCCGACAAGGAACTCAAGCCGCTGGCGTGGGTCAAGACCTACACGGGCACCGAGGGCAAGGCCTCCCGCATCTTCTGCACCACCCTGGGCCACGCCGGCGACCTGAAGAACGAAGGGGTCCGCCGGATGCTGGTCAACGCCTGCTATTGGGGCCTCGGCATGGAGGACAACATGCCCGCCAAGGCCAACGTCGACGTCGTCGGCAAGTACGACCCGAACCCGATCGGCACGCGCGGACACAAGCCGGGCCGGAAGCCGTCGGATCACAAGATCGACTGAGCCGCAGCTTGCCGGCACAGTATCTCGGTCCTGGAAGCCTCACGGGCTGGTTCGCGCTATTGAGCGCCAAGCCCCTCGATCGCCGCCACGACCTCGGCCTTCAACCGATTGGCGTCGTAGCCTTCGGGCGGCTGGCGCTGGTTCAGCTTGAGTTGCGCGACGGCTTTCTCCAGCACGGCCGCTGCGTCCTGCACGGGCGGCCTGCGGTCGCCGGCCTGTTGCCGCTTCCGGACCAGGTCCCATAGCGTCTGGTACAGATAGAAGTCTTCGGCCCCTTCGCGGCACCGCTCGAAGTGGATGGTGGGGTAGAGGCCCTTGCGGCCGTAGCAGAGCATGGCCGTGTCGGGCTCGCGCCCGTCCAGGTCGAAGAACTGATAGCCGTGCAGCACGTTCAGGTGCCACTGCCACCGGGCGCGTACCCCCTTGAGGTATTCGCTCCATTGGTAGAGCCCAAAGCTATACCGGGTGCGTCCCTGGTTGTAGATGTGGATCTCCTTGCCCAGGCGATCGGCCTCGGCCATGACCGTCGGGTCGTGTTTGTTCAGGCTGCTCACGTCGAGGGCCTCGAAGAACCGCTGGTGCCAGTAGCCCAGGTCGTCGAGGTCCGTGGGGCGGCTGGTGAACGAGACGCTGTAGCTGCCGCTGGTGCGAACCGTTCCGGGAAACGCCGCGCTCACCTTGCCCATCGCCCGCATGAACTCCAGCTCGCGCTCGGCCTTGTCGCGAACCCGGGTCTCGTCGCACATGGCGTAGTAGATCAACGGCCAGCCCTGCTCGCGGCCGTGGGCGTCGACCGCTTGCCAGGCACGCATCAGGGCTTCCTCGTACGACAGGCCGCTCTGTTCCTCGACCTTGTCGCCGACTTGGCCCTTCTCGTATCCCTGGTGCAGCCCGGCGAAGCGGATGCCGCCGTAGCCGTTGACGGGCTTGTCGAACCCGAACTTGCGCAGAAGCGCGAAGAAACGATCCATCTCGCCGAAGTCGATTTCGGGCTTACCCTCCTGCCAACCTTTCAGGTTCCAACTCGGCCCGCCCGAGACGGCGTTCATCCCGTGCTCCCGGAGCGTTCGTAGCGTCTGCTCCAGAACGGGCCAGCGGCGATCGTCGGGCACGAGATTCGGCGGCATGAGGCCGAAAAACCCCATCAGGTAGTCGGTCTTGCGGTCGATCGCCACGGGCCGCACCGACAGCTCCAGCGGCACGCGCAGAAACGCTTTGCCCGATCGGTTCTTCAGCACGAGCCCGCCGCGATATGCTCCCGCCGGCGTGCCCCGGGGCACCAGCACCGTGGCGACCAGCTCGCGGGTGACGTCCTTGGGCAGCTCCAGCGTGGTCACGGGGCGGAGCGTGTGTGGCCGGACATGGTAGGCAATCGTGCCGAAGCCGCGGCTCGTCTGGTAGCGAACCAGCTCGACCTTGCCCGTCACCCGGCCCGGCCCCGCCGGCGGCTCCAGCTCGACGCGGCACGGGCCCAGGTCGGTCTGCGGGCGGAGCGCCAGGCAGAACGGTTCGAACTCGCCACCTGCGGCCAGGCGCTGGAGCTTGACGGCCTGGGGCGACTCGGGCGGGTTTTCGGGCACGGTGTTCGGCGTCACGTCGTCCTCGATGCCGACCGGCCACGCCACCAGCCCGAGATCGCGCCACGCCGCCGGCACGTCGAAGTCCGGAGCGGGGCCGTCCAGACAGACCGCCTTGCTGCGGAACTCCTCGGCGAGCTTCTCGAGCTCCGCGGCGAGCCACTTCGCCCCACGCGCGTCGTCGGCCCGGTGGATCGCCATCGCCGCCACCTTGCTCCCCCACGTGCGATCCGCCTCGAAGCGGAGCGTGAGCCCGTCGGCGGACGCCTCGGCTTCAAACGTTGCGGGGCGGGCCAGCTCGGGCTCCATGTACGTGTCCCAAACGTCCACGCCGATCGGCTCCATGTCCTCAAACCGGTAGAGGGCGTGGGCCGGGCCGTCGGGCCGCGACTCGTGCCACACCTCCCGGCCGTCGACGAGGATGCGTCGCTGGTGGTGCCTCGCCTGCTCGCCGCCCCAGTAGCCGCTGTTCTCGTAAAAGACGGTCACCCGGTAGCGGCCGGGCGCCACGTCGACGTGGAAGTGATAGCCCCCGGCCTCGCAGAAGTCGGCCAGGAGCATCGTGCCGAACGTCGTATCCCGGGCGGCGCCGTTCCAGGGCGTGCCGCCGCGCGGGCCCCAGCCGTGGCCGCGGTCGGGCGTGTAGCGGGTGTCGTGGGCGATGGGCGTCCAGCCGAGCATCAGCGACTGGCTGGGTGGTCCGAAGTCGAACGCCCAGACGTTCTCCGGCGTGGCCGTCTTCACCAGCCGCAGGTTGTCGAGGATGATCCGCCCGGTCGTGCCGCGGCGCCCGAACCCGAAGTCGACTCGCACGATGCCGTCCGGGTCGATGTTTCGCTTGATGTCGTTGTTGCGGCTGCCGGCCTCGCCGCGATAGAGCCCGCGCACCGGGAGGATCCACTGCGTGCGGCCGGGGGCGAAGGTCTGCTGGCCGTTGTGCCGGTTCCAGTAGCTGGAGCCCTTCTGTTGCCAGGCGCGATCGGCGACGAGCACGTAGGCGCCGACGGGCTCCTCGGTCGGATTGAGCACGTCGAGGACCAGAGCGTCGTAGGCCGACCAATCGCCCGGGAGGCGAAAGGACGTGATGTACGCGCCCCAGTAGGCCCCTTTCGGATCGAACGTAATCTCCATGGCCCGGCGGCCTTCGGTCGCTCCCTCAGCGACGAGCCGTGCCGTGCCGCTCTGGTATTCCCACAGCTTGGGCAGCGCCGCCCCATCGAAATCGCAGAGGACTCGCGTCTGGTCGGCCGCGCCGGCCAGACTGCTGGAGACGAGCACACCGGCAACGAAGGCGAAGATCTTGCAGATATTCATGGCACTTCCCCAAGCGGTGGCCGGACAACTCACCATCCTCACAGCACCCTCTTCTGGTTCCCAAGCTGGAGTTTGGGAACCAGGAAGAGAAACGACGAGATCCAGACGGACGACGCGGCAAGCTTACCCCGAAGCGACGTGCCCGGCAACATCCTTGCACGACGTCGGCCGGGCCGGTAGCCTGGTGACCGGTGGGCGGCCGGTTTGCTCCCGTTGGAGGATTCGAGATGAAAACGATCCGATTGCACGCGGTGCTGCGGGGTTGCGTCGTCCTTCTCCTGGCAGGGTTGCTGGCCGGCGGGACGACATGGGCGGCGGAAGCCGTCGGTGGCAATGACGAGAAGCCCCATCGCCGGATCATCGTGAACGACGACGGCGAGGTCCTCCTTCCGGGCGGCGATCGCTCGTGGGACGATTACCTGGGCGAGACCACGTTTGAGGTCGAGCTCTCCGCCCCGCCGCTTCGGCAGGGAATCAACCACTTGGTGTTCCTCCCCGGCCCGAAATCGAGCGGGCGGCTCGGCTCGCGCGTGACCGGGCTTGAGCTGTCGGTCGGCTACAAGTAGCCGCGCGGCGCCGTCTTCCAGGGAGGGGCTGTGCGTGGCTCTTGGAGGCAGGAAGGGACCGCGATCGTCTCGCCCGGAATGATCGAAGTCGGTCGATACGTCCGGTTTTGTGACAACTGGAGGCCTGAGCGACGGGGCCGAGCGAACGTGCGAAGCGGGCTCGTTTCGGCTTGCCGGAACGCCTTCGGACGCAGGTAAGCATTCGCCCAACCCGTCTGTTCCCGCGCCCTGGTTCCCAAGCTCCAGC
>CAZDHR010000347.1:0-7437 GCA_964505295.1 uncultured Planctomycetaceae bacterium
GGGCTAAAAAGCACCACGCGGAGAAACACGAACTGCTGAAGATGGACTTTCGCACGTTTGTCAACTCGATGATGAAGATTCCGTGCCAGATTCTCCATACGGGCGGCCGTCTGATCTACCGGCTTCTGGGCTGGAATCCGTGGGCCGGCGTGTTCCGTCGTTTGACCGTTGAACTGCGCTGTTGACCCCCGTCCCCCGAAGCCGGAGTCCGGATGCTCCGGTACGCCGCAACCCTTTGAGCCGAAGCGCTGGAAAGCAAGTCACGATGAAGCACCGACAACCCGGAACGATCCCCCCGGCTTGGCATCAAGCCGCCCGATGAGAGTGCGCACACGTTACCCGACAGCCCTTGGGGCGAAAAACGCCATACGCCTTCGCTTGTTTAAGGACTAGCTCGTCCTGGCCCCTGAACCCTGCATCCCGAACCCTGACCACGGGACTCTCGCTTCAGTCTGGCGCCCCGCCTCGCCCGATCTAATCGAGGGCCGCGAAGATCTTATCCAGCATGTGACGTTCCTCCGGCAGCACCTTGTCGCGGAACATAGGGCCGGACGCTTCGGCGACCTTGATACACGTCTCCCGGATGCTCTGGCGGATGCCGGCGGCCGCCTCGGCCGGGTACTCCCGCAGCTTGGCGTTGATCGCCTCGGCGAGCAGGTCGTAGTCTTCGAGATTCCTCTTTCCCTGAAACTGGAACAGCTTGTCCTTGAAGAACGCGTCAAAAGCCTTCTTCTCCTCACCGCGCGGCTTGACGAGGCCCAGCATGAGGGAGTTCCAGGCGATCGACATCGCCTCTTTCACCGAGATTTTTCCGTCCGACTTCGCCACATAGAAGGCGGGAAGGCAGAACAGGAATGTTTCGTGCTCCGCCGGAACCTCGAATCGCTCCATGGCCGCTCGGACGACGTCGTCACTCATTGGAGTACCCTCCTCTAGACGGTGGTTGTGTGTTGACGGGCCAGTATATCAAACCGCCGAGATGCGATACACTATGTGGGCGGGTAAGGGAAGTCAATGCCGGGACACATGATGGAGGGGGTGGCGGCGTTGACGTCCATTCGACAATCCGGCAAGATGGTCGGGGCGGGCACCAGCTTGGACGGCGTCGACGTCGATCCTGCCGGAGTCTTGTCGTGGAGGGGAGGGACTCTACCGTTGCGAACATCCCTGTTTCGGTATGCCACCGGTTGGGGACAGTCTTCGCCGCGGCGATACGCTCCCACCGAGAGGCTGTCCGGAAAGGATGTCGTTGCCAGAAAAGGACTTACGGCAATCTTGCGAGGCGGGCTTTTCGCGACTCCGCGGCCGGGCGGATGGGATACTCGCCTCGGCGGCTCTCCTGGTTCGTTGTGTTCTGATGGGGCGGGTTTCGGATACCCTCTGAGTATCGCTTGGGGGGGTTGGGTGCCGGCCGAGGTCGGCCGGGGGAACAGGTCCGGTTGGTGACGTCCTGCTGTAGATCGACCATGCCATGCGTCGCCGAGTGACAACACGATTGCTGATACTGCTTCATCGCGTGGTGCGACATCCACTGCTGTTCTCGACCCTGCTTTTTGCGGTCATTTCGCTGGGACTGGCGTTCGAGATTCATCTTGTTGAACGCGACCAGGGACCGCCTTACGACACGTACTCCGGTACGCTGAAGGGCATTATCCCGATCCTGATCATCAGCGGCATGGACGTCCCGCAGCCGCAGACGCTGGCAGGGTTGCTTTGCAGCTATCTTCTGATGATCTTGGGCGTGGTGTACATTGCCGTGCTCACCGCGGCGATCACCACGGAGTTCGTTCTCTATCGACTCGGCTGGGGATTGACGATGGGTAAAATCAGATTTGAGAAGCACATTCTGATATGCGGTTGGACGGACCGCTCGCGCGAGGTGTTGAACCAACTGTTCGCGCCCGACCTCGCGGAACTCAACCCCGTGGTCATTGTCGATCCGCAGATCAAGGCGCCACCCGTAGATCACCCCCTGTTGAAGGCCATCCAGGGAGACCCCACCGACTGGACGGTGCTGGAGAAGGCCAACGCCCGGCGCGCGAAGGCGGCGATCATCCTTGCCGACGGGGAAGGGGGGGACCCGAACGCGGTCGACGCGAGAAGCCTTCTGATTGCCTTGGCGATCGAGACGCTCCAGCCGGACGTTTACTCCTGCGTGGAAGTGCTCAACCCGGACAACGTGGTTCATTTCGAGCGGGCGAACGTGGATGAGGTGATATCGGTTTCCGAGATCAGCAACCGCCTGGTCGTTCAGGCCGCCCTGAGCCCCGGCGTGTCGAAGGTGATCGTCGACATGCTTACTTTCGGCGAGGGCGAGGAAGTCTACAAAGTGCCGGTGCCCGAAGCGTTCGTGGGCAGCACTTTTGCCGATCTGGCCGGCGCCCTGATGTCCGAGCAAGGCATGGTCCTGATCGGCGTCCTTTCCGACGGGGAGCTGGTGCGGTCGGAACGTTGCCGCTGGACGTTCAAGCCCCAAGACGCCGTCTTCGTACTCGCGGAGGATCAACCGATCGGTCTCGAGGGGCTGCGACGGCCAGGGTAGGACGCCGAGACGGCGCGGCGTGGTGCGTTGTGCACAGCACTTCCCCCCTATTGCCCCCACCCTGCGCGCGCGCCGATCGCGGCGGCCGGGCCGGCCGCCTACTCCGCCTCCTTGCTGAGCATGATCCCCTTGAAGAACCAGCCGTCTTCCTCGCTCACGGCGAACGTGCCGGCGGGGCCGAGGTGGCGGCGGACGAAATCGAAGTCGGGGGCCTTACTGGCGTCGATTTCCTGCTTGCGCGTCGTGTCGGGATCGGGACCGAGAAGGTCGTTCAACGCGCGCCCGAGCATCGACTCGCTTTCGGGCATCTTGCCCTGGCGCAAGATCTCGTACGTGGGACGGTACTCCTCGTCGGTCCGGGAGAATCCGCGGACGCTGGTCTCTTCCGGCGCCAGGCGCTTGAGCAGCGTGTCGACGATGCGGAAGTCGACGGAGCGGCCCAGGGCCTCCCGCTCGTTGGCCGGCTGGAGCATCCGGGCGAGGAAGTCGTAGTGCGAAGCGATGAGCAGGTATCCGTGAGCGACCGTGAGGGCCATGTTCGGGAGGAACGGCTCGCCGGTCTCCTCCATTGCCTCTTCCTCGCGATCAAACCCCAGCGGTGGGAGATCCAGCTCGACTCGCTCGACCTTCGCCTTCTCCCGGAGCACCGTCTCCCAAATCACGTGCCCTTCCAGCTCGCGCCGTCGCGCTTCCTCGTTGACCGACTGGGTCTTTTCGAGGGCCTTCTTCACGGCGTCGACGTCCTTGACCTTGATCGCGTAGAGCAGTCGCTCGCTCGTGGTGGTAATGGGCAACTCGTAGTCGGTGACGGCAATCAGCTCCGTATCGAGGAACTTGAACAGCTCTTTGCGATAGTCGATTTGCGGCCCGTCTTCGTCCTCCAAGAGGCCTTTCAGTGTGTCTTCCCAAATGCCCTCCTGGCCTTCTCCGAGCACCTCGTCAAACAGCGGCCCGGCGTTGTCGAAGGCATTGAGCAGGTCGCAGTAGAGGATCGTGTAGGTGGCGACATCGCGGGGAATCCAGGCCGGGGGGCTCGAGTGGGCCGTGTTGGGGAAGACCATCATCTTCATCGACTTCTCGTGCGGCTTCGGGGCATAGACCGTCGTGCGATGCACCAGCTCGTAGCGGTCGACGGCCAGATCGACGAACCCGCCGATGGCCTGGATCGCGCCGAAGCCGGCCGCCTCGAGTTGGTCCAGCAAGGTTCTTCCCCGGGGTCGTTCCTCCTCCGGCGTGTCTTCCCGCGTCGTCTTCGAGTAGCCGAACGGCTCGATGAACCAGCGGACCTGAGGCACCACCTCGCCGGCGTCCTTTTGACAACGGTCCATGATCGCTCGGAAAGCGGGCAGCTTGGCCAGGCTGTCGCCGGAGTCGCCGACCACACGGCCCAGGATGCCTTTGATCAGGTCGAAGTCGTCCGCGCCGGCCAGAAGATCGCCTTGGAGCACGTAGACCGTCTGCGGCGGCGGCTCGTCCTCCGCGGCGTCTTCCGCCTTGGGCAGCACGAAGAGAGTGCCGGGCACGCCCCCCACCTCGATCGCGCTCTGCTTGGCCTTCTGCTCGGCCATGTTCTGGGCGACCTTCTCGAGGAACGCCTGGGCCTCTGCCTGGTGGTCGGTCACGTCGACCAACAGCGCGACGGCCGAACCGCCTTCGGCACGCTGGGTGAAGGCCGCGCTCGCCTCGGCGTGCGCCAAGCTCGCCACGTCCTCCAGCGAGGCCCCCAGCCTCCGGCGGAGATCCCAGAGACGGTCCGCGGCCTGGCGGCGGAGATCGTCGGCAAAGGGCTTCATCACCGGGTCCTTGCTCAGTTGGCCGAGCTGGGTCTTGTCCCACTGCTCCGACAACTGGTCCATGTTGGTGATGGAGAGGAACCCTTTGGTGGTAGCCGGCAGGAGGGTCTCACTGGGATTGACCGCCAGCGCGAGCCCTGCCTGGATGGTCAGCACGAGCAATGCGACCCAACACGATGTCCGAATCCAGTTCCGCCGCACGATATGCCTCCTTTTTCGCTATGTCTACATCCACCAAAGGGGGCCCGACCGGCAGGCGCACCCGTCTGCGAGAGTTTAGCCGTCGCGGCCGTATTTCGCTAGATCGGTACAAAAAGAGAATGCCCCCCAGCTTTCCTGGATTCCCCCGTCTGCCGATTCTTTCACTCGGCAAGGCCCCAGGCGGCCCGGAGGAGCTTGTTGGCCGTGGAGCTTCATGGACGAGTCGGGCGGGAGCGGGCATAATCTCGGGCATGCAGTATTTCCGAAACGAGAATCTCAGCATCGATCCGATCCACGGGTACATCGCCTTCACTTCTTCCGAGGGGATGGCCGAGGGCGAGGTTTCCGAGCGACAGATCGTCGACCATCCCTGGGTGCAGCGGCTCCGGCAGATCCACCAGTTGCAGACCGCCTGGTGGGTGTTTCCTTCCGCAGAGCACACCCGGTTCCAGCACGTCCTGGGTGCGATGCACCTGGCCAGCCGGGCGGTGGACCGGCTGTATCCGAGCCTCGCCGAGGTGTGTCCCGACGTGCCCAGCCGCGGATACGTCGAGTCGCTCGTGCGCATGGCCGCGTTGTTGCACGACGTGGGGCACGGCCCCTTCGGCCACTTCTTCGACCGGCACTTTCTGGCCGAGTACGGGCTGACGCACGAGACGCTCGGCAGCGAGATCATCCGGCGCGAGCTGGGCGATCTGTTGCGCCGGGTCCGCCGCAACCCGAACAGCTCGCTTGCCGACGACGAGACGCTCGACCCCGACGCGATCACGCTTCTGATCACGCGCCCCAAGGACCCGGGGCGCGAGCAGGTGCCTCGATGGCTGGCGCTGCTGCGGAGCCTGTTCAGCGGGCTGTACACCGTCGACAACATGGACTTCGTGTTGCGCGACGCGTACATGGCGGGCTACAGCACCCAGGCGTTCGATCTGGACCGCCTCCTCAGATACAGTGCGTTTACGCCCCAAGGGCTCACGGTCCACGATCGGGGGCTCTCGGCGCTCGTGCGGTTCATCGGCGTCCGGGCCGAGCTGTTTCGCGCGGTCTACTTCCACCGCACGGTCCGGGCGATCGACCTGACGCTTCAGGAACTGTTTGCCGAGAGCAAGCGATTCCTGTTTCCGGGCAATCCGCTGGAGCACCTGGACGAGTACCGGCGGCTGACCGAGTGGTCGCTCCTGGTGCAGGTGGCCGAATGGCCCGAGAGCGACGACCCGGCGCTGCGGCAGTTGGGCGACCGGTGGCGGCGATTCCTTTGCCGGGAGGTCCGTTGGAAGATGGCCTGCCAGCGGACGATCTTCTTCAAGCCCGACCAGCCCGAGCCGACCAGCGTGTTCAGCAACGAGAAGCTGTTCGAGGCCGCTGTGCGGAGCCATCTGCCGGCCGAGCTGGAGGACCTGCCGCTCAGGTTCGACACGGCCCGGCACGTCCACCGCCCCGGCACGCACGCCCCGGCGGCCGGACAGAACTTCCTCTACGATTCGGCCGCGGGCCGGATCCGCAGCCTCGACGACCGCGATCTTTTCCGCCAGATCCCGCTGAGCTGCCGCATCTGCCGCATCTACGCCGAAACCGACCGCCACAACGCCGCGCTCGCCGCCGTCATGGACCGGCTCACCCAAGGCCGCGATACGGACGACACGACGAACATGTGAGGCCGTGGCCGCGCAGCATGGCCCGGGAGCGTAGGGTGGCGCAAGAGGCGAAGCCGCAAACGGCTGGGGGTGGGTCAGCCGGGTCGCCGGGGCGGGGCGAACTTGATCTTCTCGACGACCTTGATGATGCGGCCGTCCGGGTCGACGTAGCCGGAGATGGCGGTGATCGCCTCGATGACGTACTCGTAGCGGAGCTGGTAGTCACAGTCCAGCTCCACCTCGGTGTTTTCCAGCACGCTGGGGCCGGGCTCGTCGCCGAGCATGTCGATCACGGCCTGGCGAAGACGGCCGAAATCGCGCCCCAGGCCGCGGTTGCCGAACTCGATCTGGTTGAGCGCGCCGTTGGAGCGGGCGGTGAGCCGGACCTTGATGGGAGGCAACTGGTCGGGCTCGGGGATGCCCTGGCTGGGGGCGGCCAGGGGCATCTTGATGTTGAAGTCGCCCTCCGGAGAGGCGATCTTGAAGGTCATGATGAAGAAGATCAAGAGCTGGAAGACGATGTCGATCATCGGCGTCATCTGGAGCTCGACTTCTTCGCTGCTACTCTTGACGTTTCGCACTCGCATCGGTCACGTACTCTCTTGCTTGGCGCGCAGAGCGAACTTCTCGAAACCGGTTTTCTGGCAGATTTCGATCACCTCCTGCACTTCTCCGGTCATCGCCGCCCGGTCGGCCCGGATGATGATCGTCGCCTGCCGGGCGCTCTTCGTGCCCGTCGCCTCCAATACCTGCTTTTCGCGGAGAAGCTCCGCGGGGAGTTGGGAGAGGTCCACTTCCTTGGCGCCGAAGATGACGGTGCCTTCGTCGGTCAACTGGAGGGTGATGGGGGTTTCGACCGCGGCCTCGGGCGGTTTGGCCAGCTCGCTCAAGGGGAGCTTGATCCGCTCGTTCTGATCCGCCTCGCTGAAATTGACCACGACCATGAAGAAGGCGATCAACTGGAAGGTCATGTCGATCATGGGGGTCATTTCCGCTTTGGCGGGCGGTGCTCCACGCTGGCCGGTGTAACGCATGCGACGGCTCCCGTGCAGGGGGCTTTGGGGGCCCTATCCCGTCTTAGCTCTTCTTGGTGCCCACGCCGGAGAACCGGCCCATCAGGCCCTCGCTGACGATCCCCACCTCGAGCACGAGCCGGGCCACCCGGTTGCGGAGGATGTTGTAAAGCGCGATCGCCGGAATGGCGATGAACAGTCCCACGAGCGTGGTGAACAGGGCGGTCGAGATACCGGCGGCCAGCTCGGAGGGCTTG
>CAZDHR010000347.1:7447-7713 GCA_964505295.1 uncultured Planctomycetaceae bacterium
GGCGTGGTCGGGCTGTTGGCGATCACACTGAACGAGGAGATCATCCCCTGGACAGTCCCCAGCAGTCCGACCATCGGGCTGATCGTGCCGATCAGGGCCATGTAGCTCAGCCGGTGCTCGAGCTTCATGTTCTCTTCTTCGCCGACCTCCTGCATGGCCTCGACGGCCGGCTCGTATCCGGCGGAAAGTTTGGCCAGCCCGGCCGAGAGCACCTGGCCGAGGAACGAATCGTCGTTCTTGGCCATCTCGTAGGCGTCCTGGTATTT
>CAZDHR010000348.1:0-7696 GCA_964505295.1 uncultured Planctomycetaceae bacterium
GTTGTGCTAAACTCTAGCACATAGCCAAAGCTCAACGTCGTCCTGGCGCAAAACATAAGCCGCCTCACTCGGCCGCGGACTTGGAGCCTTGCGGGGAGCCGCCGATGGGGACGTCGTGGGGCAGTGGGCGTGCGGCGGTGGGAAAGCCGAGGTGGTAAAGCTCTTGTTTGAGCTGGCGGAACTCGGCGAAGCTGTCGGGGTAGGTCCAGATGGTGACCGTCGTGCGGTCCGGCCGGAAATCGGCCAGGGCGCCGTGGAAGCGGGAGGCGGGGGCGAGCGCCGCGTCGACCGGCTCGCCGAGTTGGCCGGAGCTGGGAATCAGCGTCCACTTCTTGAGCGTGGCGAACATGCCGGCGCGGCCCGTGGCGATGGCCGTCTCGTGGTCGATCTCGCGACGCACCAGCGTGTAGCGGAGCCGGAACCCGCCCGTCGGGCCGACCGTGTCGGTCAGCTCGGTCTGATTGAGCAGCTTGGAGGCCTTGCGTCGGGCGTCCTCCTTGAACTCGTCGAGAAGCTCTTTGAGGGGGATAAAGACCACGCGTCCGCCGCGGAGCTGGAAGTGGGCTTCGTCGCCGTCCACCGGCTTGCTCAGCGGGGTGGGGAGGCTTTCGATGCGGATGGGCGGGGCCTTGGCGGCTTGGGCGGCTGCCAGGTCGCGTCGCATGTCCTCCAACTGGGCTTCCGCCCCGGACAGCGCCAGCCGGAGGTCGTAGGCGTTTTGCGCCGCGGCGTCGAGCTGGTCGCGGTAGGCGCGGATCTTGTGCTCCCAGGCGGCGACGACGGTCGCCAATTGGTCCCGCTCTTCCTGCCGGAGCATGCGCTGGCGAGTCAGGTCCTGGATCTGGGCGGCGGCCGCGAGGATATCGCGGCGCATGGAGCCTGCAGTCGCCCGTTCTTTTTCCAGCGCAGCCAGGTCCGTCTGAAGGCCCTCGTCGGCCGACGCCGCTTGGACCGTGGCGTCGCGCACACGGAGGCCCGTCACGATCACCAGGATGATCAGGATACCGACGATGTTGGCCACGATGTCCAGGAAGGAGTCGTGCCCGGACTCGTTCGTGTCTTCTTCTTGGGGGCGTCGCATGGGGAAGTGAGGAGTGGCGAGTGGTGAGTGGTGAGTGGCGAGTGTGTTCTAGGCGTATGTCATGCGTCGAACATCTTTCATTTTTTTCATCCTTCATCATTCCTCATTCATCCTTCCTTTCCACTCCCAAGCCGCTTCCGTCGAGGAGGATTTCCAGGTCGGAGTAGCGGGTCTCGGCGTTGGGGCCTACGTGGAGGGTCAGGACGGGGCGCCAATACATGCCGTTGCCGGCGCTTCCCCAGCGCTCCGTATACTCCCAGACGGCCGAGACCAGCTCGTCGACGGCGTCTTCCGTGCGGGGCCCGAGGAGAATGGTCCTCGCCTGCCCCAAGCCTTTCTCGGGCACCAGGATGAGGCGGTCTCGGAGACAGTCGACGCGAACGGGAGCGGTGATCGGGACCCATCCTTCGGCCGCGTTGGGCAAGCCCCAGTTGCGGCCGCGGGCTTTCGCCAGGCACGGTGGCTGATCGTCTGTCGAGGCGAGCCCGGCTTCTCGTCCGTCTGAGTCGAGCTCCGGCGCCGGCTGTCCGTCCGCTTGCCGGTCGGGGGTGCCGGGGGCGGCCGGGTGCTTCTCGTCCGTCGTGCCGAGGGGGCCGCCGCGTGGCTCCGGCCGGGATGCCCGTCCCTCGTGACGGTCGTCCCAGGAGGCATACTGGCTGCCGAGCCGGCCGAAGGGGCGTTGCGGCTTGTAGGCCGACGCGCCGCCGCTCGATCCACCGCGCGGGACGAGTCCGCCGCGACGGGCAGAGACGACGAACCCGGCCGGCGAGCTGCGCCCGGCGAGGCTCGGCGAGGCGACGATCAGTCGTTGCTGGCGGAGCCGGGCGCTTGCCACGGCCTGGGCCACTTCCGCGGCGAGTTGCGGGTCGGGCGGTGGAAACTCGAGCTGCCAGTCGTCGCCAATCAACTCGTAACCGAAGTCCGACGCCCACGATCTCATCGCGGCCCGGGCAGCGTAGTACGCCTCGATGCCTTCCGGGCGAACCAACAACAGGGGATACGGCTCGCCCGTCTCGTCTCGATCGAACGCTTGGTGACGAAGGAGGTACTCGCGCACGGCCCTCAGAGCGACGTCCAACGAATTCCCCGACCCGAGCGGACCGGCGAAGTCATCGGCGTCGAACACGACCCCTTCCGGTTGGAGCACGACGGCGTCGGCTCGGCACTCGAGGTAGATCGGGCGACGGCGCGTGCCGTGGGGGCCTTCGTACGGGACGACGGCATACGATCGCCGCCCGTTGGCGGCATCGCGGGCTTGGGCAACCTTGAGCTCGGTCCGTGCGATCTCGCCCCGGACGCGCTCGATCTGGGCCTCCAGATCTTCGCGACGGTCGGCCCCTTCTCCCCGGCTGGCTTCCAGCTCGCGCCACGTGGCTTCGAGGCGGGCGAGCTTCTGGCGGAGTTGGCGAGCGTGGTCTTCGACATGTCCCAACGCGAGGCGCGCGTCGGCCAGTTGCGATTCGGTCTTCTCGCGCGAGTATTCGTATTCGCCGATCTCCAGTTGGGTCCATTCGCGGGCATCCGCCAGGTCTCTGCGGACTTCCGCGTTGCGCGCCGAGGCACGCTCGGCCCCCTGGAGTTGGGCCTGCCGGGCGATGATGACCAGCAGGAGAATCAGCGCCCCCATGGTGCACATCAGCACCACCAGGAAGGGGAACAGCGACATGGTGACGCTCGTTTGGCGTCGGATGCGGTTTCGCGTCAGCGCGGTCCGTCTCATGCGGCCTGACCTGTTTGTCTGACTGGCTCAAGCTCCACGCCGGGCGTTTCGGCCGGCAGCTCGCCCAGTCGGGCGGTGAGCAGATGGATGGCCGCTGCCAGGCTGATCACGGTCTGCTCGAAGTTCTTGGCGCCGGCCAGCGCCCCCAGATTCGCGTTCAGCACTTGCTGGAGCGTGACCACCTGGTCGGTGGCCTCGACGGCCCGGCCGAGCACCTCGGCCTTCTGGACGACGGCCCGCTGGAGGTCGGCGACCATCTCGGTGTTCTGGATCAGGGCGTGCTGGAGCTGCTGCCAGTCCTGGCGGTTCGTGTCGTTGCCCCGCTCCTGAGCGGCCACGACCTCGCGGGCGTGTACGCGGAGGCTCTCGTCGAGGGCCCCTGCCAAGGCCGTCTGGAGCTGTTCGCCCGCCGACTGTGCCACGGTTGCCCAGCGCTCTTGGGCCGCGTCGAGCGAGGCCTGCCAGAGCTCGGCCTGTTGGCGCACAAGTCGTTCCGTGGAATCGATCAGGTCCTGCAACATCCGCCGGACGGCGACCAGTTGTCCGTCGGGCCCGTCGGGCAACCGCTCGAAGCGGCCGACCAGTTCCTCTTCCACTCGCCGGTCGACCTCGGCCAGAAGCGCATTCTCCTGCTGGCTCGTGAAGTGCTGTGCGAACATCAGCACGATGGAGAGCCCTAACGCCTGGATCGTAGTGTAGAAGGCGACGCTGAGCGCCGACATGACCGTCGGCAAGGAGGTCTCCAGCGATTCCGGGGCCAGCTTGCCGATCGCCATGGTGATGCCGATCACCGTGCCCAGGAACCCCAGGATGGGAATCGCCCAAATGATCATCCGTACGAGGCCGTAACTGGCATAGAGCCGGCCGGCGTCCAGATCGGCCAGGTATTTCAGCTCCTCATCGATCGCGTCGGCAGAACCATTTCGGCGCACGTGCTCGAAAGCGTCGCGGAGCCGGCGGACGAGGTAACTGTTGTGCTGTCGCTCCGGGAGTTGCTTCAGGCGCGCAGCCAACGGTTCGCAGTCGGTGACGGGCTGTCCGCCCGGCGGGATCGGGCCGAGCAGACGCCGGGCAAGCCCGCGACGTTGGTCGGCGACGTCGCCCAGCTTGATCGCCAGCGCAGCCAAGCCGACGAAGAACATGGTCGTCGCCACGTACTCCACGGGGTGACTGGCGAAAATCCAGTTGACCTGCTCGCTACGGACGATCCTCAGAGAGATCAGCCCGTAGAACCCAGCGCACATCAAGCCTCCCCACAGAACGGGCGATTTGGCCAGTGACTGCGACAATCCGGCGGACTTGGTCACGATTGGGCTCCTCTGGGGGTGGGGAATGATTGCAAGCAAGAACCACCCTCACAATCGGTAGAACCGTCAAGGTTTATGAGCAGAAACGCCAAGAAACGGGCCCCGGCGCGAAGATCGGGGGGATGGGCAAGCGAGGGGGCCGGCAGGCCTGCCCCCTCGCGGTCGCGGCGTGGGGCACGCAGCCGTGCGCCAGGATTCGACCGCCAGAATCAGACTAACCGGCAAAGATCGCCAAAGTACGAGTGCCCGACCAGCCGATTACATCATTCGTCGACCGGCGACCGAATACTGGTCCGAGGGCAAACCCACCTAATCGTCGGAGCCCGCGGACCTGACAAGCACGTTCCCAGGGGGGGAAACAGTCCGGGGTCGGCCCCGTTCTCGTGGGCCGCCCGGACTGCGCTTTTTCTTGAGCCGGGCTGCTCCCCGCGGTCAGCCCTCCGCGCCCGTGTGCCTCCACTCGATCCGGTCGTCGGTGGCAGCGTCGGTCGAATAAGTGGCAAAGCACCTCGGCGTCTCCCACAGCCGGACCTCGACCACGGAGAGACCGTGGTCGGCAGCAACCTGATAGATCACGCGGGCGATGTTCTCGGCGGTCGGGTTGACGCTCATCAGGAACATCGGCTCACCGGCCTCTTCCAGCAGGGGGACCAGCGGGTCGTCGCGGTGCAGGAGCATCCGATGATCCAGGTGTTGGTCGATCCACCGGCTGACCGTGCGTCTGATCTCGGAGAAATCGAGCACCATGCCCCGCTCGTCCAAGTCCGAGGCCTGGATGGTGATCAGCACTCGGCCGTTGTGGCCGTGCAGGTGTCGGCACCGGCCCTGGTAGCCCCGCAGCCGGTGGCCGTAGCAGAAGTCGATTTCGCGGGAGACTCGGAACATCGTATCCAGGGAGGACATTTGGGTTTCTACGCCACCGACTCCCTTGGCCATGTGTCAAGGGGAAACGGGGGTCTGAGGGCGTGGCGCAATATGTGCAAGATAGGGAATCGGGTCAAGATCGGAATGCCAACGGCATGGCGTACTGCGTAGGGTCCTCGGTGTCGATCAGCCGAAACGCGGCGCGGCGCTCCGCACACTTGTTGCATCGCCCGCAATGGAGGCTGCCCACCGGCGCGATGCACGAGAACGTCAACTCCAGGGGAAGGTCGCGACCCCGCTCCATCACTTGCCGCTTGCTCAGCCGGGCGAAGGGCCGGACGATGCGAAGCGGGCGGTCGGAGCCGCAGTTCAGTGCCGATTCGAAGTGGTCGAAGAACGCGGGCGTCGCGTCGGCAAAAGGATTCGATTTCAGCACGCCCAATGCCAACTGCTCGATGCCGTGCAGATGGCACCACAGCGCCGCCTTGATCACCAGAAGTGCGTTTCGGCCCGGCAGATAGACGGCGTCGTCCGCCGTGGCGCGGCCAGGCGTGTTGCGGCCGGTCACGCTCCAATGGCCTTGGTACAGGTCTTCGAGGGGCAAATCGAGGAGCACCAACTCGTCGAGCCGCGGCGACGAGAGGGCTTCGAGCCATCGCCGCACCGCAAGCAACTCCTCCGGGTCCCAGGCCAATTGGGTCCGCACGTAGAACGGCCGGACCCGGCACCCTTGGTCCAACAACGTCGCCAGCAGGATCGAGCTGTCCAACCCGCCGCTAAGCAGCACGCCGGTCGTCGAAGCGACATGCTTGGCAGTCATGGCGTCTCTCGATAGGCCCGAGTTAGCTGTGCCGGACCGAGCGGTCGTCACGTGACGGGACTGGGGCGGCAGCGCGGACTAGTTGACAACGGCGTCGTCGCAGCCGAGGCACCTTGCCTGGGTTGCCGATTTCACAGGCCGGAAGCGTGTGGTACGGACTCCGTGAACGATCCGGGCTGACGAGGACGATCGCATTCTAGGGCGGCCGGTTCGGGTAGGGAAGGGTATGGGTACTGTTGTCGCATGGTATGGGTAGGGCCAAGCTGATCTTGCGTGTAGAGGTAAGGGCCGCTAAACTCCGCCCCACTTTGCCTTTCCGCGCTTCTTATCTCCCGCGAAGCGGACACCTTCGCCGCGGCCTTCGACGGGCCAACTGCCCGCAGGGCCGCCCGTCGGTCAATACGCGGTTTGTCGGCGCTAATCGTTTTCAGATAACGACTTACAGACGACCTTCCGGGCGCGGATCGAGCCCGACCGGAGCGGTCGTGCTTAGACGAGCGGGCTGGCCGGCGCGTCGGGACCTCGCGTCGTGTGCCCCCCGCGTGGGCCATTTTCTGTTGCAAAGGAAGCCATGGCGTTTAGAATGAATTCAGAGCCCCCTGGCTTCCCCGTTTCTCTGATGGGTAAAGGTGGACCATGAGAATGGTGTTGCTGGGTGGCTTGATCGGTGCAGGTCTGGCGATTGCGGCCGTGGGTGCCACACCCGATCGCGGCGAGTTGTTCGACCAACGGTTGGCCCCCCACCAAGCCGCCATGTCGTCAGGCGAGTTGATTGCCCTGTCTGCGACCGTGGATGACCAGCACCAGTTGGTGACGGTGATTGACCCCAAGCTTCGGTCGATGAGCGTCTACCACGTGGAGTTGGCGTCCGGGGACATCGAGCTTCGCTGCGTGCGCGACATTCGCTGGGACCTGCAATTGGAGTCGTTCAACGGGAAGGGTCTCTTGCCGAAGGAGATCCGTTCGATGCTGGAACCGAGGTAACCGAGAGAGGACGTCGCTGGCCGTATTCCGGCCCAAACGTAGAGGCCGGCGACGCAGGTCCCACGCTCCAGGGCCCGGGAGGTCCGTATGGTCCAGGAATACTACAATCTGGAAAAGGCTGCCGAAGTCCTCGGCGTCTATCCCGCCGAGCTGAACGAAATGCGGGAGCAGGGCAAGGTTCGCGCGTTCCGCGACGGCTCGGGTTGGAAGTTCAAGAAGGAGGAAATCGACGAGTTGGCCGTCGAGATTCGTTCCAAGAAGGCCGCCAGCCCCGAGAAGCCTGACGAAGATGACACGGAGGATGTCCTTCTCAGCGAAGTGGAGCTGGGCGCATCGGATCCGAGTGCGTCGGGCACGGTGATCGGGTCCGAGGCACAGTCGCCCGAGGATAGCGACATCAAGCTTGCCGGCAGCGACGTCGGTGTGGGCGCCGACGAGGAGAAGGACAGCGGGAGCTTCGAGGAACTCGACCTGACGATCGAGGAGGACGTAGAGCTCGACGACAGCCAGATCGCGCTGGCCGCGGCGTCGACCGGCGAGAAGGTCGCCCCCGGCAGCGGCGACTCGGCGATCGAGTTGGCCGACGGGCTGGAAGACGACGACTTGGTGCTGGGAAGCGGCGGAAGCGGGAGCGACATCGCCATCGGCCAGGACAGCGGCATCTCGCTCGTCGACCCGCACGACAGCGGCCTCTCGCTCGACGAGCCGTTGGAGCTGGCGTCCGACGACGAGTCATTGGCGCTCGGAGAGGACGACATGCTCACCCTGTCGGAGGACGCCGACACCGAGTCGCCCACCGAGTTGAAGGGCGACGACGACTTCCTCCTGACCCCGCTGGAGGAAGGCGGCGACGACGAGGACTCGGAAAGCGGCTCCCAGGTGATCGCCCTAGACGAGGCGATGGGCGAAGAAGACGCCAC
>CAZDHR010000349.1:0-735 GCA_964505295.1 uncultured Planctomycetaceae bacterium
GGGCAACCGCCACGTCGCCATCCTCGCGTACAATCCGCGAATCGCTCCCGAGGCCGTCGAGGCCCTGGAGCAGTTCGTCGAGCAAGGCGGGAAGCTGTTCGCGTGCTACTCGCTCCCGCAGCCGCTCGCCCGCGCGCTGGGCGTTGGCGGCACGCACTATTTGCGTCCGGAGAAGCCCGGCGGGCTGGCCGAGATTCGCTTCGACGCGGCCGACGTCCCCGGTCTGCCCGAGTCGGTCCGCCAGTCCTCCTGGAACGTCACCATCCCCGAGCCGGACCGCCCGGATGCCCGCATTATCGGCCGCTGGTACGACGAGGAGGGCAATCCGACGGGCCACGCGGCGATGCTCTTGAGCGACCGCGGGGCGTTTTTCAGCCACCTGGTGCTCCCCGACGACCGCCCCGGAAAGAAGCAGATGCTGGCCGCGATCCTCGGCAAGCTGCACCCGCCGCTCTGGGAAACCATGGCTCGAAGCGAGCTGGAGCGAATCGGCCAGGTCGGTCACCTGGAGGGGATCGACGCGATCGCCGGTCATATCAAGTCGAGCGCGATCGCCGCGGCCATCCGCGGGCTGGACGAAGCCGTCCGTGCCCGTGAAGCGGCCGAGGCGAAGCTGGCGAGCAAGGATTACCCGAGCGCGGTCGGGCTGGCACGCCGGGCCCACGAGGCGCTCGTCGAGGCCTACTGCCTCGCCGCCCCCAGCTCGTCGACCGAAGGTCGGGCCATCTGGAACCA
>CAZDHR010000349.1:745-7694 GCA_964505295.1 uncultured Planctomycetaceae bacterium
CCACTCCGGCACGGGCGCCTACCCGGGCGACTGGGAGCGGACGGCCAAGGAGCTGGCCGAGGCCGGGTTCAACATGGTGGTGCCTAATTTGCTCTGGGCCGGCCGGGCCCATTACCCCAGCGACGTGCTCCCCCGCAGCAAGACCTACGAAGAGCACGGCGACCAGATCGCCCAGTGCGTCGCCGCCTGCAAGAAACACGGCGTCGAGGTCCACGTGTGGAAGGTCAATTACAACCTGTCCGGGGCGCCCCGGGCGTTCGTCGATAAGCTGCGCGCCGAGGGCCGGCTCCAGGTGAGCCACGAGGGTAAGGAGCAAAGGTGGCTTTGCCCCTCGCACCCGGAAAACTTCAAGCTGGAGCTGGACAGTATGCTGGAGGTCGCGAGGAAGTACGACGTCGACGGCCTCCACTTCGACTACATCCGCTACCCCGGCCGCAGCCACTGCTACTGCGACGGCTGCCGCAAGCGGTTCGAGGCCGACACGGGGCTGAAGGTGAAAGACTGGCCCCGCGACTGCCACTCGGGCGAGCTGCACGACCCGTACCACGACTGGCGCTGCGGGCAGATCACGCGCCTGGTCGAGGCCGTCTCGCGCGAGGCCAAGAAGCTCAAGCCCGAGATCAAGATCTCCGCGGCGGTGTTTGGAGCCTATCCGGACTGCCGGGAGAACGTGGGGCAGGACTGGGTTGAATGGGTCAAGGCGGGCTATCTAGACTTCCTCTGTCCCATGGACTACACGCAGAGCGACCCGAACTTCATCGGCCTGGTCGAGAACCAGTTGCGCCTGGTCGACGGCCGGATCCCCGTCTACCCGGGCATTGGGGCTTTTCGCCTTACGCCCGACCGGGTCGTGGGCCAGATCCACCACGCCCGCTCGCTCGGCGCCTCGGGTTTCACGGTGTTCAACCTCGACGCCGGGTCGGCCGGGTCGGTGCTTCCCGCCGTGGCCCTCGGGGCCGGCGCGAAGCGCGCGGTCCCGCCGCACGGCAAACGGTGAAGTGCCTCTCCGCACTCGGCCGCCGCGCGAAGCGGACTCGGAGCGAAGAGCGACTATTGCGACAGTAGTTGATGCGCGGATCCTAAGCGAGGAGTGAGTGACGATGGCCCAAAACATGCTCGTTGCGATAACGGCCGTGGCTGCTTTGTGTCTTAGCGCCCCTGACGCCGACGGTCAGGAGATCAAGCGCGGCGACCTGGGGCGGACCGAGAAGCTGCGGATCCTCGTAGACAAGGTGATGCAGCCGGAGGAGGGCTGGGTGACCAAGGAGTGGATCGTGCGGGAGGCGGCCGAGGCCGGGTTCAACGTCTTCTCGCCGCGACGCGGCCACGACCGGCTCGACGAGGTGCGCCAAGTCACCGAGTGGTGCGAGAAGTACGGCATCTTCCACATGCCGTGGATGCGCGGAACCCTCGAGGCCCCGCGCGGATCGGAGGCCGACGGCAAGCGCGTGCTTTGGGCCGGCGGCAGCGAGCAGCCGCTCTGGAGCCCCGCGTCCGACGAGTTCTGGGAGTGGACCACGAAGTACATCGTCGAGTACGCCAAGCTGAGCGCCCAGACCGACCGCATCGTCGGCGTCTTCCTCGACTACGAGAACTACTGGCGCGGCGGGCAGGGGAACCTCTACCGGATCACCTATGAGGACGTCATCCTGAAACCGTTCCTCGAGTCGAAGGGGCTGGAGCCGGCGACGCCGGAGCCGGGCGCGAGAAAGGCGTGGCTCGAAGAGCGGGGCCTGCACGACGAGTTCGCGGCGTTTCAGATCGGCCACTGGCGTAAGCGGTGCCGGGCGCTCCGCGAGGAGGTCGACAAACACGACCCCAAGTTCCAGTTCTGCATCTACCCCTCGCCCGGAACGCCCTTCATGGTCGAAGCCTGCTACCCGGAATGGTCGACCGAGCAAGCGCCGATCATCCTCGCCGACCCCTGGGTCTATGGTCGCCCGTCCCGGTTCCTGCCGCAGCACGAAGCCCTGGAGGCGAACCGCCAGAAGCTGCTCGCCGGCATGAAGGTTCCCCAGGAGGCGCAGATCCCGTTTATCTACTCGGGCGGGATCGACCCGGTGGTGCGGGGCGCGGACGCGGAGTTCTGCGGCAAAAACGCCGTGATGATCTCGGAGCTGACCGGCGGATATTGGGTCTTCTACGAGGGAATCAAGTACGACAAGGAGCACCCGGACTACTTCCGCTGGTTCAAGTGGGCCAACGACCAGATCACCGGGGGCCGGCTCCAGGCGTGGCACGAGCCGCGCGAGACGCCCGAGCAGTGGGTGCTCGACGTGTTCGAGAAGGCCGGCAAAGGCGTCAGGGTGGCTCCGCCCGAGGTGACCGGCGCGACCACGAAGTTCGGTCGCGTGACGCTCCGGAACGACAACCTGATGCTCCTGGCGGCCAAGCGGGGGCAGCCGGTCCAGATCGCGCTGCGGAACGTGCCCGTGGGACGATACGTCTCGATGCTGGTATGGGACGTGCGCGACACGCGGATGGAGCGAATCGCCTCGGGTACGATGCCGCACAACGCCTCGGGTACCGTCCGCTTTACGCCCGAGCAGGACGGCGTCTACCTGCTGGGCGTCTCCTCGGGTAGTTGCGCGTACACGATCGCCAGCGCCAACGTGCCGGTGGGGATTCTCACAAGCGAAGGGGCGTCGCTGATCTACGTGGCCCAGCCAGTGTACTTCCACGTGCCCCAAGGCGTCGACGAGTTCTCGATCACGGCGAAGGGGTCGGGCGCGGAGACGGTGCGGGTGAACGTGATCGGCCCGGACGGGGAGCAGGTCGCCACCGGCCAGACGACCCTCGCCGGCGAGACCGTCCAGATCAAGGTGCCCGTCGGCGATCACGCCGGCAAGACGTGGTCGCTCGCCACGGCCAAGGCGGACGAGGGCGTGGTGGAGGACTACTCGATCCGCTTCTCGGCCAACCTGCCGCCGGTGCTCGCGCTCGTGCCGGAGCACGTGTTCACGGTCAAGCCGGGCGAGTGACGCGATGGCGCGCAGGAGCCATGGTCATGCCCACGCCGCTGATTGCCGTGTCCGTTGACAGGGCGTACGGACCTGATACGTTGGAGGGCGGCCGACGGGACGTGCGTTCCCGCCCATTCCAAGTGCGACAGATACAAACCATCGAGCTTTCGGAGGCACCGCCATGAACCAGAACGCGATCAAACCGTTGAAGAAGTCGTCTTGCGGCTGCTGCGCGGTCCCGCGACGACGTTTCCTCTCCCGCTGCGCAGCGTGCGCCGCAGGGGCAACCGGCCTCGCGTCGCTCGGGCCCGCCGCGGGGGCGAGCCAGCAGGGAGACAAGCCGCGGATTCGCCTGGTCTTCTGCCACCCCACGGCGGACACGATCACCTGGCCGAACATCGGGTATGACTACGACGGGCAGAAGGCCCGCGTGAAGCAAGCCCTCGGCGAGCAGTGTCCCCAGGTCGAGTTCCTGCCGGTCTGGATCCAGAACGGCGAGGAAGCCAAGCAGGTCATCGAGGGCGACGCCGAGGTCGACGGCTACCTCGTCTACTTCGTCGGTTGCCGTGGCGGTGGGCCGGAGATGATCTCGCTTCTGGGCAAGGCGGGCCGGCCGGCCGTGCTGGCCGACCACTTGTTCGCCGGGACCGGCAACTTCCTCCGCGCCAACGGCCAGGCCAGGGAGGAAGGCTGGCCGATGGTGGGCGTCTCCACCTCTCGCTTGGAGGAGCTTGCCGACGTGGCCCGTTGCTTCACCGTTCTGAAGAAGCCCGGCGCCACGCCCGCCGACTTCTTCGCCGCCGCCGACGCCGTGCGGCGCAAGAGCATCGCGCCGGCCGGAGACCTGTCGTGCGCTGCCGACGCCGTCCGCGTGGCCGACGTCGGCGACTGCCTCAAGCGACTCCGCGAGTCGAAGATCCTGGTCGTCGGGCGGAATCCCAAGGGGCTGATCACGGCGATCGACAAGGTCTTCGGCACGCCCGTCGTCCCGATCGACTTCCCCACGCTGGATGGCATGTATTTCAAGGCCGATCGCGACGAGGCCGCCGAGTGGGCCGACCGCTGGATCGGTCAGGCGGAGAAGGTCATCGAGCCGACGCGAAAGGAGATCGTCGACTCGGGCGCCATGTACCTGGCCATGAAGGAGCTGATGAAACAGCACGGCGCCGACGCCATCGCCATCAACTGCCTGGGCGGGTTCTACGGCGGCCATCTCCATGCTTACCCCTGCCTGGGGTTCTGCGAGTTCAACAACGGCGGGCAGGTGGGCGCCTGCGAGGCCGACCTGATGTCGACGATCACCATGGTCGCGCTGAGGCACCTCGCCCGAAGGCCCGGCTTCATCTCCGACCCGGTCTTCGACACGTCGAAGCACCAGATCATCTACGCCCACTGCGTGGCGCCGTGGAAGGTCTTTGGGCCCGAGGGGCCGAGTAACCCGTTCCACATCCGCGACCATTCCGAGGACCGCCAAGGCGCGGCCGTGCGCTCGCTCCTGCCCCTGGGCCACATGACCACGACGCTGAAGTTCTCGCCCCAGGCGAAGCTGGCCGTCCTCCACCAGGGCAAGACCGTGGCCAACCTCGACGTCGACCGCGCCTGCCGCACCAAGCTGGCCGTCGACGTCCGAGGCGACGTCGACCAGCTCCTCAACGGCTGGCGCCACGGCTGGCACCGCGTCACCTTCTACGGCGATCTCAAAGAGCCGGTCGCCGAGCTATGCAAAGCCCTGGGCGTCGAGCTGATCCAAGAAGCCTAGCCGGCCGAGCGGATCGGAAGCCCGATTCAGGCGGCGACAAACCGGCTCGTGCGCAGAAGCAGAAGCCGGCATTAGGCAATGGAGGTGATCGCGATGTGGCGGAAGATCGTGTTGGCGTGGGGGCTGTTGGCGTGTGCGGCGACGGCGTGGGCACAGGAGGGGTTTCAGAGCCCGGGGTTTGAGGATCTAGACGGGGGAACGCCGAGGGGATGGACCTTCGGCGGCGGGGCGGAGGTGATTGAGGACGCGGGCGTGGCGCACTCGGGGCGGCGGTGTGCGAAGGCGAGGTTCGAGGACGCCGCCTCGCAGCGGTTGGCGATCGAGGGGGGCGCGGCGTATCGGATCACCGGCTGGATCCGCCGCGTCGAGCCGGGCGGAACGGAGAGGCCGAAGATCAAGGTCTACTTCCTCGACGCCGACGGACACCGGGCCGACGTGCAGGCGTGCGAGTTCGAGGACGTGACCGCCGACGGGTGGCGGAGTTGGGAGACGGTCGTCCAGGCGCCCGTCCATGCGAAGACCCTGAATCTGACGCTCCGCGGCTTGTTCGGCGGCAGCGAGTGGTTCTACTACGACGACCTGGCCATCGAGCGGGTCGAGGCGCTCTCGTGGCCCGCGCGCGAGGCGACGCCAAGCCTCGACGGGCTGACCGTGACCGTGCCCGACGTGGCCGACGTCTGGACCGACGCCCTGCTGCGAATCCCCCCGGGCTCGCTCGTGCCGATCGATGGGCGGCTCGACACGTCGGTGCTCACGCGCGGCGAGGACGTCCGCGTCCAACTCGAACGGCGCACCGTCGTAAGCTGGGCGCTGGTGCACTCGATGCGGCCCGGAATGAGCCTCGGCGAGGCAAGGCTGTTCGCATTGACACAAGTAGGGTGCGTGAAACGCACCTTGTCTCCTTCTACCATTCCAACGCTCCACCAACGGGTTTGCACACTCATCCCTGGCCACGTAGGGGGATGGTGCGTTTCACGCACCCTACTTGTGGGTGGGGACGGGCTGCTCTCGGCCGAGGCGCCGGCGGTTGAGGGCGGCGCCCGGCGTCTGCTGGCCGAGAGCATGCCGAAGCAGGAGCTAGTGACGTCGCTTCGGTTCGAGCCAACCGCCGTGCGCGAGTTCGTGCTGGAAGTGCCGGACGACGAAATCCATCTCAACGAGATCCAACTTCTGGGGCTGAGCAAGAACGGCAAGCTGGCCGGCGAGCGCGTGGAGATGGCGATCGCGAGGGCCGCGCCGCCGCAGGCGGTGGCGGAAGACTTGGCGGCGGCCTTGGGGGCAAAGGAGCACCGCGCGTCGCTCGTGGCGTCGCCGGCCGGCGATGTGGACGCCACGGCCCCGGGCGAGATGGCCCTGCCGGCCGAGCAGTATCTCAACGTGTTCGCCACGCCGCGCGAGGGCGAGTACGGCTTGGCCGGTCTGGGCCTGGAGCTGGCTCTCTCCGGCGCCGAGGAAGGCGACATGATCGAGGTCACGCTGCGCCGCCCGGAGGAGTTGGACGTGGACGTCCGCTGGACGACCTACACCGACCGGGGACTTACACCCCATGTGCCACGGCGCAACTACGCGACCGTTTTTCGGGTGGTCGGCCGCGTCGGGGACGGGCGTCTGGCGGTGACGTTCGACGTGCCCGACCTGATCTACCCCCCCGGCGAGCCCGTCTGGCTCACGCTTCGGGCGCGCCACGACATGACCCTCGACCTGGCCCGATCGCGCGTGGTGCTCGGCGTGCTTACGTCCGACGAGGCCCTCGCCGAGTACGTGCCGCAGCTCGAGCGGCTTGTGCGGCGGATGTACTCCGACGCGAGCGAGGCCCACGCCTACGACGGGCGCGACTGGTCGAAGATGGTGCTCGGCCGCTACGTGCGCCGGGTGCTCGGGCTCGATCCGGAGAACGAGCCGGCGACGTACGTCTACCGTCGCATCGCGAAGGTCCGCGAGCCCGTCGAGCCGGAGCGCCCCGGCCCGGCCGACGCACCGGACTGGGCCGTGTGGGCCCGCCGGGCGCTCCGCAATCGCCACGAGATCATCACCTGGTGGCTCGACCACCGCCAGCAGGCGAACGGGGAGCTGGCCGGCCACATCAACGACGACGGGGAGTTCTCCTGCCACTGGCCGAGCCACTACCTGATGGCCGACGACGAGCGGATCGCCGACGGCCTGCGCAAGCTGGCCGACGTGGCCTGGGAAATGAGCGCCGGGACCGGCTACACCGTGGGCTCGCGCG
>CAZDHR010000350.1:0-7683 GCA_964505295.1 uncultured Planctomycetaceae bacterium
TCGCTTTTCGCTCCGCGAAAAGACGCTTGTTCGCGGAGCGAACAACGACACTCCTCGCGCGTACCGCCACCTTCGCTCAGGCGATCACGTCGACTTCCATCCCCAGCAGCTCGCCGAGCTGTCGCATGGAGTCGGCGTAGTCGCCGTAGACCCACTGGAGATGGTTGCCGTAGTCGAGCCGCTTCTTGAGGAACTCGTCGGCCCGACCCTCGGGCGGCTTGATCACGGCTTCGACGGAGCAGCCGACAAGGTCTTTGTCCCAACCGCAGGCCCCGACCAGCTCGCCCCGGAGGACGAGGAGCTTCGTGGCCGAGGGATCAACCCGGGCCACGGTGATCGTCTTCTCCTGGTTGTTCATGAAGTCGATGACCACTTTGGTGCCCCAGCCCCCGGTGACGAAGCGTCCCAGTTGATAGGGCAGGTCGGGCTGATCGTAGCCGTTCATCTTCAGGGCCGGCGCGCTGTGGTTGATGCGGAACGTGCCCTGGCCCCGCGGATCGGAGTTGCCCTGGTGACACGACTTCCCGGAGACCGACATCAACAGCCGCATCCCCAGGAGAGAGCCCAGGTCGGCCTCGCACGAGGACGCACACTGCTGATCCTTCAGTATTGCGTGGGTCAGACAGGGCACGATCTTCCACTTGTCGGGGAGCCTGCTGGAGCAGAACTCGAAACACTCGATGGTGAAGGCGTTCGAGCCGTGTCGCTTCATCAGGCGGGTGACGGCCTGGTGGAACTGCACGCTGCGCACGACGTACTGCCGGTCGATGAACGACTTGTCGGCGTCGCGCAGAAGCTGGTCGGCGAGCCTGCCGGCCTCCTCGGCTTTCGGCTTGTCGGCCATCGTGCGATCCATTTCGTCGGCAAGCTCCTGGTAGGAGATCTTGGTGACGACGATCCCGTGCCGCTTCTGGAGCGATTCCAGGTCCCAGATGCTTCCGACCGAGCACGAGGCGGGCAGCCCGAGGTCCGTAGGGAAGAGGACTCGCGTTTGTCGAAAGACCTTTCTCGCTCGTAACAGGGAAAGAACGGCGTCGAGTTCCTTGCCGTCGGCGGGGACGAGCGCTTCGTGTCCCATGTTCCGGGTGTAGGCGGCGATGTCCACGTTCCGGCAGCCGAGGCCGGTGAGGAGGATGGGCCGGTTGGCGTATTGGGCGATCTCAAAGGCGGCGACGGACGATCCGGCCGGATAGACGAAGTAGGCGTCGGCCCGCGCGAGGTCGGGCTTGAGCTGGTCGAGCTGCTCCGGCTTCACCACAAAGTCTTCGGAGAACGTGATATGGACCGGCTCGAGCACGTGCACGTCGTCGCGCCGGCCGAATCCGCCCTCCTTCATCTGCTTGGCCCACCCGGCAAATCGCTGCTCGGCCTGCGCTTTCTCCTTCTCCGGGCTCACGGCATTCCAGCGGCACGGCCCTTCCCAGACGTCGCTGTGGAGGATATTGGTCATCACGGGCTTGACGTGGAGCTTCACGTCGGCCGGGCTGGTCGCGCCGTCCCCGGTCGAGGGGGGAGACGGCCCGGATTGTGCCTCGGCCGCCGCAGCGCCGCTCGCCGACGTGGTGGCAGCCACGACGCCGCCCAGACCGGTTCCCAGGAAATCACGTCGATTCATCGGCTTCTCCTTCCACGAAACCTGGAGGTCGTCCGCTTCGATCCTTGCCGGCGCCGGCTCGAGTTGAGCGAAGCGACGTCGAGGATTCGGCCGGCTTAGCCGGTTCCGCCGGTTCCTCCGGTTCGGCCGGCGCACGAACCAACGTGACCGTCCGCCGCATGTAGGTGCCCGGCTCGTCGCCGTCTTGGGTTACCGAGAGCTTCGCTTCGAGGAAGTCGAACTTGGCCACGATCTTGGCCACGCTGGGCAAAAGCCCCAAAACCTCCCGAACCGGCTCGAGCTCCTCCGAATCCGTTTCCTTGCCCGCCATGCGGAGGATCATCGGGGCCACCACCCCGACCTGACCGATCAGCCGGGCCGTCTGGCGCGTGCTTTCGGCCAGGTTGGTGTAGCTGATGGCCTGGACCGGCCCTTCGACCGGAAGGTTGAACTGCTCGAACGCTTGGGTGTCGGCGATCGTCTCGCCCTGGCCGGCCCGGGTGTCGAGCACCTTCTGGACCGTCTTGGCGCTGGAGCCGACGAGCATCCAGCCGTCGCGAAACCCGACGACCGGCCGGGCCCCGAACAGGTTCAACAGCAGGGCCGTGACTCGCTCGAACCCTTCCAGCTCTTCGCATTCGGTCAACTCGAGCTTCTGCGCCCTGACGAACTCGATCTCCTGAAGGTGCTCGACGAGCTGGTGCAGAAGCTCGCGGATCCGCTCGGGCTTGCGGCAGCGGAGCGCCAGCACCGAATCCTGGCCGCCCAACAGCGACGGCGTTTCCGCGGGAAGCGACACCGACACGCGCTCCCCGCTGAACGCCTGGAGGACGTCGCGATCGAGGTAGACGTCGTGCTCCGCTTGAAGCTCCTCGAATCGCTCCAGGGCCGGCTTGGCCTCCGGCACGTGCTCGTTGAGCACCTCGATGATCCGCTCGTAGGCCGGATGCAGGTTGACGCCCGTGGTCAGCGAATAGGAGAGCGCCCCGGCCGGGACCCACGTCTGCCACTCGGCGAACGGCTCGCCGCTTCCCAACACCTTGACGGGCAACTTGTGCTGGACGCCGGGCAACACTTTCCCATAGGTGGCCTTCCGGTTATGGTTGCCCTCGGTGTACTCGACGGTGACCTCGTAATCCAAGACGGCCAGCTCGTCGCACAACATTTCCACGAACTTGGCGGCGCGATCGGCGTTCGGGTCGCCCGCACCTTTCTCGCGGACGAACGCCCCCAGCTCCCGCAACTCGTTGAACTGCCGTTTCGCGTCGTAGAAGACCAGGCTGTCTTCCGGCTCGGGAAGCCGGCTGAGGGCCTCTTGGAGCCGGGGGTCGTCGAACTTGCACTCGCCTTCGCCGCCGGAGAGCATTTTGAGGCTCGCTCGGGCGAGCTGGGCGGAAGTGGACAAGAGGAGCACGTCGTCGAGCCGGGCCATGGTGGGGCGGAACGGCACTCCCGGGGGAACGCCCAACGTGGTCAGCACGGCGTCGCCTTCCTCGGCGGTTTCGACCGCCACCTGGCCGTCCGAATACTCCTCGACCAGGCCCATCAGGTTCTTGATCCCCTCCTCGCAGCCGGCCGCCGCTTCGGGCGTGAGACGCACGACAACCAAGTGCTGCGACGAGGGGACCTGCATCACCTGGGCGTAGACGAACTCGTCGGCATTGAGGATCGCCTTCCCGTCGATCGGGGCCGCCGCTTCGGCAAGCTTCCCGAGAATCGACTTGGCCTTTTCCAGGTCGTCCTGGGGCACGCGGTCGGTCACGATCTTGACCGCCTGCTCGATGATCCCGGTCTCTTGGACCTTGTTCCAGACCTCTTGGTAATACTCCTTCTGGTAGTCCCGCTCGGGGTTGTGCTTGCCGTAGACGGCCATGAACGCTTCGGCCGGAGCGGCCCGGCGGAGATCCAACGACGGCGACTCCTCAGCCGCCACGGCCAGATGCCCAAGAAGCATCGGCACCGCACATAAGCCTGCGCAGAGTGTCCTCATCGCCAGTTCTCCCTTTCGCTCAAGTGAAGACCGCCGTTTCCATTCCGATTGAAGGAACCCCAAGGGCCGATCGTTCCCGAACATCATACCCGCCCACCGGGTTGCGGGACAGGGGCACACTCCCTGCCAGACAACTGGCCGGGGAAATCCGCGCGCCGGGAGCCCGATCGGCCCTGGCTCGTGGCCGTGTCGAGGTCGCCGAGCATCTCGGCCCGATGTTTCTCGAAGGGCTCGGCCAGATCGACCGAGGAGGTCAGCTCCCAGAGCGACGTCTTCATGTGGCGCAGGGCGAGCGTGCCGGCGATCCAGGGGGTGCCCCAGCCCGTCTCCGTGCACCACGCGCCCCACTCCCAGTCGGCATTGCTCGCCCAGTAGTCCCAGCGGCGGAAGTCGAACCCGCGGTACCAGGCGCCGTCGAGCTCCGGGTGGGCGTCGGAGCGGACCTGGATGCGTGCGAGGAAGTCGGCCAGCTTGTCTTCGGCCGCGCGGTAGAACGAATCGCCGGTAGCCGCGGCGGCTTCGTGCAGGCCGATCACCGCGAAGTTGCAGGTGTAGAGCATGTCGGCCAACGGGTCGCCGTTCTCCTGGAGAATCGTCACCTCGCCCGTGCCGTACGCCGCGTTCGACGCGACGGCCTGCTCGGTGCCGCCCAGGGTCTCGCGAATCGCCCCGCTTGCGTCCTGCGCGGCCACAAATCGGAGGCCACCGTTCGGAGCCAGCGGCGGTGCTCGGGCGTGTCTTCGACGCGCACCAGCCAAGCCAGCGGCAACAGCGCCCGGGCGCGCTCGATTTGGGAGCTGCGGATCACCCAGTACCAGCGGTCGGGATAGGCCTCCATGAGCTTCCGGATAGCCGTCTTGCTCTTGTCCAAGAAAGGCGTGTAGCCGGTCTTGTCGTAGGCCCAAAGGAAGCACGCCCAGAGCCAGCCCTCGTAATGGGGCGAATACCGGACGTAGTCGCCCTCCCGGTACGACTTCCACCCACGGCGCCGGAGATGCTCTTCGTTCACGCACGGCTCACGGTAGCCGTCGATGCCGCTGGTGCGGAAGTTGGCCACGATACACCGGGCCACCGTGTCGTTCCATCGCGGCTCGTCCACCAGCTTGGCGGTCGCCAGCACGGCGAGCAGGGCCCGGGCGTTGTCGTCGCCCCAGTATTTGCCCGGGTTGTCCAGGGCCCAGCCGACCAAGCCGTACGAGGGGCTCTCCGGGTCCGCGCGGGGTCCCTGGGCGAGGACCGAGCCGGTGTACACGTAGTCGAGCAGGTTGGCGGCGATCCGCGCGCTCGATGGGTCGGCGCCGGTCGCGGCGTCAAACGCCAGGGCCATCGCCACCTCGCTCGTGCAATCGTTGCGCACGGCGTAGCGCATCGGCTGGCTGCCGTCCAGGCGGATCGTCGAGCTGTAGCCTTCGGTGATTCCCAGCGATCCGTCGCCCGCGGGCCAATCGTCGCCGGGCTTGTCCCTCACCGTGTTGTAAGTGAGCGCCCAATCGAGCGCTTCCCGGGGCCAGTCGGGATGGCGGAGGACACGGCCGGTCTTGAACCAGTCGGCGGCGCGGCGCACGGCCTGCAATTCGGCGTCGGCCGGGAGCGGCTCGGTCGCCGAGTAGGTGGGGCGCACGGTGGGCGTCCATCGTAGCGGCGGCACGTGGCGGCCCGGCTCGACCCACGCGAGCACCATCCTCCAGATCGCCGCCCAGGCATCTTGCGGCATGTACCGGCCCGTGACGAAATGGCTCAGCTTGGTCGTGCTCACCAGGACGCCGCCGTTTGGATGCTCGAACAGGACGGGCAGGGTGGGTGTGTCCTCGAGGCCGAATACCGCCCGGTCGACGCCGGCCACCTTCGCCGCGACCAGGTGCGACTCCGGCGCCTGAGCCTCGACGAGATGGCAGGCGTTGATCATCGCGATCCGCAGGGGCGCAAGCGCCTCGCCGAACGCACCGGACGCGACGACCACGCGCTCGAGCTTCAGGGCCTTGGCCGGGCCGACATCGATCCCCGGCAGGGACGTGGGATACTCGACGTACACGCGCAGACGCTTCTTCGCGGCCGCTTCGAACACCGCGGAGCCGACGTCGGTCGTCTTGGCCGGATAGCCGTCGGCGAGGATCAGCACGCCCGAGCCCTCCGCCGCGGCCCGGACCGCCTCCTCGGGCGAGTCGAACCGCCGGAGGGGGATTTCGCACGCGCCGGCCACGCGGACGAGGTCGTTGTCAGGCCGGGCGCAGACGTTGAGCACGCGAGGCTCAACCGTTTCCGCTCCCCCGGCAAAGTCGCATCCGAAGAGGACGAACAGCGCCAGCAACGTGAATCGCGATTTCATGGGAGACTGTTCTCGGATGGCTCGACTCGGCGGATGATCGCAGCAGTTACTTCCAGGCAATCGTCTCGGGGCGCCTTCCTCGGACGCTTCCACAAGAACCCCCTCTGTCACCGGGCAGGATGGAACCCAGAATGGAACCTATGACCTGCCGCTACCGATGTCAAGCTTCCAACCTGCCAGACGCGGAATTGTTGACCGCGAGGGCTGGGCCCGGGGATAATGGGCTGGGCCGGAGACAAACGGTTTTTGCACTAGCCACGTCGTTCGTGGGTCGCCCAGTCTGTCCGTCGATCTCGCGAGAGGATGCCATGAGAAGACCCTTGATCGCTGCGGCCGTGATGGTGCTCTTGGCTGTGCTGACGGCAACCGGAGCAGGCGCAGCGGCGCAGGCCGTTCTGGTCGAAGCCGAGGCATTCGAGGACCTCGGTGGCTGGGTCCGTGACTCGCAGTTCATGGACCAAATGGGGTCGCCGTTTCTTCTCGCCCATGGGCTGGGCACTCCGGTTGCAGACGCCACGACGACCGTCGAGTTCCCGGCGGCGGGCAGGTACCGCGTGCTCGTGCGGACGCGGGATTGGGTGGCCCCGTCCAGCGCGCCCGAACCTCCCGGCCAGTTTCAAGTGGTGGTCAACGGCGAACCGTTGCCCACCGTGTTCGGTACCGAAGGGGCCGAGTGGCATTGGCAGGACGGCGGCCTTGTGGAGCTTTCCCGCGGCAAGGTCGCGCTGGGGCTGCGCGATCGGACCGGCTTCGAAGGGCGGTGCGATGCGATCCTGTTCACGACCGATCCCGAGCTCGTCCCGCCGAACGAGGGCACGCCGCTGGCGGCCTTTCGGCGCAATCTACGGGGCATTCCGGAAACGCCGGAGGATGTCGGCCCGTTCGATCTAGTGGTGGTTGGGGGTGGGATTGCCGGCACCTGCGCGGCGGTCTCCGCCGCCCGGCTCGATCTAAAGGTCGCCCTCGTGCAGGACCGGCCCGTGCTGGGCGGCAACAACAGCTCGGAAATCCGCGTCTGGCTCCAGGGCGCCAGAAACGTCGAGCCGTACCCTTGCGTGGGCGACGTTGTGGCCGAGCTGGAGCAGGAGCGGTCCGCGCACTACGGGCCGGATAACACGCCGGAACTGTATGAAGACGACAAGAAGCTCGCGCTGGTGCGGGCCGAGGAGAACATCGCCCTGTTCCTCAACTGCCGGGCAAACGCGGTGGAAGCGGAGCGTGGCCGCATCCGCGCCGTGGTCGCCCAGCATACCGTCACGGCGCGTCGCTACCGCTTCCCTGGCCGGTGGTTCGCCGATTGCACGGGCGACGGGACGATCGGCTTTCGGGCCGGGGCCGACTACGAGATGACCTGCCCGGACCACATGGGCCGGTGCAACCTCTGGAACGTCGTCGAGACCGATCGGCCGGTCACCTTCCCCCGGTGCCCCTGGGCGCTCGACCTGAGCGACAAGCCGTTCCCCGGACGAGGCGGCAACCCCCGCGGTATCCTCGCCCTGGGCGGCTGGTACTGGGAAAGCGGCTTCGACCACGATCCGTTCGAGCGGAGCGAGTCCATTCGCGACTGGAACTTCCGGGCGATGTACGGGGCGTGGGATTGCCTGAAGAACGTCGACAAGGTGTATCCAAACCACAAGCTGAACTGGGCCGCCCACGTCGCCGGCAAGCGGGAGTCGCGCCGCCTGCTGGGCGACCTCGTGCTCACGAAGGAAGACCTCGTCGGCGCCAAGGAGCACCCGGACGGCTGTGTCCCCACGGGCTGGAAGATCGACC
>CAZDHR010000351.1:0-7682 GCA_964505295.1 uncultured Planctomycetaceae bacterium
AAACCACGCTCGTTCCCAGGCTCCGCCTGGGAACGGACCACCGCGAGGCTCTGCCTCGCCCGGGCAGGCTGCCCCTGCCCGGCATGGCGTGCCCAGGCAGAGCCTGGGCACGAGACGGTACGAGACGGCACGAGTCGTGGAGGTACCCGATCGATGAACCAACCAGCACACTTCTTCGTCGGCTGGGGGACGCTTTCGCTGATCAACGCGGGCCTTGCGCAGAGCAAGGGCCGAACCGGCTTCGTCTGGTGGCTGATCTCGCTGGTCCTCGGACCCCTGGCCACCTTGCTGATCGTGGTCCTCCCGCCCGTCAGAACACAACAGGTCACGAGTGCCTAAGGACGCAGGCCATCGGGGCCGCCGGCTCCGGTAGGAGCGCCTAACTGGTTTCTAGAAAGCCGATAGGGGGACCGTTTATGTCCATGAGAACGCAAGCACCGGCAAGCCCAACCGACTCGCAAGGGCCAAGCCGCCCACCCGCCGGCAACCCGGCCGATCCCGCTTGGGCCTGGGCCCCGTACGCGCCCGACGAGAACCGGCCCTGGAACCTGGCCTTGGCAGGGCACCTCTACCGACGGGCCGCCTTCGGCGCCGATTGGGGCCAACTCCAGCAGGCGGTGGCCGACGGGCCGCAACGTGCCGTCGAAAGGCTGCTTCGGCCCGAGGCCGACCTGGCCGACTTCCATCGCAACTACGACGACTACGAGGCCTCGGCGAATGCCGACGGCTTGCGCGCGTGGTGGCTTCGTCGCATGATCCAGACCCCGCACCCGCTCCTGGAGAAGATGACCCTGTTCTGGCACGCCCACTTCGCCACGACGGGCGCCCGGGTCAAGAATGCGCCGATGATGCGCGAGCACGTGCAACTGTTGCGCGAGCACGCCCTCGGCTCGTACCCGCCGCTCCTGGAAGCCGTCTCCCGCGATCCGGCCATGCTCGTCTCGGTGGGCGCCGACGAGAACCGCAAGATCGTTCCCAACGAAAACTACGCCCGCGAGCTGCTGGCCCGGTTCAGCCTGGGGCCGGGCAACTTCACCGAGGAGGACATCCAGGAGGCCGCCCGGGCGTTCACCGGGTGGCGCGTGCTCCGCAGTCAGCTCCGGTATTTCCCGGCAGATCACGATCCGGGCGTGAAGCGGATCCTGGGCCGGGAAGGGCATTTTGACGGGGACGACGTGGTCGAGATCGTGCTCCAAGAGCCGGCCACCCCGCGGCTGCTGGTGCGGAAGCTGTACCGCTGGCTTATCTCGGAGACCCACCCGCCGAGCGAGGCGCTGGTGGCCCCGTTGGCCGAGTCGTTCGCCAAGGACTACGACGTGGCCAATCTCGTCGAGACCATCCTCCGCTCCAACCTGTTCTTCTCGCCCGCCGCGTATCGCCAGCGGGTGAAGTGCCCGGTTGAGTTCGCTCTGGGGATCGTCCGCGGCTTCGAAGAGATAATCCCCACCGCCAAGCTGGGAAGCGATCTGGCGGCCCTGGGCCAGAACCTGTATCATCCGCCCACGAACAAGGGCTGGGAAGGAGGCCGCTTCTGGCTCAACGGAGCGACACTGGTCGGCCGTAGCAATCTCGCGGCGGCACTGCTCTCCGGCTCGAAACCGTACGGCGACAAGCTCGATCCGTTGGCGGTGGCCAAGAAGCACGGCCATGCAACGCCCCAAGCCGCCGCCCGGTTCCTCGTCGATTTGTTCCTCCAGGGCGATCTGGACGAAGGGGTCGCCGAAGCGTTGTCGAAGACGGCCACCACGGGCGAAGGCAATCCCGCCCAGCGGCTCCGCCGCTTCACCCACGCCGTGGTCACGTTGCCCGAGTTCCAGTTGGCCTGACGACCTCACCAAAAAAACCTTGACGGAGGGATACCAATGGCTTCCAGTCGACGCGAATTCCTCAAGGCCTCGTTGGGGGCCGCAACCCTGGCGTCGCTCAGCCCCGCCGTGCCCTCGTTTTTGAGTCGCTCGGCGGTGGCCGCAGCCGGGCGGTCGGATGCCCGTGATACGGTGCTCGTCGTCGTGCAGCTTTCCGGCGGCAACGACGGGCTGAACACCGTGGTCCCGTACAACGACGAGACCTATGCCAAGAGCCGCCCGACCTTGCGCCTGCCGCCCGACGAGGTCCACAAAATCGACTCCGAGCTGGGCTTCCACCCGCGCATGCACGGGTTCATGCGGCTCTACAAGGAAGGGCTCCTGAGCGTCGTCCAGGGCGTGGGCTACCCGAACAACACGCGGGACCACGACGGCGCCATGCGCGACTGGCACACGGCACGGCCCGGCGAAGCCGCTTGCCAGACCGGCTGGCTGGGCCGCACGATCGACGGGCTGTTTCGCCCCGACGAGGGCAACGTGCCGGGCGTGTTCGTTGGGCCCATTGCCCAACCGTTCGGGCTCAACGCGGAGAGGGCGATCGTTCCAACCGTGCGGTCGCTCCAGCAGTGGCGCCTTCAGACCATGCCCGGTCCCGGCGGCCAGGCGCATCGCAGACAACTGGCCGAGGCGGCCAAGTTGCCGCGAAAAGGCGACCCGAACCCGTTGCTGAAGTTCGCAAGGCAAAGCACCCTTGCCGCGTACGCCGGCAGCGAGCAGATCGAAGCCGTGGCCGGGGCCGGAACCTCGGCGGAAGCGGCCGGGTATCCCGGTTTCTCCCTCGCCCGGGACTTCCACACCGTCGCTCAACTGATCCGTGCCGACGTCGGTATCCGCGTCTACTTCACCGAGATGGGCGGCGGCGGGATCGGCGGTTTCGACAACCACGCGAACCAGCTCGGCAATCATTGTTCCGTGTTGCACCAGCTCTCTGAGTCCGTCGCCGCGTTTGTGGACGACCTGGTGCGGGACAAGCTGGCGGATCGCGTCCTCCTGATGACCTTCTCCGAGTTCGGCCGCACCGTGGCCGAGAACGGGCGACGCGGCACCGATCACGGCGCCGCCGCCCCCATGTTCCTGGCCGGCGGCAAACTCAAGAGTGGTTTGATCGGTCCCCACCCCAGCCTCACCGACCAGGACCAGGGCGCGCTGAAGTTCCACACCGACTTCCGCCGCGTCTACGCCACCGTCCTCGACCGCTGGCTCGGACTGGATAGCCAACCCGTCCTCGGCGAGAACTACGAGCCGCTCGACGTGCTCCGCGTCTGAAGACGTCCCCGGCTCCCCCGGCGCGACCGCATCGGCCACCTCGTGACGACGCCCGATCGCCGCTCATCACGCCCGGCGCCGTCCGGTCACCGCTCATCATGCCCCACCATCGGGCACTGCGCGTCCAGGATCAGTGCAGAGTGGGCGGCGGGAGATCGGGCAGGTTGCCGTCGGCGTCGAGCGGCAGCGGGCGGGGCTCGGTGACGATCTCCAGGTCGTCGCGCCGGCCGGCTTCTTCCAGGTAGGCGACCGAGCACTCGACCTCGCTAAGCTCCAGCGTGTTGCGGATCCAGAGGATTCTCGCCTCCGGCGGCTCGACCAGGCCGACTGCGCGCAACGCGACGTCGAGAATCTCGCGGTCGGTCTCGTAGTCCAAAGGCGCCATCGAGGCGGAAAGGTGCGTGGAGATGATCCCGTTGAGCCGCGTCGCCTGGAAGTCGGTCTCGCGGAGTAGCTGCGACTTGCAAAACTCGGCGAGCCCCATGCCGATGGCGTTGCCGTGCGACTCGGGCGTGAGCCCGCGGATCGCGATCACCTTGACCTTGGGGAACTCGTCGGCGACGGCCTTATGATCGTCGAACTTGCGCCCGACCACGTTCGTGTCCAGGCCCGCGCCGCTGATGTCCTTGCCGATCCGATCGATCAGGAGGAGGTCGACGTGGCGAAACGGCAGCCCGGCCATCCACTTCTTGGCCAACACGAGCAGCTCCTTCTCGCGGCTTTCGAACCGCTCGGGCGGGATGGCCTCGACCAGGGCGGTTTGATCGTAGGCGTTCTCGAGGATGGCCAGGCCCGCCAGGATTCGGCAGTTGCGGAACACCTCGCCGGTGACGCTGCGGATGATCTGGTCGAAGCTGTGGTCGAGGATCGCGCGGTGGTAGACCGAAGCGCCCTGGCACTTGCCCAGGCCGATGAGCATCATCTTCATCAGCCCGCTTTCGATCTCGCCGGCGAAGCGGGTGTGCGGCTTGACGCGATTGCAGACGACGACGTGGTCGGCCTCGTAGGCGAAGCGGTCGAAATGGACGGGGAAGCCTTCCGCGGTGCGACAGACGACGACCGTTTCCATGGTGGAACGGATCGGACACCCGACGAAATCTTCGGTGATGCCGTACGACTCGACGACCCTGCGTTGTCCTTCGGCCGTTCCGCCACCGTGGCTTCCCATGGCGGGGACGATGAACGGCCGGGCGCCCAGCCGTTGGAAATGCTCGACGATCGATCGGATGATCAGGTGGACGTTGGCCACGCCGCGGCTCCCGGCAGAGATCGCCACGCTGTCGCCCGGCTTGACCTTGCCGGCCAAGCTGAGTCGCTCCAACTGGGCGTGCACGTCGGCGGAGACGTCGTCCAGGCGGGGAGCGTCGCGTCGTTGTCGCACACGAAACATCAAAGGGTAGGATGACATCGGGCAAGCCTCAAGCAGACGTTGTCGCGAATCCGTTGCCGACGGGCCCCGTGTGGGCCAAGCTCTTTTTGCGGAACCGTAGCCAGGCGGGGGGGGTGCAATGGAATGGGATTGCGTGACTCGGGAATTTCTGCGGCTCCGCGTGCGCCGGCGGGTCGGTTGGCCGGCGGGCGATCCCGAATGGACGAATCGGGGCAGCAGCGCCGCTGCCACCCCGACTGTGGGGAACGCTCGCCCGTGCTCGCCGAATCGCGGCGCGCCTAGCTGCCGGTTTTGGAAGTCGACCTTGTGGACGACTTCTTCGGCAGGTTCTTCTTCCGGGCCCTTTGCTCGAGTCGCCATTTCTTCAGCGCCGCGGCCCGGGCGGCGGCTGCCTCGTCGGCGCCCTCTTCGGTCGGTTCATCCGTCTGGTCGCCGGTCTTCTCGCTCGTGTCTTCGGCAGCCTCTTCGCCGGGCTTCTCGGCCGCTTCCTCGTCGGCCTCTTCGCCGGGCTTCTCGGCAGCTTCCTCGTCGGCCTCTTCGCCGGGCTTCTCGGCCGCTTCTTCGCCGGGCTGTTTGGCAGCTTCCTCCTCGGCCTGTTCGGCTTCTTCCGCAGTCTTCTCGGCGGTGGGCCTGGGGCCGCGCGTGCACTCCTCAGCGGTGATCACGCCGTCGCCGTTGCGGTCGTATCGGGTGAACTCGGCGAGTTGGGCCGCGGTGGCCTTCGGGGCGTACTCCGCCATGGTGAGCTGGCCGTCTCCGTCGGCGTCGCGGGGCACAAACCACGGCGGCAAGCCCCGGGGAAGCTGGGAACGGGGAAGGTAGAACTTCGTGTTCCGGGCCTTGCGGCCGGACGCCGAGCCGGGCACCGGCTTCTCACCCGGGGAGCGAGCCTCCAGGTCTTCCGCGGGCTTCTCCGGCCCTTTGGGGGGCGTGTCTCCGGCGGTGGCCGGGCTGAGCAACGGGAGCGGCTTCGTCGTTTCCCCCAAATGGGACTGCCTCAGCACGATCGGCTTGCCCCCGCCCAGCGCTGCAATCGCACGGACCAACTGCTCGACGCCGGCCCCGCCATCGGATCGTGGCATTCTCTGAGCGATCCAGATCCTCCGCCACTCGGCTTCGTCCAGAAGGCCGTCTTCGTTTCGGTCATACTTTGCGATCCGCGTTTCGTCCCATTCCTCCGGCCCCAAACGTCCATCCCAGTTCTTATCGTATTTGTCCAACAGCATCTCGGTCCACTCCGCCTGGTCGAGCCGTCCGTCTCCATTGCGGTCGAACTGGTCGAGCAGTCGCTGTGCGTAGCGGATCAGCTTCGCCGAGACCGCACTGCGGGCCGATCGCGGCCTGGCCTTTGGCGGGCGCGCTCGAAAAGGGGCGGCCGGAGAGGATCCGAGGAGAAAAAGGGAGAGCAGGAGGGCGACGGTAGAGGGGGCGAGTGCCAGCCCTAGCGAGGGGGGGGCAGCCAGCAGATCCCGGGTTTTCCAGCGTTCACGACCGCTCATGGCAAAAAAAACCCTTCTCGGAGGGCACTGGCCCCACTTACGGAGGTGTCGGCTTTCCGCCATCCAAGACTCGCTTTCCCGCCTCCCGGTTTGCCGCCCCCCACGAAGCTCTATTGACGACGGTGTTTCTGGGAATACAATCATCAGTGTAGATATTGTACCTTGACGCTGCTACCAGTAGTCAACCCCCCACGCCAACGGCCATCCTGCCTACCCAGCCTGCCTTAGAACCTGCCCGGCGATCCGGAAGGTTGCGCGGAGCCGAAAGTTCACCACGGATGTTTCTCCGCCTGTCGGTTGATTTACCCCAATCGACGGGCACTGAGAGAACCGGCTAACCGGTCCAAGCCTCACAAGACCATGATCATTGCCAAGACTGCTCCTCCCAAGGGAGTCCTGAGCGCGCGCGAGTTGAGCGTCGCGCGCCAAGCCCAGGAATCGGACGGGCGCCTCGACCAAGCTGCCGCGGAGCTGGGATTCGCCAGCGAGGAAGAAGCGCTGGAAGCCGTGGGCCGCGCGCTGGGCATGGAGTTCGTCGACCTGGCGGCGGTGAAGATCGATCTGTCGATCCTCCACGACTTCCCGATCAAATTCATCCATCGTCACGGGGTGTTTCCGATCGGCCGTCGAGACGGGTCGCTGGTCGTCGCCACCGGGAACCCGTTCGACCTGCACGCCTTGGATGCCGTGAGCGCCGCGGTGGGCACGAGCGTGCTCCCCGTCGTTGCGCTTCCCGGCGAGTTGGCGAAGCTGGTCAAGGCGCATTTGGGCGTCGGGGCGGAAACGATCGACGACTTGATCGCCCAGCGCGAAGAGCGCCAAGACGGAGTCGAGGTCCTTGACGAATTGGACTACGACGCGTCCGACGCGCCGGAGGAAGCCCAGGAGGCGTCCGTGGTCCGCCTGGTGAACGAGATCCTCCTGGAAGCGGTGGACGCTCGGGCCAGCGACATCCACCTCGAGGCCCAGAGTGAGGGGATGAAGATCCGCTATCGGATCGATGGGGTGTTGCAGAAGCAGCCCGCGCCCCCGCAGATCAACCGCTTCCAGTCTGCGATTATCAGCCGGCTGAAAATCATGGCCAGGCTGAACATCGCGGAGAAGCGCATCCCGCAGGACGGCCGGATCAAGCTCAAGATCGCCGGCCGGGAAATCGACGTCCGCCTCTCCATCATTCCCATGCTGCACGGCGAGGGAGTGGTGATGCGGATCCTGGACAAGGACCGGATGGAGTTCTCGCTCCGCGGGATCGGCATGGAGGAGGACATTTATCAGCAGTTCAACCACTTGATCAGCCAGCCGCACGGAATCGTCCTCGTTTCCGGTCCGACGGGGTCGGGAAAGACGACCACGCTCTACAGCGCCCTAAGCGAGATCAAGGACGAGGAAACCAAGATCATCACCACCGAGGACCCCATCGAGTACCAACTGGATGGGATCAATCAGATCCAAGTGCACAACAAGGTGGGCCTGACGTTCGCCAGGAGCCTGCGAAGCATCTTGCGGCACGACCCGGACGTGGTTCTGGTGGGCGAGATCCGCGATCTGGAGACGGCCCAAAACGCGGTCCAGGCTTCGCTGACCGGCCACCTGGTGTTCAGCACCTTGCACACCAACGACGCCGCGGGGGCCTTCATGCGGCTGATCGACATGGGCGTCGAG
>CAZDHR010000352.1:0-7676 GCA_964505295.1 uncultured Planctomycetaceae bacterium
TCCTTCTCGATGTAGATGTCGCGCTGGGGGATGTACGCCTCGGGCTGGTAGTAGTCGTAGTAGCTGACGAAGTAGTGGACCGCGTTGTTGGGGAAGAACTCCTTGAACTCGCTGTAGAGCTGCGCGGCCAGCGTCTTGTTGTGCGACATGACCAGCGCGGGCCGCTGGACGCTCTGGATCACGTTGGCCATGGTGAACGTCTTCCCCGACCCGGTCACGCCCATCAGCACCTGGTGCTTGCGGCCATCCTCGAGCCCTTCCGTCAAGGCGCGGATTGCCTGGGGTTGGTCTCCGGCGGGCTGGAAGTCGCTGGCCAACTGGAACACGCCCCATCGCTCCTTCGGCCCTGCGGCCGCTTGTTCGACGGATCGGGGAACAGTTCCCGGAAAAGCCGGGCGTTTTGTCATCTCCCATTGTACGGGACGAGGTGGGGATTCGGTAAGGAGGAGGTAATTCGGCAAGAGGGGGTCGATTTCCGAGAGCGTTGAGTGCCGAGTGATCTGTTCCGGGTACTGAGTACTCAGGACCGAGTACTCAGGACGGAGTGCTCAGTATTCAGTACCGGGTTACTCAGTACCGAGTGCTCAGGACGGGGGCACAAGGGCTGAGCGGTTTGGGAAACGGGAGCCGGCAGGGATGGTAGCGGCCGGGAGGTGTGGCCGTGCGGCCCGAGAAGGGCCGGTATCTCGGAGACGTGAGCCGATTCGGGCTAGTCCCGACTACGATCGATTGCCGTCCGCGGTGTCGTCTACGGCAATGGCCCGTTGCTCGGGCATCGGAGCGAGATAGGGACGCACCCGATCCAGCGTCCGGGGGCCGATGCCGCGGACCCGCTTGAGATCCTCGTGGTCGAGGAACCGGCCGTCGCGATTGCGGGACTCGACGATCCGCCGGGCAAGCGTTTCGCCGATGCCGGGGAGCTGGACCAGCTCGGGCCATTCGGCGTCGTTCAGGTCGACCTCAAACTCCGCGGTCAGCGGCTCAGCCCGATCGATCTCCACCAACCGCCCCCGACACCCCCCATGGGCTACCCACCACCCGCCCATCGACGCCAGCCCCAACAACACCAGCCCCGCCACCACCGCCTGGTCGGCACGGCGGAGGAGGTAGGATGGTCCGAGACCGCGATCGGTTGGCGAATCGGGGGACACGGTGGTTATCGCTTGCGCTGGTTTCTCAACTCGGCCATCATGAAGCTGATGGCGTGGCAGTGCTGTCGGATCGCCTGGGGGTAGTCGCCGGCCACAACCGCGGCCACAGCCTGGTCGTGATGGGTGTTGAAGCGGGCCCAGTCGACCTTCCATTCTCCCTGGATGGCGGCGTCGCGGAGCTGATGGGTGAGGTCGACGAGCCGCTCGACGAACTGGGCATCGACCCGGCAATCACAGGCCGTGTAGGGGCCTTTGCCCAACGGCTGGCCGTCGTACGGGTAATCCGACGATTCACCGCCGTACCGCCAAACCAGGGCGGAGATCCCCGTTGCGACCACTCCCAACAAACTGAGGAGCGAAAGCAAGGCGTACCCCAGAGCGAATAGCGCCACGGCCCCCAAGGCAAACCCTCCCAGGAGAGTCCAGGGCAAGGTCGGGATCGGGCGGACGGGGGCACGGGCGCCCGCCTTGCGCACGCCGGCATTTTGCGACAGATCGGGTCCGGTCACGCGGGCCACGACCACGGTGATGTTGTCCGGTCCGCCCCGGAGGTTGGCCAGATCGACCAGGGCCCGAACCGCCTCATCCGGCGGCATCGACGCGAGGATCGCGCCGATCTCTTCGTCTTCCACGGGCCCCGACAGCCCGTCGCTGCACAACAGGAACGAATCCCCCACTTGGACGGGGAACGGCCCCTCCAGATCGACTTGTACGTCGGGATTCGGCCCGAGAGAGCGGGTGATGACGTTCTTGGGAACGAAGCTGGGCACGTCTGCCCCGGCGAACTGGCGGGCTGCCCGAAGCTCCCAAACCAAGCTATGGTCGAAGGTCAACTGCTCAAGCCGATTGCCCCGGAGTCGATACGCGCGGCTGTCGCCCACGTGGGCCGTTATGGCACCTTGCGGCAGGAGCAGAAGGGCATTGACCGTGGTGCCCATCCCCCGAAAGTCGTCGCTGGCTTGTCCCCGGGAGTTGATCTGGCTGTTGGCGTCCTGGATGGCGTCGTGGATTGCTTCCGGGGGAGGACGGTCCACCAGCTTGTGGTATGTCAGGGGGACGATGTCCGTGGCCAGTTTGCTGGCCAGCTCGCCGGCCGCATGGGCCCCCATGCCATCCGCCACCATGAAGAGGTGGCCGCGCTCGTGCCACTTCTCCCGGCTGCCGGCCAACATCACGGCCATGGAGTCCTGGTTGTTTGCCCGGCGAAGTCCCACGTCGCTGAGAGACGCATACTCGAGACAGTCGTCCCAACTAGCCGCGTGTTCGTCCATACGACTGGTCATGCAAGTCAGTGGCAAGCGTCCCCGCTCAGTGGCCGGCGCGTTGGCGATACTTGGCTATTTTAGCCACGCGTCCGGCGGGGAGCCAGGGGCAATGGCTTCCCGCTTGCCGAGCGGTTCGGGCATGGAGGTCGTTGCGGAGGGCTCCGCCGGGCTCCGCGGCGTCTCGCGCAATTCGGCCTAGGAGCCTGCCCGCTTTGTCACTATACTCCCGCGACCATTGCCGCCGGCCGTCGACGGGGGCCCGCGGGGAGTTCATCGTACACCCCGTTGACGTGGTCTTGCGTGCCCGGCCGCGGGCGCCGTTTTCGCCGCGGCTTGCCGAGGGAGCGGTCGTCGACGACCCCTTTTCGCAGCACTTCCGCCGTGCTTGGATTTCCTGCCAATCCGTCCGCGACGCGTCGCCGGCTTCGCTGGGTCTGCCTGGTGGGCACGATTGCCTTGTGCGTGTGCCAGGTGGGCTGCGTACGGCGAAGGATGACCATTCGCAGCAACCCGCCGGGTGCGATGGTGTACGTGGACGACTACGACTACGCAATCGGCACCACGCCCATCTCCCACAATTTCACGTACTACGGCACTCGGAAGATCCGCCTGGTCAAAGACGGCTACGAAACGCTCACCGTCATGGAGCCGATCCGTGCGCCCTGGTATCAGATTCCGCCGTTGGATTTCGTCACGGAGAACCTGGTGCCGGCCGAGATTCACGACCAGCGGACCCTCAGCTACCAGTTGGTTCCGCAGCGCGTGGTGCCGACCGAGGAGCTTGTCGGGCGGGCTGAGGAGCTTCGCAGCCGGGCGCAGTTGTCGGGGATGGTCCGCGCGTCGCCTTCTGCTTCGGCCGACGTAGCGCCGCCTGGCGCGCCCATGGGTTCCTCGGGAGTGCCCGGTCCTCAGTCCAGCGGTGGGATGAGGCTCCACGAGCTTCCGCCCGGGGGATGGCGGCAGAACGGACCGTAACGGCCTCTGCGCCGTGGTGAGCGCAGGCCGCGATTCCCGAACGCAGCCCGGGGATCAGCGTTGCGGCTGCGTAAAACGGGAGTAGTTCGCCGGCCGGGAGCTGCCCACGGTCCCGCGCAACTGCGAAAGGGTCGGCACGCCTTTGGTGCCCGGGCTTTGCTGCAATGCCCCGCGTACGCCGAGGATTTCGGGGTGTCGGGCAATCTTGTCGGAGAAGACCCGGGCGTTGTCCACAACGGGGCGGAGCCGTCGGGTGAGGTCCTCGAGGTTGCTCACGGCGTCGTTGAGGTTCTCGTACAGCTCCGGGTCGCGGACGAGCCGACCCAGGGTGCCTTCCTGGCTGTTCAGCGCGGTGGTCAGGGTGAGCAGCTCGCCCATAAGCAGCTCGAGTGTCTTGGAAGACTGGTCGAGCCGGTCGATCATCGTCCCGCCCTGCTCGTCGAGCCGCTGAGCGAAACTCTCGATATTGCCCAGGCTGACGTTCACGCGGCGCACCGTCTCGTCCATGGTCTGGAAGGTGTGCTTCATCTGACGGAGCGTCTCGCCGGCGTCCTTGACAACCTTGGGAGCCTCGGCAACCATCTGCCGAACGTCTGCTTGGAGGTCCTCGTTGCCGATCAGCTTGTTGGCATTCTCGGCGAGCGTGCTCATCTTTTCCATGGTTGTCCGCGCTTGCTCAAAGGTCTTGCGGAGGTTCTCCTGCCTGTTGGCAACCTCCTCCTCGGGCCCGAAAAATCCGCTGACCTTCTGGACGAAGCCACGGATTTCGTCGCTGGTTTGGGCGACCGACTTGATGGCGGTGGACAAGTCCTTTTCCATGTTCCCGACCACCTGAATGGGATCGGCTTGGACCGTCCCGTGAAGCACCGCCCCGGATTCCCTCACCTTGCGCAGCTTCGTCTCGTCGCTTCCCAGGGCGAGGCGCAACGGATCGTCGGAAAGGGCACCGAGCGCATCGCTCGGGGCTCCGCCTTGGTCCGGGGCTTCCATCTCCCCGGACGGTTTCCGATCCTCGGCCTCATCCGCTTGGGCCCGGACGAACTCCAGCACGGCGTCGCCCAGCAGGTTGCGCTTGATGCGGCAGGTCTCGTCGCTGAAGATCTTGCGGTTTTGGTCGATCTCCACGGTGACCACCACGCCCGTGCCGGGAGCCAGCTTCATGTCGGTCACCTCGTCGGCGAGTCGCACGTCGCTCACCCGGCCGATGCGTATGCCGCTCTTGTGGACCGGCGTGTCGCGGGTCACCTGCGGGGCTTCGGGGAACTGGATGTAGAAGACCTGCTTGCGCTGGAAGACCTGAACAAACGTGTTCTCTCCGCTGAACAGAAAGAGGAGGAGCACGATGATGGCCGCGACGAAGAGGACCATCAGGCCGATCCGCAGTTGCATGATTCGTTCGTCCATCCGTTCAGCTCCCGTTCTTCTCGCGCATCTCCATCAGTCGCTCGCCCGCCTCGCCGCGAACGAACTGCGATACGCGGGGGTCGGCGGCGTTGTCGATCTGGCAGGCCGGCGCGTCGTAGAGGATCTGGGGCTCGTCGCCGCGGAGCCGACTGAGAGGATAGAGCATGAGCACGCGATCGGCCACTTTGCGGGCGGTCCGCATGTCGTGGGTGACCACGATGCTGGTGACCGGGTGGCGCCGGCGCGTGCTGAGGATCAGCTCGTTGATCACGTCGCCCATGATCGGATCCAACCCGGTGGTCGGCTCGTCGTAGAGCATCATCTCGGGGTCGAGGGCGAGCGCTCGGGCCAGCCCCACGCGCTTTCGCATCCCGCCCGAAAGCTCGGCCGGCTTCTGCGAGACCACGTTGGCCGACAGTCCGACCTCGGCGAGCCGGGCCAGGACGTGCCGGCGGATATCCGTCTCGCTCTTGCGCGTGTGCTGACGCAGGGGAAAGGCCACGTTCTGGCCGATGGTCATGCTGTCGAACAGCGCCGCCTGCTGGAACACGAACCCGAAGCGGATCCGCTGCCGGGTCAGCTCTCTCTCGCCGAGCTCGGCGAGATTTCGCCCGTCGAAGAATACGGCTCCGCGGCTCGGGCGCAAAAGCCCGATCAGCGTCTTCAAAAACACGGTCTTGCCACACCCGCTCTCGCCGATGATGGCCACCGTTTCGCCGCAGGCGACGCTCAAGCTGAGATCGCGGAGCACCGGATTCCGGCCGAACTCGACCGACAGCCGCTCCACCTTGAGCAGCGGCTCGCCGGGACGGCTTGTGCCGGGCATGCTGTCGACCATGGTTTCGAGCCCCGCTTAGAGTAGGGAAGGTGCGTCGGGCCAGAAAGCGAAGTGGAACGCGTCGAGCCCGATCCCCAGGAACAGGTCCAACACGAGAATGACCACGAAGGCATGGACGAACGCGCTGGTCGCGGCCCGGCCCACGCCTTCCGCCCCCGCTTTGCAACTGAAGCCCTGGTGGCAGCCGATCAGGGCGATGGCCGCGCCGAAGAAGATGCTCTTGAACCCGCCGGCGAACAGGTCGAACCAGCCGACGTATTCCGCGGAGTGGTGCAGGTAGTGGTGCTTGTCGATGCCGAGCATGATCACGCTGTAGTAGTATCCTCCCACCACGCCCATGAAATCGGCCATGATCGTCAGTGCCGGAATGAGCAGCAGACAGCCGAGGAATCGGGGGACGACCAGGTAGTGGATCGGGTTGGCGCCCATGCCCGAGAGGGCGTCGATCTGCTCGGTGACCCGCATGGTGCCCAGCTCGGCCGCCATGGAGCTTCCCACCCGTCCGGCTAGCATCGTCGCCGCCAAGACCGGGCCCAGCTCGCGGACCAAGGCCATGTTGACCACCGCCCCGAGGCGCGTCTCCAGGCCCATCAGCCGGAACGCGGCGTAGCTCTGCACCGCCATCACCATGCCCACGAACGTCCCGTTCAGGGCGACCACAGGCAGGCTGAGCACGCCGATCTGGTAGAAGTTGAACCAGATGGTCTCGGTTCGAGGGGGCCGGGTGAAGAGCCAGCGCAAGGTGGACAGGGTAAACAGCGTGATGTTGCCCAGGCCGCACACCCCCTCGACCACCCGCTGGCCCAGGTCGGCAATCCAATCGGCGATCCACACGAAAGCGCGGTCCAGGAGGCCGGACGAGCGTCGCTTCGGCGTCGAAAGCGGAGACTGGTGAGCGGTTGCCATGGTCAAGCCGAGGATCTTAGGTCGAGAGGGCTGCGCCAACTGCGCTGCCAGCCGGCTACGCGTTGGGGAATGCCGCTGCGACGCATCTTGGGCGCAGCGGCCCTCTCGTTAATTCGACCCGCCGAGAATGCGGCTTGAAAGAACTCTATCGGTTACAGAGATTTGTCCGGAAGGATCGACCAGAAAGGATGCGATAAGTCGGCGTTCTGCGCAATATACACAGTTCTCCGGGGTTGTCCGGAGCGACGTGTCGCGAGCGCACGCGCGGTTGCTGGAGTGGCCGGCTCGAAGCCGAGGTGGTGCTCCGGCACGTCTCGAACAGCCAGATGCCGCCCCCGGGCTGACCCGATTCTTCGGGTGCGTGCGTCGTTTCAACCGCATCACTGCGGTCACCACCAACCGGTGGAGCAGAACCTGACGCCAAGCTAGCCGGACTTAGACTCCTCGGAGCCGCCGTCGGCCGCAGCCCCCACTGGGGGGGCCTCCTCGCTGGGCCCGGTCACGGAGCCTTCGAAGGCGAGGTGCTTTTTGTCGTCGACCTCCCTGACCACGACGGTGATCGTGTCCTTCCCCTGGAACTCGCCTTTGAGCAACTCCTCGGAGAGCGGGTCTTCGATGTGGTTCTCGATCGCGCGGCGCAGCGGCCGGGCGCCGAAGTCGAGGTTCGAGCCGCGGCGGATGAGCAGCTTCTTGGCCTCTTCGGTCAACACCAGCTTCAGATTCCGCTCGGCGAGCCGCTGCCGGACCTTGGCCAGCTCCATCTCGACCACTGCGCCCAAATCGTCCTCGGTCAGGTGCCGGAAGACGATCACGTCGTCGACGCGGTTGAGGAACTCGGGCCGGAAGACCTTTTCGATCTGCTCCTGGACGCGCTCCTTCATGCTCTCATAGTTCGCGTCGTCATCGGCCTTGCGGAACCCGAAGGCCGATTCGTTCTTGATCGCCTCGGCGCCCGCGTTCGTGGTCATGATGACGATCGTGTTACGGAAGTCGACGTTGCGGCCGAAGCTATCCGTGAGCCGTCCTTCCTCCATGACTTGCAGGAGCATGTTGAACACGTCGGGGTGGGCCTTTTCGATTTCGTCCAACAGCACCACGGCGTACGGCCGGCGACGGATCTTCTCGGTCAACTGGCCC
>CAZDHR010000353.1:0-7653 GCA_964505295.1 uncultured Planctomycetaceae bacterium
GAAACACAGCAACTTCCAGCCATCGCCGCGTGACACGCTTTGGGATCAGACCCGGATAGAAAGACAGCACGGAGTATCGAGCGAGATCGTGGACGCGCTCGTGGATCGCATCAGGTCCCGAAATACAAGGCACACGGCGGAGACCGAGCTGTTTGGGGTCTTGCGATACCTCGATTCGACCCGGCTTGCGATGGAACGGTGGGACCGATGTTGGGCAGACTGGCACCCCGAAGCGATGGTCGCATTGGCTGATGAATTGGGCGAAGCCTGCTCAGATGCACCACAGTCTGAGGCCGATGCGATCAGGTTGCTTGTACCACTAATGGGCGAAGGCATCTATGCCGTTCGTCGAGCTGCCTACCGGGCGATGTCCAAGGTCAATTCGGAAGCGCTGGACAGCCATTGCGTGGAGTGGTCCAAAGGTTCCACAGATGATCGTTGTCGAGCGGCAGAAGCTGCCGGATGGAGTTCCGAGGAGGGAGAAGAACGAAATGACACGGCTGTGATCGCCCGTCTCAAAGTGGACCCGGAGCCTTCTGTACGCGAAGCCGCTACCCGCGCCCTCAGTGAACGACGCGACCGGCTGTGGGCTGACGAGTATGTGGCAAAGGTACTAGCGGTTCGCGGCACGGGTAACGACGATGTCCTGGAAGCCTATCGCTATGGACAAGCGCTTGTGCGGCTAGGAGACGACGAGCACGAACGGCGACTGAAGGATCACTTAGCGTCGGTTGACCTTCCACCTCACGTACAACACTGGCTGAGTCGGCTCGTCGACCAAATCAAGAAGCGTTGGCAGAACGTGACACAGGAGTGGCCGGAGCCGTGGTTGAGTTGGGGCGCAGAGGTCGAGGAACTAGATGGAGAACTTGTTCTAGACGAATCGAAGTGCGTCGAGGTCCATTTCTCGCTATGGCGGAAGATGCGAACGACACCATCAGGTTTCACTGAATGGGGCGGTGCAGTCCGATCGGCAACCCAAGGATTGCCGCCGGGGCTCGGGAAAAGTCTGCAGGTCGGGCTGCGGATAGAGGGCCGGAACGAGGCGACGGCGGTGGTGAAATGGCTTAGGCTCAAGTCGAGCGATACTGGGCGCAGCGTCGCTGTGCTACACGGGAGTGGCCCCTATCCCGACAAAAGCTCCAAGGCGGATCATTGATTGGGATATTGCTAATGGGATATTGACGCATGGAAACGCAAACGTACCTGGACCGCACATTCGTATTCAGTCTGAGGTGAGAGGAAGGATGAGGGGACGACGAGCACACGGGACCACGACTTCCTGTACGGTCCGACCAACGCGAAGCTGGCGGAGATCGTCGCCGGGCTCACGGCGAGGCCGCCATGGTTCGATGCCTGGATGGGGCTGGGGCCGGAATCGACAGAGGAAGCCCGCCTGGGGGTCTACCACGCCATCCGGGATTGCGGCTGCCTGCCCGACGAGGCGGGCTTCTACTTGGTCTCCTGACAGATCGACGCCATGGCCAGCATGGACGCGGAGATCAGCCTCGGCCACCTGGATGCCCGGATGAAGGCCATCGAGAAAACCCACGGCTTGGCAGAGGGCGAGTTCTGGCCCCCCGGTAAGGTCCCCAAGGAGTACGAGAAGCTTCGGCAGCAGTACCAGGCTGTCTGGAGCCGGATGTATATCGCCAAGCTGGAGCAGTTCGGCGAGCACAAGATCGCTCAGCAGTACCGCGCCCATCCCGAAGGTTTTCAACGCCGCAGCGAAGCCGGCCGGGTGTTCTTTCACGGTCCCAAGAAGCCAGAGGATTCGGACGCCCCCGAGTGGGTGTACGAACTGGCGGAGGCCGTTGCTGGGAACATGACCTCCATGAGCGGGCCAGGGCCATTGGGTTTTTTCTATCGGGAGGAAGACGGCTTGTGGGAACTGGTCATCTACCCGAAACCGGTGGAGCTTGTCGGTGGCGCGGAGGACGGAGAGATCTTGGCCCCCGGATTCTCGCTGGACCTGGAGGAGCTGCGAAACGAGTTTGATCGGATCGACGCGTGTTCGTGGGAATCGCTTGGCTCCCCCGATGGAGATGGCCCCCACGTGTCGATCGAGGGCGTGTATCAGGGACACGAGGTCTTTTTGCAGGTGCGCTGGCCTACGCCCCGGAGGACGAGGAGCCGGGGACGAAGTTGGACACCCGGCATGAGCGTGGTTTGGAGGGTGAGACTGGCCGATGATTCTCCACGTGGACATGGACGCCTTCTACGCTTCCGTCGAGGAGCGTGACCGGCCGGAACTCGTCGGCAAACCGGTGATTGTGGGCGGCTTGCCAGAAAAGCGAGGCGTCGTGTCGGCAGCCAACTACGTCGCCCGGCAGTACGGCGTCCACAGCGCGATGCCTGCGGTCACCGCCCGAAGACTGTGTCCCCACGGCGTGTTCCTGCTGCCACGGATCGACCACTACGCGGAGGTCTCGCGCCAGATCCGCGACATCTTCGAGCGGTTCACGCCCCTGGTAGAACCCTTGTCGCTGGATGAAGCCTTCCTCGACGTAACCGGCAGCGAGCACCTGTTCGGCCCGGCCGCCGAGATCGGCCGGAAGATCAAAGAGGCTGTCCGGCAGTCGACGCGGCTGGTGGCCTCCGTGGGCGTGGCCCCCAACAAGTTCCTGGCCAAGATCGCCAGTGACTTGAAAAAGCCGGACGGCTTCGTGGTGGTGGAGCCGGAGCGGGTCCAGGAATTCCTCGCTCCCCTGCCCGTCGAGCGTCTGTGGGGCGTGGGACGGCAAGGGAGCAAGGTCTTCCAGCGGCTAGGCATCCACACGATCGGCCAACTCCGCCAGTTGCCGCTCGACGTTCTCCAGGCCCGTTTCGGCGCCAGCGGCGAGCACCTCTGGCAGTTGGCCCACGGGATCGACGACCGACCGGTGGTCCCCGAGCGAGAGGCGAAGTCGATCTCCCACGAGACAACCTTCGAGCGGGACATCGACGACCCGGACGTGCTCCGGGCCTGGCTCCTGGAGCTGACCGAACAGGTCGGCTGGCGGTTGCGTCGGCGTGGGCTCCGCGGGCGTACGGTCCAACTGAAGGTCCGCTTCGCCGATTTCTCCACCATCACCCGGTCCCAGACCCTGCCGGAGCCCACCGATCTGACCCAGGAGCTGTGGCAGGCCGCCGATGAACTTCTGCGCCGCCGCCTGCCGATACGTCATCTCGCAATCCGGCTGCTGGGGATGGGCGTCAGCGGCTTGGATGACTCGGGCTTGGCGCAGGGCTTACTGTTCGACCAGGAGGAACGGGAGAGACAGGGCCGGCTGGACGCCGTGAAAGACCAGCTCAAGCAGCGGTTTGGGCCGGACGTACTCCGCCGTGGTAGTATGTTGAGAGACGTCAGGAAGGCCAAGGACAATGACGAGCGTGGATGACGTACGCTCGCGCTACCGCCACGGCGAAGACGAGCCGGCAGTGAAGCTGGACGCTCGGCCCCCCGAACACTGACGAATCGCACCCGTCGAGATGTAGAAGGAGCGATACATCATGAGCGCACGCAAGCCAGGCAAGACGATCGACCAGGTATTCGAGGAGTTCCTGGCGGATCAGAAGGCCAGACTTGGTTCGAAGACCCTCCGCAAGTACGAGGACATCATCCACCTGTTCCGATCCTGCCTAGAAGGTTATTGGCCGGGCCACAGCCAGGAGGAGTACGACCGGATTACCGCGGACGGCGGCACGTTCGGGCCGGAAGAGATCGCCGGCGGTCTGGGCGAGTTCCTCGGCTACTTCATGCCGCACAAGGTGATCGCCGGCAAGGAGACGATGAAGGCGGCCGGCACCGTGACCAAAAAGCTCATGAAGTGACTGGCCGAGAAGGGCTATGTGGAGGACGCAGAGGCTGCCCAGATGGCCGAAGAGCAGGCCAGCGATGCCGCCCGCGAGCTTCCCGCCGCCCAGGACGTGGTCGATCTGTTGGACGCCTACCTCGACGAGCACGCCCCGGAGCGGTACTCGCAGGAGATCGAGGACCACTTCACCGTCACGCGGATCGAGTCGGGCAAGCTCTGGCTGGAACCTCTCACGTCGAGCCAACGCCAGATTGGCCCTGTTCCCGTGCCACGCGAGGTCAGTCGGATGTGCAAGGAAGGCTGGGACGTCAGCGGGGTCGTGGTGAAGACGGCCAAGGGCTGGCGACTGATGGAGGTGTGGAATGTCTCCCCGTAAGGCAGGCAAGAAGAGAACCTATTCACCTTCGCGAAGTGAAGGCTCGTCACGCTCGCCGCGGAACTGGTCCCACAGGCGTTGGAAGCGGCTCTCGTAAACCATCTCGTAGAGCTGCTCCCGCTCCGGGTAGAGTTCGAGGCAGCGCTCGCGGACTTTGTTCTTCTCGATCTCGATGTCGACCGCGGGCAGCTCGCTGCTGAGGATCAGCACGCAGACCCGATCAGCCATACGCTGAAGCTCCCGCATTGCTTCTCTGGAATCGCTCACAGGGGGCTCCTCCGTCGGGAGCATAGTGCTCTTCCCGTCTCCATAGCATTGTTGCCGTGTAGGACGGCGCAGCAAGGGGTGACTCGACGGATTGGGCATCCCGGCCGCCGAGGGCTGCCCGGAACCTCGGTGCCTACTGGCCCACGCCCGGCGAAATGGACACAATGACTTCATGAGTGAGGTCGCCGGCCACCAGCACGACAGACAGCGAACACCACAGTGAAGTCGATGGCAACTGGCCGGGCGGGAAGCTGATCCAGACGCCCCGGCCGCGCGAGGATTTTGTGAAAGGTCGCCATCTCATGCCTGACGTTACAACCCCCCTGTCCGAGGTCGAATTCGTCGCCTTCGACCTGGAGACGACCGGGCTGTTCCCGGTCTCCTGCCGCATTGTGGAGTTCGGCGCGGTACGGTTTCGGCTCGACGGCAGGGAACTGGGCCACTTTGAACAACTCGTCGATCCCGAATGTTCGATTCCTCGGTCCGTCACCCGCATCCACGGCATCACCGATGCGATGGTTCGCGGCAAGCCGACTGTCCCCGAGGTGCTGCCGAAGTTCCTGGGGTTCCTCGGTCGTCCCGACACGATCCTGCTTGCCCACAACGCCCCCTTCGATCTGGGCTTCTTGGGTTTCGCCATGGCGAAAGCGGGCATCGCATTCTCTGCGAACCCCGTCGTTAATACCCTGGATCTGGCACAGACTTGCGTTTGCGGCTCCTACGGCTATCGGCTCGTGGATCTGGCGATCCACCTTCGGATTGCCGACTCAGAAGATCACAGGGCCCTATCCGATTCACGGCTTGTCGCCGAGGTATTCCGCCAGATGGTCAGCCGTAGCAGAGCACTCCGGACCGTGGAGGACCTTTTTCGCTCTTCCCGGCCGCTTGGCCCCGGCGACACGGGCGTTTCGGCCATGGAGCCGCCCGTGGGATATGAGGATCTGGCCCTCGCGATTGAAGAACAGCGGACCATCGTCATGATTTATGAGGGTGGAACGAAGGGCATTGCACACCGGAGGATCACACCCCGTGCGCTACTCCAATCCGGGGGTCGAGCGTACCTGACCGCGTACTGTCACATCGACCACATCGAGAAAACATATCGGCTGGATCGGATTCGAGAGCTGCGGATCGAGGATTAGTGAGACCGGGCTCGGCAGCCCGACTGATCGAACGGTAGAGGTGCTGACAGGAATTGAACCTGCTTCTACCGGGTTGCAGCCGGTCGCCTCGCCGTCTGGCTCCAGCGTCTTGTGGTCGAGTGTCCTCGCGAGGGATCGAACCGGGCACCGACGCGCAGCGTTGGGCCTACGAGCTTCGCAAAGTCGCGTGCGATCCGACAGACTCCGAGGACGAGTTGTTCTTCAGCAGCCGTTCTGTTGCGTCAAAGTCCCTGCGTAGCACAGACTTTTCCTCTTCCCGACATGTTGACGAGGCACGGATGAACGTTCACAATCACGACTGTCGGCCTTGGCGGCTGCGCGTATGGCCCGCGGCTCATGACAGGCCCCATGCACGGAAACCCGTGTTCTCTTTTTGCCCCAGCAAGGGTGGACGATTCGGTGGCGCAGCAATTGCCCAGTCTTGATGACCGCGGCTACGAGGAAGCGCCTGTCGCGTGGCACATGGGATGTCTTGCGCGGATGTTCGTTCTTGGGGCGTCGGTCACGGTCTATATTGTGACCGGCAGTATGGTCATTCCTGCTGCGATTCTGTATGCCTACACCGCTTATGAGCCGCTTCGCTGTGCGATATGGCTACGGAACGCCGATCCTGTGATTGCCCGCGGTCGGGCATGCTTCTGGTTCTATTCGGCGATGGCGTTTTGGAACGCGGCGGCGAGCGCGTTCGCATCCGTTTTGGTCTTTCTGGTGGATAACCGAGTGCGAGGCAAACAGCCGCCCACGGATGAGTTTGCGGTGACTATGATGACGCTCGCCAGTGGCATGTGTGTGAGCACGGTGCTTGGGCTGATTGCGGTGGTTGTTGCATGGCGTGCGAACGTGCGCGTCTGGGTACACCCTCATGTGCGGTCACGTTGCGGCGGCGAGTTTCATCTACTTGGGCAATTGGAACGTCGCTGGCTCGACTTCAACTACGGTTTGTTCGTGATGGCCACCTCACTCACGTTTCCGTTTCCGGCCATCGGGACTTGCCTTTTGATCTGGAGGGCAGCGGACGCTCCGCCGCCGAACGAAGTGGGTCTCGCGGAGTCGCTGGTGCTCTTGTTCTTCTTGGGAGTCGCGCCATTTGCCATGATCCCCGTATGGTTCTTCACGTCGCCGCGGATTATCGCGAAAAGGCTTACCGATTGCTGGGCTCCGCGAGCACCCCGCCGAGGAGTCGAACCTCGTCTTGCAGATTCGTAATCTGCTGTGCCGTCCGTCACACTCGCAGGGTCTTCATGACCGAGTAGCCCGTCCAGGAGTCGAACCTGGTCCAACAGCTTCGGAAGCTGGCATGCTATCCGGCACACCCACGGGCCAATTTGAAAGCATCCCGACCTGGAGTCGAACCAGGACCAAGGCCTTAGGAGGGTCTTGTGCGTTCCGTTACACCATCGGGACGGGCACCGACCGGCCACGGATGGCCGGGTTGGTCAGCCGACGACTGGATTTGCACCAGCATCACCCGGTTTACAAAACCGGTGCCTCGCTGTTCGGCCACGTCGGCACAAGCACGAGTACGAGGAGTCGAACCCCGTACGGCAGGTTTGGAAGCTGCCTGCTCTCCCAGGAGCACACTCGTGTAGGGCTCCCGGCCATGGGGGCCGGGAGCCGTGGTTGTCAACTACTTCTCCAGCTCGACGTTCCAGTACGCCTCGCTGACGAACTTCGTCCAACTCTCAATCCGGACTTCGCGGACCGCGTAGAGCGGGTTCCGGGCACCGCCGGGCAAAGCCCGGTGGTCCGGCCGGACCGGCTTCTTGCGGAGCCGCATACCCGCCTGCTCCGGCGTGCGGTCGGCCTTGTGCTTGTTGCACGCCAGGCACGCCAGCACGCAGTTCTCCCAACGCGACTCACCGCCCTGCGACCGAGGAACGACGTGGTCAAGCGTCAGCTCCTCGCTGCCCGGCTGGGCGCCGCAGTACTGGCAGGTGAACCGGTCACGCTTGAAGATGTTGCGGCGGCTGAACGTCACTGCTGCGGACGGCAGCCGGTCGTACTCACTCAGCGTGACCACCTCGGGCACCCGTAACCGGAACCGCACGGC
>CAZDHR010000354.1:0-7632 GCA_964505295.1 uncultured Planctomycetaceae bacterium
GTGCTGTCAGCGCAACATGTTGTATGATTTTCGCTAAATGGCGCTGTCATATTAGAGAATGGCGTTCCCTTGCGACGACCGCACGAGCAAGGTGCCCCCCGCTGGGGTCGTGCGTGGATCGCCTCGAACGGAGAATATAACGCCGGCAGCCCCCAGGGACAAGGGGCGTGGCCGGCCGCCCCGTGGGACCGCCGCGGGTGGATGGGAACCCTGGTCAAAGCAGAAACGAAGCCGGTACAATGGGAGGTAGCCACGGGGGCGCTTTGCGATGATCGACGTTCGTGCGATCCATGGGTTTATGGTCAGTGCCGGCTTCCATGCCGTCCTGGTCGGCCTGCTCGCTTTGGGCACGTTCGGGCCGCCGCGGGGCGAGCCGCCGATGCTCGTCGTCTCGCAGTGGGCGTCGCACGATCCGGTCGAGTCGGTCGAGTTCGAGGTGCCCGCCCCCGCACTGGCCACGTGTGAGTTCCCGGTCGTGGGCCCGCCGACGGCCGATCCGGTCGCCGTGACCGCCGGGGACCTGAATCGTCCCGTGCACGGCGATCTGCCCACCCCGGCGCACGACGACGTATGGGGCCTCGGTCTGCCCAGCGGGTTGCTTTCCGCGTCGGGCGGCGGAGGCGGCGTCGAGGAAGGCGGGGCGACCTTCTTCGGCACCACCGTTCCCGGCACGCGCTTCGTCTACGTGGTCGACGCCTCGCGGAGCATGGCCGGAACTCGCTTCCGCAAGGCCAAGCGGGAGCTGTTTCGCTCCGTCTCCAATCTCCGGCCCGATCAGCAGCACTACGTGATCTTCTTCGGCTACGACACGTATCCGATGTATTTCCCCGAGTCGTGCCCCAGTCTCGTGCCGTCGATCCCCGACTCGTGGAAGCGCTTGAGCCGGTGGATGCGCCGCGTCGATCCCAACACCCAGCCGGCCACCAACGGCCGCACCGCGATCCTCATGGCACTTGCACTGAAACCCGACGCCGTCTACCTTCTGAGCGACGGGGCCTTCACCGACGATACCGTGCCCACGCTCCTGACGATCGGCGACAACGAGATCCCCATCCACACCATCGCCTTCGGGAACGAAGCCGCCCGACGCGACCTCCAGCGGATCGCCGTTGTGCATCGGGGGACGTGTCGGTTCGTGCGATAGGCGCGGACGCTCCGCAATCCCCGCGACACGGCCCGGTGCCGACGAAACACGAGTTCCGGTCCAATAGGCCGGGACGGCCCGGAGGGTGCTTCGCCCAGATACGCCCCGACTCCTTTTCCTCTTCAGAACCACGCCGCCAAGAGAGACCATGTCCGAACGTCCCCTCGATAACCTCCGCTCGCTCCTCGACGGCCGCGCCGGGGCGTGGATCCCCTTCTCGCTCGACGTGGGGGCCATCCCCGGTTTCAGCCCTCCGATCGAGCGGACGTTCCGCCGGATCACCGGCGCGGAGGACCCGGCCGAGTATTTCGATACGGACGTTCGCCTGTTCTCCCTCTCGTCGCGCTTCGGCGGCGACGATCCGGCCGGCCTGCACGAGTCGGTCGAGCCGGGCACCACGTTCGACGAGTGGGGGATCGGCCATCGGGCGGCCGACGTGGAGGGTACGGTCGACAAGACGTTCGCGCCGCTCGCCCGGGCGCGCTCCGTCGACGACGTCGAGGCCCTTCCCTCGCCGGTCATCGAGACCGACGTCGACACCTCGCCGATCGACGCGCACCACGCGGCGGGCTGCATCGTCTTCGGCTACGCCGGCAGCATCTACGAATGGTCGTGGTGGATTCGCGGCATGGAGCGGTTTCTGGTCGACCTGGTGAGCGATCCGCCTATGGCCGAGGCCCTCGTGCGCAAGATCGAAGCACACACGACGCGACTGGCCGTTGCCACCGCCCGAGCGGGAGTCGACGTCCTCTGCGTCTACGACGACGCCGGCATGCAGCGCGGCATGCAAATCTCGCCTAAGCTGTGGAGGCGGTACGTCAAGCCGGCCTGGCGCCGGGTGATCGAGACCGTGCGTTCCGAGGCGCCGCAGGTGAAATTCTTCCTGCACAGTTGCGGCCGGATCGATCCGATCGTATTCGACGTCGTCGAGCTCGGCTTCGACGTGCTTCACCCGGTGCAGCCCGAGTGCATGAGCTTTGAAGACGTGTACCGCCGCCACGGCGACCGGATCCTGCTCGCCGCGACGATCTCCTCCCAGCGAGTCTTCCCGTTCGGCACGGCCGAAGACGTCCGCCGCGAAGTGCGGCGCCTGGCCGGGATCGCCGCGAGCGACTGCCGGTGCATCCTCATGCCGTCGAACGTCATCCAGCCGGAAACGCCGTGGCAGAACGTGGTGGCTTTCGCGGAGGAGGCACGCGCGTTGAGAGACACAGGGTAGGCATCGCGTTTTTCTGACCGCGTATCGTTCCCACGCTTTGCATGGGAATGGCTGACGGAGGACTCAACCATGCGAAAACGACACCTGCCAGGCTTGTGGCTCGTAGCGATTCTCTTGAGCTCACTCGTGCCCGGGTTGCGGCCGGCGCAGGCGCCGACCTGGAAGGCGGGCACCGTCGAGGACCGGATCACCGCCTGCGTCGAGCGGCTGGTCGCCGACGTGCCGTAGCGTCGCAAGCGCTCAGCCGGGCGGGTGCCTCGTTCCCCCGGTTCGGCGTGGAAACACGAAGACGAACGGTCGGCTACCACCCCTCGAGAACCCGCTGAATCACCGGCCAGGCCAGCTCCGGGTAGAACTGGTGGCCTCCTTCGGCGGCGAGCAGGACCACGTGGTCCGCGCAGCCGGCCGCCGTGAACGCCCGCCTCGCGGTTTGGTAGCCTTGCTCGACGCCGTCGAAGCGGGCGATGGCGTCCTTTTTCCCCGCCACGAGAATCAAGTGCCGCGGCGCGATCAGACCGGCCAGGTCGGGCATGTCGGCCACTTTCAACAGCCCCGGCAGATACCCGCACGCACAATGCCGCTTGTACAGCCACGTGGCCTCGAACGTGCCGAAGGAGCAGGAGACGACGGCCAGCCGGATCCGCGGGTCGACGCACGCGGCGTAGAACGAGACGGTGCCGCCGGCCGAGTTGCCCATGCAGCCGATCCGGGCCGGGTCCAAGTCGGGCTGCGAGGCGATGAAGTCGACCGCCCGCATCACGTCGAACACGCGCTGCCCGGTGAGCGGTCGCCCCTTGAGCAGCTCGCGCAGGGCCACGTCGCCGCAGGCCACGCCCTCGACCGCCCGTTGGCCGAACGCCCGCTGCTCGATGGCCAGGGCGGCCCAGCCGTGGGCCACGGCCTGGAGCGCGATGTCGCGTCCGCCCCGAATCGAGGCGACCTCGCGGGGCGTCTTGCCCCGGCCGATCGAGATGTGCATTCCCGGCGAGTGGCCCTGAAGGCAGATCATCACGGGCAGCGGCGGCTCGACGCCCTTGGGCTCGAGCAGATACCCGGGCACCGTCTCGCCCGGCTCGGCGAGGAACTCGACGCGGTCGATCGTGTACTCGTCGGTCGCCGAGTCGCGCTTCAGCGACGATTGCAGTGCGTGGTCCCACGTCGCCGGGAGCGCCATGATCGTGCCCAGCCGGCTGCGAAGCTCCTTCTGCCACTCCGCGAAATCGCGGGCCGGATCGAACGCCAACTCCGGCTTCGGCTGATCCTGCGCGAAGGACTGCCGCCCGCAGGCCCCGGCAGCGGCCACGGCTAGCATCGCGATCCACGCCGTGCGGGCTTTCCACTTGCACATGCTTCTCTCCCATGACGATGCACGGCACGACCGCGCCGGTTATTTCACCCTCGTTCCCAAGCTCCGGCTTGGGAACGCACACGGGGCTTCGCGGTTCGGGGTTCCCAAGCTGGAGCTTGGGAACCAGTGAACCAACCGGTGAACCAGCAGCCGGTGGGATTACGATGCCCGGCCCGGTCATCGCGCTTTGCCCGACGCGGCTTGGTTGTCGAGCGTCTCCTTCAGAATACCCAGAAGCTCGGTCGCCGACTTGATGCTTCGCCAGTTGTGGCGGCTGCGGTGCTTCTTCTGGAGATCGAAGTTGTAGATCATCAGGTACTCGTGATACAGCCCCGCGGCGGCCACGACTTCGCCGTTCGGATTCAACAGATAGCTGTCGCCGTAGCCGTAACCCTCATAGTCCATACCCTCCAGCTCCGTGCCGGGCACGACGTTGTTGGCACGCAGGAAGTAAACGCCGTTCTCCACCGCCCGGGCGATGTGGTCGTTGCGGACCATCTCGTAGTGTCTCACCGGACGGGAGACAAAGTTGTAGTGCGGGGCGAAGATCAGCCTGGCCCCCTTGAGGGCGAGGATCCGGGTCGGCTCGATGTAGCCGCCGTCGGCGCAAATGATCACGCCGAACTGGAGCCCCTTCTTCTCGAACACCGGAAACTCCCTGCCCGGCACGAAATAGCGGTGGATCGGCATCGCCTTGCTGTATCGGCCCAGCACCTTCCCCTTCTCGATCACGGCCACCGTGTTGTAGAGGTCGTCGCCGCGAAGCTCGTTGAACCCGACCATGAACATCGGCTCGAACCGGGCCGTGCGCTCGAGCACCCGGCCCATCTCGGGCGAGTCGATCGCGAAGGCGTTCGCCCGGGCGTCCTCCTCCTTGGGGAAGTAGCCCATCAGGAACGACTCCGGGAAGGAGACGACGTCGAGCCCCGCTTCCGACGCGAGCTCGAGCCCCTTCACGACCGTGTTCAGGTTCGCCTCGAAATCGCCCTGCCGGCAGACGCACTGGTAATGGCCGATCCGGACGTATCGGGCGTTCGACGCAGCGTCGCCTGCGGCCCGAGCCTCGCCCGAGCCCGTGAAGGGGACCTGGGTCATCATCGCAAGCGCTAGCAAGATAGCGTGGTGCCTCATCACAGAGCCCTCCTGGTGTGCGTCACGGCTTCCCGAGCTGCGCCCGGAAAAAGTCGGCGACGGATCGATACTTCGACGACGCCCCCGGGTACTTCAGGTCCGCCTCGATCCCCAACGTATCCATCTTCTCCTTCAGCTTCACGCCGAACGTGACGTGGTGGACCTTCCACCCCCGTGCGCGCTGCGGATCGGTGGGGATCGGGGCGTCGGGGGCCATGCCGTAGGTCATGAAGATGGGCGGGTCGTCAGCCGAGATGAGCGAGAGGGCCGACACGTCGGCGACCAGCTTGTGGAACTCCTCGTCGGTGTTCGCCTCGAATGCGTCGTGCGGGTCGCGATGCGGGGCGTCGTAGCCGGGGATCCACTTCTGCCACAGCTCGAAGTCCATGGTGGTCTGCCCGCCGTTGGTCGCCACGCACGCCAGGCGCGTCGACTCCCGCTCGATCGGGTCGGCACCGTCGGGCTGGGCCATCTCGTCGTGGAAAGCGAGCCACATACACAGTTGCGCGCCGGCCGACCCGCCGAACGCGCCCACCCGGGTCTTGTCGAGGTTCCACTCGTCAGCCTTCGATCGGAGGAACTGGAGGGCCCGGCGGCAGTCGTGATGGGCGGCCGGGAGCTTCTTGTGCTGGATGAAGCGGTATTCGACAGCGGCGACCGAGATGCCCGCGTCGAGCAGTCCCCGCAACGCGTCGGCTCGAAGGCTCTCCTTGCTGCCGCCGCGGAAGCCCCCGCCGTGGATGTACAGTACGAGCGGCGTAGGCGTGCCCGATTCGGCCAGCCACACGTCGAGCACGTTTTGCTCGTGCGGCCCGTACGACACGTTCCGGTGCGTCGGCTCCGGCTTGGCGCGGTTCTGCCCGAGACAAATCGAGGCGCTCAAACCCAAGATCATCCCCCAGGCAAAAACCCTGCGCACGCGGATTCCTGGGGACCCATCGGATGCGTTCATGGAAATCGCTCCTATCGTGACTCAACCTTGGGGGGATTCCGATCGATCGGCAAGCACCGCAGTTTTCCGGGAACGGGCCATCGCGTCGCGCCGGTGTGGTACCGGCCGTGTTGCCGCATCCGGATACCTTGGCGGAGCATAGCGAAACAGGGACGGCAAGGCAGTCGCCGCCCCCCAAATTTCGGCATGGTTCAAACCACCGTAATACGCGGGTGCCTCTGCTGGCTTGTCCAGCAGTGGGCACCGCGGTGGGAGAATAGGCGGAAGCACTGCTGGACAAGCCAGCAGTGGCACCCGCAGGATGACTCGCTCAAGCCGCTAGACCTCCTCGGTCACGACGTAGGGTGCGCGGTACTCGCGGGTGAGCAGCTTGTCGGCCTCGGCGCTGCCGATGAACCTTTCGGCTTCGGGGTCGAAGTCGAGCTTGGGGCCGAGCTGGTAGGTGCTCTTGGCAATATCCAGCCCCAGCGCGTCCTTCACCCGGTCGCCGATCGCGGTCCAGCTCTTCTGGACCTCTTCGTGGGCGTCGAGCACGTCCGGCTTCTCGCTGCCGGAGACCTCTTTGCCCAACTGGTACGAGATATTGCCCAGGTGGCAGAGCGCGGCCGAGAGGTGGGCTTCGCGAATGTCGGCGTAAAGGTCCTCTCGCTTCCGGCTGCGGACCCCCTCGATGAAGTTGGCGAAGATGTTGCCGGAGCGGGGCTCGAACTCGACGTCGAGGTCTTCGCCTTTATCCGATCCCTTGGGATAGAACTTGCCGCCCTTGATCAGGCCTTCCTCGAGATAGAACTCGTTGTCGACGTGCGTGGGATACTTCTTGTCGCTTCCCGGGACGTTTCCGCCTAGGCCGATCACCTCGAACACCAGAAGCGTCTCGCCATAGTCGTAGACGGTGAGCTGGTTGTTGGGCGTCTGGCCCTGGTCGGTGAACGGGGGATGGCCGTCGGTGGAATTGACCCACCGCCCGCCCATGCTGATCACGCTCTTGGGCAGCGTGGCGCCGGGGATGCCCCATCGGGCGATGTCCATCTGGTGCACGCCCTGGTTGCCGATCTCGCCGTTGCCGAAGTCCCAGAACCAGTGCCAGTTGTAGTGCACGATGTTCTCATGGTACGCCTGCTCGGGGGCGGGGCCGAGCCACAGGTCGAAGTCGAGTTCCGCGGGCGGCTCGGTCGGCTCCTTGAAGCCGATCGACCACCGCACCTTCGACGCGTAGCCCTTGGAGACCAGCAGCTTGCCGTACTTCCCGCTGGCCACGGCCGCCACGGTCTTCGCCCAACTGGAGCTGGAACGGCGCTGCGTGCCGTGCTGGACGATCCGCTTGTACTTCTCCGCCGCCTTGACGCACTGCCGCCCCTCGAACACGTTGTGGCTGCACGGCTTCTCGACGTACACGTCCTTGCCGGCCTGGCAGGCCCAAAACGTAATCAGCGCGTGCCAGTGGTTGCAGGTGGCGACGGAGACGGCGTCCAGGTCCTTGTCGTCCAGGGCCTCGCGCACGTCCTGCACGCACTTGGGCGTGTTGCCCCCGATCTGCTTGATCTTGGCGCTGCGGGGCTCGAACAGTCGCGAGTCGGGGTCGATGAGGTAGGTGACGTCGACCTTGTCCATCTTGGCGAATTCGCCCATGTGCGATTGGCCGCGGCCGTGGATCCCGGCCACGCCGATGCGGATCGTGTCGTTGGCCCCCAGCACCTTGCCGGACGCCTGGGTCCCGGCGATGACGATCCCGGTGCCGATCCCGGCGGAGGCCGCGGCTCGCTTCAAGAACGTACGACGTGTTTGACGGGACATAAGCTACTCCTTTCCCGCTCGTGGCTAGGTTCACGCAGGTGTCG
>CAZDHR010000355.1:0-1915 GCA_964505295.1 uncultured Planctomycetaceae bacterium
AGGATGTATCCGATGAAGGCACAGTAATCGAGAAGGACGAACTCCATCGAGGTCTCCTTGTGACAAGCGGACGACAACACCTCGACCGCGGTGACTTCCCTCAGAAGACTCCCAGATAACCGAGGCTCCGCGGATTGTCAAGCCTGGGGGGGGCATGTACCTCTTTGTGTGTACCATCGAGGGCTTGCACGAGGGGTTACGGGTATGACATGTTGTAGCGAGGAACACTCAGCCCACCGTCCGTCCGTCGCAACGTCGAAAGGAAACCACAAAATGAGCGACACTCGCAACACGCGACGGGACTTCCTCAAGACCATGGGTGCGGGAACGGCGGCGTTGACCTTCTCCTCGGCAGCAGCCGGCTCCTCGGCAGCGGCCGGAGAAGGGAGCCCGTCGCTTGTGGTCCACCCCAAGCCGCGATTCGATCTGTCGCCCCACTTGTACATGCAGTTCATGGAGCCCTTGGGCACGACCGACGGCTCGGTGGCCGCGGCGTGGGACTTCGGGCATGACCGCTGGCGCGCGGACGTGGTCGACGTGACGCGCAAGCTCGGGCCCACGCTTATCCGCTGGGGCGGGTGCTTCATCTCGTACTATCGGTGGAAGGAAGCCGTGGGGCCGAGGGACCAGCGCAAACCAAGCCTCAACTTGCTCTGGGGCGGGATCGAGCCGAACCAGGTCGGCACGCACGAGCTGGTCGACTTTTGCCGGCAGGTCGGCGCCGATCCGCTCATCTGCGTCAACTTCGAGTCGGACGGGCGCGAGCGCTGGCAGCGCGATCCCAAGGGCAACGTCCGCTCGGCCGGGCCCGAGGAGGCCGCCGAGTGGGTCGCGTACTGCAATCGGGCGGACGACAAGCTGCGCCGGCGGCACGGCGCCGACGAGCCGTACGGCGTGCGGCTCTGGCAAATCGGCAACGAGACGTCGTACGATCGCCGCGGCTTCGATTGCGAGACGGCCGCCAGGAAGACGATCGCCTTTGCCAAAGCCATGCGACGCGAAGACCCGACGATCGCGCTGGTCGGCTGGGGCGACAGCGGCTGGGGCCCGCGCATGCTCGACGTCGCGGGCGAGCACCTCCAGTACGTCGCCTTCCATCACATGTTCAACCCGGACCGCGGCGTGCCCGACTCGCCGCTTCGGGGCATCGAGTACCGCAAGGACCCGGCCCGGACGTGGGAACACCTGATGAACGCGGCCCGCGTGCACGAGGCGAAGATCGAGCAGGTGGAGGAGGAGACGGCCGGGTATCCGCACCCCTTGGCGATGACCGAGTGCCATTTCTCCCTGCCGGGCCGCAACCGGTGCGAGGTCCTTTCCACCTGGGCGGCCGGCGTGGCCAACGCGCGGCTGTTGAACGTCCACGAGCGACACGGCGAGCGCCTGAAGATCGCCACGCTGGCCGACTTCTGCGGCACCCGCTGGCAAGTCAACGCCGTGATGATCCCCGTCCCACGCGGCAAGGCGTTTCTCATGCCGGTGGCGATGGTGATGGGTCTCTACCGGCACCATACCGGCGAGCAGGCCGTGGGCGTGAGCGACGTGCCCGACGGGCTCGACGTGACGGCCAGCCGTACCGGCGACCGGCTCTATCTGCACGTGGTCAACACGAGCCGGCAACGGTCGGCCGACGCGCAGTTGGCCGTCGAAGGCATGAAGGTCAGCTCCGGCCGGGTGTTCGAGATGGCGGGCGATCCGGAGCACGAGGTGATCCAAACCGAGCCGAACGAGATCGTCGCCGTCCAGAGAAAGCTCCCGGCCGACGCACGCTGGACGTTCCCCCCGGCGAGCGTTTCGGCCGTCGAGCTCGACGTGGAGGAGGCGTGAGGTATGGCGGCGCGTGTCGCGTGGATGGGGATGAGGGGGAGAACCTGCGGGTGAAGGAGGTGTGGGTGGAAGGCCGCCGGTACATCCT
>CAZDHR010000355.1:1925-2386 GCA_964505295.1 uncultured Planctomycetaceae bacterium
GGGGGCGGGGGGGGGGGGGGCGGGGGGGGGGGGGGGGGCGTGGCGGGGGGGGGGGGAGGGGGGGGTGAGGGGGGGGGGGGGGGCCGAGGGGGGGGGGTGACAAGGTGACGGGGTGACGGGGTGAAGCCCATCCGGCTTACGATAGCGTCGTTTTCCCGCTTTGTCACCTTGCCACGTTATCACTTTGTCACCCCCTCACCCTCAGCCCGTCATCGTTCGCAGCGTGACAAAGTCGACCCGATGAACCGGGTCACCACCAGCGCAAGGGAGGCCCACCGTGTCTGAAATCGTCCGTTTCTCCGTCTCCGTGGAAGACGACCTGCTGGAGAAGTTCGACGCTTACTGCTCCGAGGAGCAGTTTGCCACGCGGAGCGAGGCGGTCCGGCAGTTGATCCGCGAGAAGCTCACCGAGCGGGCGTGGGCGACCGGCTCGCACCAGGTCGTGGGCACGCTCACGTTGG
>CAZDHR010000355.1:2396-7631 GCA_964505295.1 uncultured Planctomycetaceae bacterium
CACCGGCCTCAGCTTCGCGACCGGCTGATGGACCTCCAGCACGAGAACACCGATCTGGTCGTCTCCACGATCCACACCCACCTGAGCCACGACGTCTGCCTGGAGGTGGTCGTTCTGCGGGGTCAGGCCGGGCGGTTGCAGAAGTTCGCATCTCAACTGAGGGGGATGAAGGGAATCTATAAGGGGGAGCTGGTGATGGCCGGCGCGGAGACGTAACCGCTACGGCCACAACGACTTGGCCAACCTGCGCGGGGAAGCTCGGGCATACGCTCTCTCGACAGTCAGGCGCTCGACACCCTCCGAACATCGTAATACAATGGACTTGTTTGTATTACGCCCGCCTCGGAGGAACGACATGAGGGGATTGCTGGCCGGATTGGTCGCCGCGATCGTGGTCTGGACCTCGGCGCCCCGCGCCGACGCCCACTTCCAGATGCTCCTCCCCTCGCACGACGTGGTCTCGGCGGGCCAGGGTCGGACGGTCGATTTGGAGATCGTGTTTACCCATCCGATGGAAGGCGGCCCGGCCATGGAGATGGGCCCGCCGCGGCAGTTCGGGATGATGGTCGGCGGCCGGAAGCACGACCTGCGGGAGACGCTCGAGCCGAAGAAGATCGACGGCCGAACGGCGTACGCCGCGTCGGTCCGCCTGGCCCGGCCCGGCGACCACGTGTTCTACCTCGAGCCGGCGCCCTACTGGGAGCCGGCCGAGGGGAAGATGATCGTCCACTACACCAAGGTCGTGGTCGACTTCATGGGGATGGAGACCGGCTGGGACGCGATGGTCGGGTTCCCGGTGGAGATCGAGCCGCTGGTGCGGCCGTACGGTTTGTGGACGGGCAACGCGTTCCGCGGGATCGTCAAGCGCGACGGAAGCCCGGTGCCGTTCGCCGAGGTCGAGGTGGAGTATCACAACAAGGGCGGCCGGGTGAAACCGCCCAACGAGGCGTTTATCACCCAGGTGATCAAGGCCGACTCCCAGGGCGTCTTCTCGTACACCATGCCCAAGGCCGGCTGGTGGGGCTTTGCGGCCCTGGTAGACGGCGACGAGAAGATGAAAAACCCCGACGGCGACTCCGTCGACGTGGAGCTGGGCGGCCTGATCTGGGTGAAGACGGTCGACATGGAGTAGCGGGAGCAGCTCGGACGATGCACATTCACGAAGCCATCCTGGCCGGCTCACGCGAAGGAGTGCTGGTGCTCTGTGCGGGCGGAGCCGCGACGGCGGTCGGAACCGCGCTGGGCCTGCGCCGGATGGACTACGAGCGGGTGCCGCGGGTGGCGATGCTCAGTGCCGCGTTCTTCGTGGTGTCGGTGGTGCAGGTCCAGTTGGGCCCGACGAGCGTCCACCTGGTGCTCAACGGCCTGATCGGCTTGATCCTCGGCTGGGCCGCGTTTCCGGCGCTGCTCGTTGCGCTTCTGTTGCAGGCGGTGTTCTGCGGCGAAGGAGGGCTCTTGGCCTTGGGCCTCAACACGCTGACGATGGCCTTGCCCGGCGTCGTCTGCCACTACTTGTTCCGTCGAGCCGTTTTCTGGCGGAGCGACGCTCTGGCGTTTTTCGCCGGCTTGGGCGCGGGGGCCTTGGGGGTGCTCTTGGCCGCTTCCTTGACGGCGGCGGCGCTCTGGCTCGCGGCGGAGGAGTACGAGCTGTTTGCCGGCGCGGTGCTGGGCTTCCATCTGCCCTTGGCGGCCGTCGAGGCATTGGTTACCGGCAGCGTCGTCGTGTTCCTGCGCAAGGTCCGTCCCGAGCTGTTAGAGTCTCCGCTGCTTGTGCCCGGCCAATAGGAAATAGGAGGTCGCCGATGCGTCGGTCACGTTCCAGGTCCCTGCGGATTGAGCTGGCCGTTCTGGCCGTGCTCGCGGGCACGTGGTCCGCGGCGCCCGCGCTGGCCCATAAGATGGTCGTCTTCGCCACCGGGGCGGACCACGCGATCGAGGGCGAGGCCTACTTCCACGGCGGCGAGCCGGCCCGTGACGTGAAGATCACGCTCCTCGCCCCGGACGATCGGGTGGTCGGCGAAACCACGACCGACCAGGAGGGCAAGTTCCGCTTCCCGATTCAGTTTCGCTGTGACTACCGGGTGATCGCCGACGCCGGCGCAGGCCACGGCGCCGAATACACCGTGCCGGCCGACGAGCTTCCCGACGACCTGCCTCAACCGGGTGGGGAGCCGTCGGAACAAGCCGGGGCCACCGTGCCCGACGAGCACGACGCCGCCACACCCGGGGAGTCACACGACGGTGCAGCTCGGGCGGAATCGCCCCACGAGCCTCTCGCCGCGCCGGATGCGGAGAGCCGGAAGGCGGAAATCGAGGCGATCGGAAGGCAGTTGGCCGCGCTGCGACGGGATTTCGACCGCTACCGCAACGAGCTCCGCCTGCGAGAGGTCCTCGGCGGACTGGGCTACATCCTCGGCATTATGGGCACGGCGTTCTATTTCCTCGGAGTCCGGCGAAAGGAGAAGCGATCGACGTCGCGGGACTCCTGAATCTCGTGTTGCCCAACCCAGACCACAACCGCCCATGGCAAACGCGTCCGGTGACTCCGTTTCCTTGCTTGGCTCGTCGCCGTCGGGCGCGCGTCCTTCGCTGGTCGACCGGCTGGACCCCCGCACGCGGATCGTCACGGCCGCGGTGTTCTCCGTGGTGGTTGCGCTATTCAACGGTTTTCCCGCGCTGGGTCTGGCGATGGGCCTCGCCGTGGCGGCGGCGATGCTCGCTCGGGTGCGCCCGGTGGCAGTCGTCAAGCGGCTGGCGCCGGTCAACGTGCTCATGCTGCTTCTTGTCGCGATGCTGCCTTGGGCCGTCGAGGGCGAGGGACGCCCGCTGGCCGCGCTCGGGCCGTTCGAGTACACGTGGGAAGGACTGCGCCAGGCCGCGGCGATCTCGCTCAAGGCGAACGCCATCGTCCTGACGCTGGTCGTGCTTCTGGGAACGCTGGACACCGTCACCCTGGGCCACGCGATGAGCCATCTCCGCGTGCCCGACAAGCTGACCCACCTGTTCCTGTTCACCGTGCGCTATCTCGACGTGCTCCGGCGGGAATACCTGCGACTCAGGGCGGCCATGAAGACGCGAGCGTTTCGGCCGAGGATGACCGGGCAAACCTGCCGCGCGTACGGCTACTTGGTCGGGATGCTGCTGGTGCGCAGCCTTGATCGCTCGGAGCGGATCGTTGCGGCGATGAAGTGTCGCGGTTTTCGCGGGCGGTTCTACCTGTTGGACCATTTCGTCTTCACGGCCCGCGACGCCTGGTTCGGCGCGGCGGCGCTCGTCCTCTTGGTAGGTTTGGCCCTGGTGGAGTGGCTATGAGCGACGTGCTGGTCTCGCTTCGCGACGTGAGCTTCTCGTACGGTCCGGACCGGCCGGTCCTTTGCGGGTGCGACTTCTCGTTGAAGCGGTCGGAGCGCGTGGGGCTGTTGGGCGCGAACGGGAGCGGGAAGACGACGCTGCTGGCCCTCGTCGTGGGACTGGTGCGGCCCAGCTCGGGCGAGGTGGAGGTGTTCGGCAAGGTCCGCGCGCGGGAGGCCGATTTCCACGAGGTCCGCGCCCGGGCCGGGCTCCTCTTCCAGGACGCCGACGACCAGCTCTTCTGCCCCACGGTGGCCGAAGACGTCGCCTTCGGGCCGATGAACCTCGGCAGGAGCCGCCACGAGGTGCGCGAGATCGTCGCCCAAACGCTCCAGTCGCTGGGCCTGGCCGGCTACGAGGACCGGATCACCTACAAGCTCTCCGGCGGCGAGAAGCGGCTGGTGGCCCTGGCCACCGTGCTGGCCATGGAGCCCGATGTGCTCTTGCTCGACGAGCCGACCTCCGGGTTGGACGACGCAGCGACCCGACGGGTGGTCGACATCATCGCCCGGCTGCCCCAGGCGATGGTCGTCGTGTCGCACGATCGGGCCCTTCTCGACGAAGTCACGACCACGTGCGTGCGTCTCGTGGAGGGGCGACTCGAGCCGGTCGACCGCGGAGAGCTTCCTCACACCGGATCGGGCAACTCGTAGCCCTTCCGCTTCGGCCGATCGAGGTAGCAGTTCGCCTCGTCGTCGCCGACGAACGTTTCGTGTTCCGGGTCCCATTGGAGCTTGCGGCCGACTTCGCGGGCGATGTTGACCAGGTGGCAGACGCTGATCGAGCGGTGGCCGATCTCCACGTCGGCGTTGGGCTTCTCGCGGGTCTTGATGCAGTCGAGCCAGTTCTGGATGTGGGGCCGGGCGATCCAGCCCGGGCCTTCCCAAATCTCCGCGGTGGCCGGCTCGGGCGGGTCTTTGATCAGGTCGGGTGGGTTGGTGGTGAACTTGTTGCGGTTGATCTCGATCTTGCCCGCATCGCCGACGAAGATCGCCCCGCCCATCGGGCCCTTTTCGAGCTCCAGTCTCAACAGCACCCCATTGGCATAGCGCATTCGCACCTGCCCGTTGGGCCCCTCGGTGGCGGGCCAGATTTCGACCGGGCCGCTCTCGCTCGCCCCCAGGGCCCATTGCACCTGGTCGAGCCCGTGGGCGCCCCAGTTGGTCACCTGCCCGCCGGAGTACGCCCGCCAAGCCATCCACCCGAAGTGAAGCTGGGGGTGGTACGGGCGCAACGGGGCCTGCGAGCACCACCGGTCCCAGTCGAATCCCTCGGGGATCGGCTGCTCGGGCAGGCCCGTGTAGACCCTAGGGCCCGGGTAGTTGACGCCGAGGATCGTGTGGAGCTTTCCCAAGCCCCGCCTGCGCACGAACTCGCAGGCAAAGCGGTTCATCTCCATGGTGCGCTGCTGCGAGCCGACCTGGAACACCCGCTTGTGCTTGCGCGCGGCACTGACCAGCACGCGCCCTTCGGCAACCGTCAGCGTGAGCGGCTTCTCGGCGTAGACGTCGAGCCCGGCCTGGCAGGCGTGGATGCAGGGGAGCACCCGGGCGTGATCGGGCGTGGCCACCACGACGGCGTCGAGCCGCTCGGCGTCGAACATCTTGCGGTAGTTCGGGTAGGTCTTCCAGTCGGTGCTCTTCTGCTGGAGCGTCTCGGTCATCCGCTGGGGGAAGCAGTCGCTGATGGCCACGATTCGGCCGCCCGAGGGCACATGGTCCATCAACTGCCTCGCCCGACCACCCGTGCCGATGAAGCCGATCACCACGCGATCGTTTGCCCCGGGCCGATCGGCGGCGGCCAGCGCGCCGCGGGGGACGATCGACGGCGCGGCCACGGCGCCGGCTGCGAGGAGGGTCGTGCGTTTCAGGAAACGTCGCCGGG
>CAZDHR010000356.1:0-7625 GCA_964505295.1 uncultured Planctomycetaceae bacterium
CTGACGTTGGGGATGTCGCGGGTGAACTCCTCGCGGCCGAGCTTGGTTTCGCGGATTTCGATGTCGAATTCTTCGATGTGAATCGAGGTGTACGTGTCGAGCTCGACGAGCTCCTCGCTGATGATGATCGCGTCCTCGAAGTTGAATCCGTCCCAGGCCATGAAGGCCGCCAGCGCGTTGCGCCCCAAGGCCAGCTCGCCGTTGCGGGTGCCGGCGCCGTCGGCGATGACGTCGCCCTTGTCCACCTTCTGTCCCACCCGGACAATCGGCTTCTGGTTCTGACAGGTCCGCTCGTTCAGCCCCACGAACTTGCGGAGCTTGTAGGTCTCGCTGCCGATCTCGAGCCGTTCGGCATCGACGTAGCTGACGGTGCCTCGACGCCGCGCGCGGACCAACATGCTGGAGTTGCGGGCGGCGTCGGACTCCATGCCCGTGCCCACCAGCGGAGGCTCGGTGATCAGCAGCGGCACGGCCTGACGCTGCATGTTCGAGCCCATCAGGGCACGGTTGGCGTCGTCGTGCTCCAAGAAGGGAATCAACCCGGCTGAAACACCCACCATCTGGCTGGCGGCCACGTCGATGTACTGAACGGTGTTGACCGGGACCAGGTAGAAGTCCGCGTGATGCCTTGCGATGATCGTTTCGCCGACGATTCGCCCCTTCTCGATCGGCGCGTCGGCGGGAGCCAGGTACGCCTCGCGTTCCTGGTCGGCCCGGAGCCATTCGATCTCGTCGGTCAGCTTGCCCTTTTTCACTACCCGGTACGGCGTGACCAGGAAGCCGTACGCGTCGACGGTGGCATAGATGGCCAGGCTGGAGATCAGTCCGATGTTGGTGCCCTCGGGGGTCTCGATCGGGCAGATGCGTCCGTAGTGGGAGATGTGGACGTCGCGCACTTCGAATCCCGCGCGCTTCCGGTTCAATCCGCCCGGCCCCAGGGCCGACAAACGCCGCTCGTGCGTGAGCATCGACAGCGGATTCGTCTGATCGACCACCTGCGAGAGTTCCCCGCGTCCGAAGAAGTACTCGATTGCGGCGGAGATGCTTTTCGGGTTGACCAGGCTGCGGGGCGTCATGTCCTGGACGTCCTTCAGGCTCATCCGCTCCTGCACGGTGCGGCGGAGCTTCAGGAAGCCTTTGCGCATCTCGTCGCAGGCCAATTCGTCAATGGTCCGAAGCCGCCGGTTGCCCAAGTGGTCGATGTCGTCGACCTCGGCCTCCGGATGGTCGCTCCGCAAGAGGAGGAGATACCTCATGGCGGCGATGAGGTCCTCGGGGCGGAGCGTCATTTCCGTTTCGGAGACGTTCCGTTTCAGTTTCCGGTTAATACGAAAACGCCCCACCCGCCCCAGCCGGTAGCGATTGGTGTCGTAGAACTTCTCGTGGAACAGCGACTTGGCCTTCTCCAGTTGAGGGGGATTGCCGGGCCGGAGCCGCTGGTAGATCCTCAGCAGGGCCTCTTCATGGCTGGCGGTCAAGTCGTCGACCAAGGCGTTTAGCAGCAGCCGGTTCTTCTGGTCCGGCATGACCTCGACCTGCGCGATCCCCGAGGTGCAGATCTGTTCGGCGGCGTTCTTGGTGATCTTGTGGCCGCACTCGACGATCACCTCTCCCGCCTTGGGACTGTCGGCCGGGTAGACCACGTCGCCCACGGCCAACTTGCCCTCGATCTTCGACACGCTGCGCCCGTCGACGATGCTCTCCACCGACGTCTGATAGAACGCCCGCAGCAAGTCGGCGTCCTCGCTGTACGCGGGGTCCATCGCCCTGAGAAGCATCATCGCCGAGAACTTGCCGCTCTGGTCGATGCGGACGGTGAGGCTTTCCTTGCGGGTAACGTTCAGTTCGATCCAGCTTCCCCGTTCCGGGATGATGCGGCAACTGTGCAGGCGACGCTCGCTGGATTCCATTTCCACGACGAAGTCCACCCCGGGACTCCGGTGCAACTGGCTCACCACCACGCGCTCGGCGCCGTTGATGATGAACTCGCCCCCGCCGAGCATGATGGGCAAGTCGCCCAAGTAGACCTCCTCCTCGACCGGCTGTTCCTTGGTCAGCCGAAGCCAGACTTTGAACGGACGCCCGTAGGTAAGTCGCAACTGGCGGCATTCGTCGGGCTCGTACCGGGGCTTGCCCAGCTCGTATCGAAGATACTCCAACTTCAGCGACTTGTCGTAGCTTTCGATCGGGAAGATCTCCCGCAACACGCTCTCCAACCCCTGGTCTTTTCGTTTGTCCTGGGGGACCTCGTGTTGTAGGAAATCCTCGTAGCTCTTCGTCTGGATTTCCGTCAGGTCCGGGATGGGGTGAGGTTCCCGGTAGTCGCCGAAATGGCGGGTTTCCTGCGGATCAAGACGCCGTTGAGCCGTGGTCGCCATAAGGGTTTACCCTCCTCGTGGAGTGCACGGAGTGGACAGAAAGAGCACGCCGCGCCGGCCGCGCGCACCTCTCCCGCGCAGCCGCCCTTGCGGCCGTAACCCGGTAGCGTTTGCGGGAGGATCTGGCAAGGTTCAGCAAATCTAGTGCGCGCACCCGACGATGTCCCACCAGCCGGTGCGTCGCCCAAAAAGGAAAAGCGGTTGGTCTGCTCCTGTTGAGCCTGGCACGGCGAATGGACCAAGGGCGACCGACGGGAGCCTGACTTTTCGGGCGTTCAGGTCTGACCCACCGATCATCCGCAATGCAGACGTCAACAAACACGCTACTTGATCGACACCTTCGTGCCGGGGGAGGCCTCTTCCAACTCCTTCTTCAGTTTCTCCGCGTCTTCCTTGGAGATACCCTCCTTGATCTTGGACGGGACTGCCTCGACCTTGTCTTTCGCTTCCTTCAGGCCCAGACCGGTCGCGGCCCGGACCACCTTGATCACGGCGATCTTCTTCTCGCCGAAGCTCTCCAGAACGACGTCGAACTCCGTCTTCTCCTCTTCCTCCGGAGCGGCGTCCGCGGCCGAGGGGGCGACCATGACGGCGCCACCGGCCGCGGGCTCGATGCCGTGGGCCTTCAGACAGTCTCGCAGCTCGACCAAATCCTTGAGCGTGAGACCCATGAGCATCTCGACACGCTTCTTCGTCTCCTGGGAGAACTCTTGAGCGGCTACTTCCGCAACTGCTTCTTCTGCCATGGTTGACATCTTCCTTTCGATTCAGGCTTCGTCGGCACGCCCGTTGCGCCCCGAACGACTCGTCAAGTAATTCGCTCTTTTTCGGTTCTCGCTCCGCCTTTCGCGCGGTCAGGCCGCTACCGCCCGAGAGGAAGCCTCGCTCACGCCTCGGGCTCTTCGGGCGGTTGGCCGTCGCCGCCTCGGTCTTCAATCATTTTTTCGATCTGGCTGGCGATCTGCGTCGCCGGCCCAACGAGCTGACTGGCCACCTCGGACGCCACGCCGATCACCTGGCCCGCCACAATCGCCAGCAACTCCTCGCGGCTGGGCCACCGGCTGACCTCCGCGACCTGACGGGCCGTGAGCGGCTCGCCGTCCATCACGCCCCCGCGAGGCTGGAATGCCTCGTACTGCTCGTCCCGGGCCAGCCGGGTAACCTCCTTGGCCAAAGCCACCAGGTCGTCGGCTCCCCAGCAGACGGCGCTGGTTCCGGTCAGCCCCTCGAACATCACTCCCAGCGGCGTGCCTTCGGTGGCCCGGCGGGCCAGGCTGTTCTTAACCACCATGACGTGGATGTTCTTCTCGCACAACTCGGCTCGCAGCCGGTTGTTGGCGTTGGCGTCCAAACCCACCATGTTCACCAACAACGCTTCCTCGACGTCCTTGAATCGGTCGCGCAAATGCTCGGTAATCAGGTTCTTAACGTACTTACTCATGATGGACGATCCACTGCGGATTGCTGGCAAGGCGGGCTTGGCCCGCCACGTTCTCTATCCCCGGTTATTCCTGGGGGGACGAAGCCGACCCGCGAGTTGTCTCGGATGGTTGTGTTTGGTTGTCTGCCGATTGTCTCGAAGACGGACCACCTAGGCAGCGACTCGGACGCTAGGGCTCATCGTGGCGCTGATGGCAACTCCGCGAAGGTACTGTCCGCGCACGGCGGCCGGCTTGAGGCTGAGCACGTAGTTGATCAATGCCTCGATGTTCTCCACCAGCTTCGGCGCGTCGAAACTGAGCTTCCCCGCCACGGCGTGGACGATCCCCCCCGAGTCGTTGCGGAACTCCACTTTGCCGGCCTTGTACTCTTGGATCGTCTTCCCCACGTCGGGTGTGACCGTGCCCGCCCGGGGAGACGGCATCAGACCCCGGGGACCGAGGATCCGTCCGAGGGGGCCGACCAGACTCATCATGTCGGGGGCGGCGATACAGACGTCGAAGTCGGTCCACCCCCCCTTGATCTTCTCGGCCAGCTCTTCTCCTCCGATCTCATCGGCTCCCGCTTCTTGCGCCTCGTCGATTTTGTCGCCCTTGGCAAACACCACGACGCGCAACGTTCGTCCGATCCCGTGCGGCAGGACGATCGAGCCGCGGACGATCTGGTCGGCCTGCTTCGGGTCGATGCCCAGCCGCACGGCGACCTCGACCGACTGGTCGAACTTGGTGTTGTCGAAGGTCTTCAGAAGCGCGACCGCTTCGGCCAGCGGGAGCGGCTTCTTGCCCGGCACCTTCTCGACCAGGCCCTTGATTCGCTTGGATCGTTTGACCATTTCTGCCTGAGTATTCTCGTCACTCGGCTTCCTGCCTTGGGTCCCGTCGGTGGGGCTCCGCCCGCCAAATCGTCGCTCTCGTCGGTACGCTTCCCGCTTGGTGGGCTATCGAGCCTCCGACTGCCGATGCGGCCGGGCCGACCGGCGAAAGGCCCGGTCTTCCGCAAACAAGGCCGAACGCCCTGTCACATCGCCTTACTGAGCACCCATCAACCCGCTTCGCGATTTCAGTCGACCACGTCCAGCCCCATGCTTCGGGCAGTCCCTTCGATGATACGTCGGGCGTGCTCCACGTCGCGGGCGTTCAGATCGGCCATCTTCCGTCGGACAATCTGCTCGACCTGGGCCGAGGTGACCGATCCGACCTTCTCCCGGGGTGGCGTTCCCGCCCCTTTCGCGATGCTGGCCGCCTGTTTCAACAGGTCCACGGCCGCGGGGCTCTTCGTATCCATCTCGAAAGAACGGTCGTTGTAGACGCGGACCACCACCGGGATGCGGAGTCCCTGATCCTCCTTGGTCCGGTCGTTGAACTGTTGGACGAATTGGCCCAGGTTTATCCCGAATCGTCCCAACGCCGTGCCGACGGGCGGGGCCGGTGTGGCCTGGCCGGCCGGCACGTGGAACCTCACTTCTCCCACCAATTGCTTGGCCATGTCTCGCTATCAATCTAGACCGATTCGATTTGCCAGTATTCCAGTTCGACGGGCGTACTCCGCCCGAAAATGTTGATCATGACGGTGACCCGCCCGTTGGCCTCGTCGATCGAATGGACCTCGCCCTCGAAGTTGTCGAACGTCCCTTCGGTGATCTTCACCCGGTCGCCCGAAAGGAAGGGGATCTTCACCTTCGGAGATTCCTCGCTCTCCTCTTCCTTCTTGGCGAGGATGCGGGAGACTTCGTGCGGCAGCATCGGGGTGGGGTGTCCCGTCGGGCCCGTGAAATCCCCGATGCCCGGCGTCTCGCGGACGAGGAACCACGAGTCGTCGTTGATTTCCATCTGCACGACCAGGTAGCCCGGGTAAAGCTTCCGCTTCGATACCCGCTTCTTGCCACCTTTGAACTCCGTGACCTGCTCCGTCGGCACGATAATCTCGCCGAAGAACCGGCCCAGTCCGGCAATCGCGACCCGACGAAGCAGCCCCTCCCGGATCGAGTCCTCCCGGTTGCTCTGCACCTTGAGGATGTACCAGTCCATGCTCTCCGACTTCTCTTCCTCTTCCTCCTTCTCCTCTTCCTCCTGCTTCGGCTTCTGCTTCTGCTTCGGCTTCGGCTTCTGTTTCGGCTTCTGTTTCGGCTTCTGTTTCGGCTTCGGCTTCTTGGCCGATTTCGGCGCTTCGGCGGCTTCCGACGCTTCGCTGGTCGCTTCAACTTCGGCAGTCGCCCCAGCTTCGACGGGCTCCTCCGAAGGTGCCTCGTCCGACGGCTCCTCGGACGCCGCTGCCTCCGCCTCCACCGATGGCTCGCTCGCCTCCCCGGGGCCCGGGACGTCCAGGCCCGGTGATTCTTCAACCGGCGCTTGGGCCGGCTCGGCCGCGGTTGCGGTTTCCGGCGCCTCCCCCTCATCGGGCGTCTCCGCCGCCTCACCCTGAGCGGGCGTCTCCACGGTCTGTGCCTCCGTGGCCTCCGCCTCAGCCGCCGTTTCAGACGCTTCGGCCGCAGAGGGCGGTTCCGCAGTCTGGGACTCGCTGGGCGCGTCCATCGCGACGGCCGGGGTCGGCGCTTCCGGTGCGCCGGTATCGGCAACCGGCGTCTCGGGCGTCTCGCTCGGCTCGTCGATCGGATTGTTCGGCTCGTCAGTCACGACTGACTCCCCTCGGCTTCTGGCCCAAGGTTCCCTGCGGGTTCGGTTGTTCCCTCGCCGGATTGGGTGGGGCAACCCCACCGCAACACGGACTTACCGCTTCAGAGGATTTTCAGCCAGGTGAATATCGCCTTCCAGAACGCGTCGAACACGAAGAGGACCGCCGCCAGTAAAAAAATCGTCACCAGGACCACGATGGAACTACGATGCAACTCGGCGCGAGTGGGCCAGGAGACCTTGTTCATCTCCGCCTCCACAGCGATGAGGAAGTCGGCGAAGCTGGGCAAGTTCACCAACCGGTACGCCGTCCAAAGGCCCAAAAGCAGAAGCGCGAACGGCAAGCCGTGACGCACGCCCTGGCGGACGATCGCCTCGACGCCTTCATTTCGGCCCAGGTTCCAGTAGGCGAGCCAACTGCCGGGCCAGCTCACCAAGGCGGTGCCCAGGACCCCGTGCAGTCGGAAGAGCCCTGCGGCCACTGCCACGGCCACCGCGGCAAAGGTCACCTGGCGCGTCACTCGGCCCTGGGTCCGCTTGTAAAGGCCAACGTGGAATAATTCCTGGAGAAACGCGTTCACCAGCGAGAGATTCCCCCGTGCGATTGGCCCCTTCCTTGGGACGAACTGCGTCGTGTGTATAGGTTCCCACGCATCTTCGTGGACGTTTTGACGTTTCCTGGATAGTCGTTAGTGAATGGCTGCCGAGGGCTTCCTTCGGCGGGTCCGGGCTTTCGTGGGAAGCCGTCGGTTCATGGGCAATGCATGGCTTGACAAATGGCAGGGGCGGGGGGACTCGAACTCCCAACCGCTGGTTTTGGAGACCAGTGCTCTACCAATTGAGCTACACCCCTGCCCTTACCGGCTGCCTGTTGCCTACAGCCTCTTGTGCCGGGATGCGAGGACGACCCGCCATCCAGCCTGCTGCACGCGGCCGCTCCTCGATGCCCCTTACTCGAGGATCTTAGTCACCACGCCGGAACCGACGGTCCGGCCACCTTCGCGGATGGCAAACCGCACGTTCGCGTCCATAGCGATGGGGCTGATCAATTCCACTGCCAGCTTCACGTTGTCGCCGGGCATGCACATCTCGGCCCCGCCCAACAGATTGAGCGAGCGCGTCACGTCGGTCGTGCGGAAATAGAACTGGGGCCGGTAGCCGCTGAAGAAAGGCGTGT
>CAZDHR010000357.1:0-7623 GCA_964505295.1 uncultured Planctomycetaceae bacterium
ATCCGGTACGACCCGGAGGAGATCGAGGAGCCGTACGAGGTCGAAGATTTCGCGTTTCTCGCGCCGCAGATCGACGGCGGCAAGCTCGAGGCGTCGACGAAGCCCGATCGCCGGGGGCTCTATCATGCCGAAGCGGTTGGGCTGCCGCAGAGGGACGAATGGGGGGAAGTGCTCGATGACGTCGACGATGACGACAACCCGATGTACTACCTCAATCTCTGGGAGCCGCTGCCGATCCGGTGCGCCGACCGGTGGATGCCGTGGAGGGTCGGGTCGGCACAATTGGGGGTTTCCGATCCACTTGATGTCTTCGCGGGGTCGCCGGGCGGGGGCACCGCGGGCGCGCTGACGGTCGACCAGCAGCAGATGAGACCGACGTACTCGCCGCACCTCGCGCGGATTCGGCCGGCGTGGGGAGGGGCGTTCGCCCGATTGCTGCTCCCGCACGTCTTGGACAAGGACAACCCGGCCGTGATGGAGGCGTGGGGCTGGGTGCCGCCCCCGTTGGTCGACGAGGGCGCGAAGGTCCAGCCCGCCTGGCTGCACGACTACCTGCTGGAGCCGGTCCCGATCCGTCCTGCCGCCGTACTGCGGATGCCGAAGTACACCATGTCGCCGGACGAGGCAGGCAAGCTGGTCGACTATTTCGCGGCCGCCGCCGGGGTGGATTTCCCATACACGTCGGACCCCCGCGCACGCAGCACCCATCTGGAGGCCGAGGAGCGCCGTCGTCCGAACCGCCTGCACGACGCGATGCGTGTCGTGATCGACCGGACCACGTTCTGCGCGAAGTGTCACCTGGTGGGCGACTACAGTCCGGGCGGGGAGATCGCCACGGTGCTCGGCCCCCGGCTCGACCGCGCGGGCAAGCGGCTCCGGCCCGCGTACCTGCGCCGGTGGCTGGCCAACCCGAAATCGCTCCTGCCGTACACGGGCATGCCCGTCAATTTCCCGCCGACCGGCCCGCCCATGGGACAGGACCTGTTGGAAGGCGAGAGCATCGAGCAGCTCGACGCGGTGATGGACCTGCTGCTAAACTACGACGGGTATATGAATCGCCGCACGTCGATCCGGGAGATGATCGGGGCGGCCCAGAAGGCGGGCTCCGCCGCGACGGCCGACGAGGAGTAATTTTTCCCAAACGGGCTGCCCGTGGCGACCCGGCGTGCGATCGCGTATACTGGAACCTGAGCGTATTCGGATCATTCCATGTTCCACTGTAGTTCCACTGTAGGGTGGGTCGAGGTACGAGACCCACGTTTTCGGTGGAAGCGCATGACGGTTTCACGTGGGTCTCGTACCTCGACCCACCCTACCAGGTTGCGAGAGTGTCCCATGGCGAGAGAGATGAATAGGCGTCAGTTTGCGACTCGGACGGCCGCCGCCGCGGCGGGCTTGACCGCGAGCCTTCAGGCCCCAACGATCCTCCAGGCGGCCGCCGGCAACGAGTGGGGCGATCTCGTGGGCCGCTTCGTCTACGACGGCAAGGCGCCCGAGCGTAAGAAGCTCAAGGTGGACAAGGACGTCGAGTGCTGCGGGAAATACGACATCCGCGACGAGTCGCTGATGGTCGGAGGGGAGGGCGGGCTGGGGAACGTCTACGTCTACGTCCGCAGCCGCCGGGTGGATGTCTGTCCGGAGTTGGAGGAGTCGATCGAGCCGCGGGTGCTCTTGGAGAACAAGGACTGCATCTTCGTTCCCCACTGCATGAAGATCTGGTGCGAGAAGCAGGAGTTCTACACGACCAACACGCAGCCTATTGCGGACAATGTGGCGTTTTCGCCATTGGGGGACAGACCGGCCAACGTCATCCTTCCCGCGGCGCCTAGTCCCGACGAGTTCACTTCGGCCACGTGGACGTTCCGGCGAAAGCAGAACATCCCCGTGCCTATCCTTTGCAACTACCACCCATGGGAAAGCGCCTACATCTTGCCCCGCGACAACCCGTACGTGGCCATCTCCGCCATCGACGGCACGTTCAAGATCGCCAAGCTTCCGGTCGGCGAGCTGGAATTCCAGGTATGGCACGAGCGGGTCGGCTACCTGGACATGCCCGACTGGTCGAAAGGCCGTTTCAAGATGACCATCAAGCCCGGAACCAACGACCTGGGCACGATCAAGCTGGCCCCCTCGATGTTTGAGAAGTAGCGTTGCGTTTGGTCGCTTTCGGTCCCCAAGATGGTGCAACGGTGAGACGTTCCCCGCCCGTGTCGATCGCCGGGATCGCACGGGCGGTTGTCGTGTGGGCTGCGCTCTGGGCAGGCGGTTGCCGCCTGTCGGAGCCGCCCGAGTTTCGCTTGAACCTCGAGGGCCGCGATCCGGACGAAATCAGCTTGGTCCAGACGGGCGCGCTCATCGAGACACTCGCCGAGCTGTTCGGCACGCCCGATCGTCCGGCGATCCCCGAGGGCGTCGGCCTGAGCCTCGAGCTGGTCGAGCTGGCCGCGGGCCCGGTCGGCAGGTTCCGGGACGAGAACGGAGGGTGGGGTCGCGAGCGGGGGCTGTATCGTCAGCATTGTGCCTTGTGCCACGGGATTTCGGGCGACGGGGCCGGGCCGTTGGCCCTGATCCTGGATCCCTATCCTCGGGATTTCCGCAACGGGTTGTTCAAATACACCTCCACGCTCGCCGGGGCCAAGCCCACGGGAGGCGACCTGGAACGGACCCTGGTCAAGGGGATGCGCGGCACGGGGATGCCTTCGTTCGCCGAGTTGGAGCCGATCCAGAGGGCCGCTCTGCGGGAGTACGTCAAGTACTTGAGCATCCGCGGCGAGACGGAGTTGTACCTGATCCAATTGGTGGTCGACGAGGATGAGTACCTCCCGCTCGGCGTGGACGCCCGGGAGATGGTCATGGAGGACGGAGCCCTGGCGGCGGCGGAGTCGTGGGCCTTGCCGGAGAAGTTGCCGGAGGAGTACGTCGTGGTGCCGCCGCCGTTGCCGGCGGTGAGCACGCCCGAGCAGCTTGCCGACTCGCTCGCGTTGGGCCACGCGCTTTACGCCGACACGGACTCCCAGTGTGTGAAGTGCCACGGCCCGGAAGGGGCCGGTGACGGCGAGCAGACCGATCTGTACGATGACTGGAACAGGCCGAAGCAGGGGGTCACGCCCGAGGAGACCCGAAGGCTCGCCCGGCTGTATACGCTTCCGATCCAGCGGCTTCGTGCCCGGAATTTTCAGGAAGGGGCGTTTCACGGCGGCGATCGTCCGGAGGACCTCTACTGGCGGATCCACGTGGGCATCAAGGGCACGCCGATGCCCACAACCGGCCCCATGCCCGGTGCCGCCGGGGCGCTTGCGCCGGAGGAGATCTGGCACGTGGTCAATTACGTGCGGTCGTTGGCGGGGGGGGTGGGGGAATGAGGAATGAGGAATGATGAATAGAGATGAGAGATGAGGGCCGCGTTGCTTCCAGTGGACTGAGGCGAAATCATGACTGACGAACAATGGCGAGACCTACTCCGCGTGTTGGACGGCGAGTTGCTCGAGCCGTTGCCCGTGGGGTTCATCATCGATAGTCCCTGGCTGGCCGCGTGGCACGGGGTCTCGATCGTCGACTACGTGACCGACGACGCGGCCTGGCTGGAGGCGAACATGCGGGCGGTGCGCCGATTTCCGGACGTGCTGCTTCTGCCCGGCTTCTGGGCGGAATACGGGATGTGCACCGAGCCCTCGGCGTTCGGCTCGAAGTGCGTCTGGCCGGAGCACGATTTCCCGTTCGCCGAGAAGATGCTTTTCGACTACGGCGACGTGAGCCGGCTGGCGAAGCCGAACCCGCGGACCGACGGCCTGCTGCCGTTCGTCCTGAAGCTCCTCGAGCGGACCCAGACGAAGATCGAGGAGGAAGGCCACCGGATCCGCTTCGCCACGTCGCGGGGCCCAATGAACATCGCCTGCTACCTGCTGGGCCACACCGAAGTGATGATCGGCATCAGGACCAATCCGGACGAGATTCACCGGATGTTGGAAATCGTCACGGAGTTCATCGTCGACTGGGTCCGGTTGCAGGTGGCCAGGTTCCCCTCGATCGACGGGATTCTGCTCCTGGACGATCTGATCGGCTTCTTGGGCGACGACGACTTCCGGCAGTTCGCCTTGCCCTACTTCAAGCAGATCTTCGAATCGCTCGATGTCTCGGTGAAAGCGTTGCACAACGACTGCCACGGCCTGATCAACGCACCGTACCTGGCCGAGATGGGGTGCAACCTGTTCAATTTCTCGTTCGAGCACGGCCTGGATGAGATCCGGCGGCTGGCGGGCGATTCGGTGACGCTTCTGGGGAACATCCCGCCCCGCGACGTGATGGCCCAGGGAACGGCCGAGGACGTGAAGCGGAGTGTGGCCGCGGCCTTGGCCCCGGTCGAAGACCGGCGCCGGATCATCCTTTCCTGCGGCGGAGGGACGCCTCCGGGCGTTCCCACGGAGAACTTCGATGCGTTTTATGAAGCCGCCACCGGCGGACCGTAGCTTTCGGCCCCCCGCCGCCGCATCCGTCCTTCTCCCAACTCGCGTTCTCGCCTATATTTAGGGAAGGGGATGGTAAGCACTCGCTGAACCAGTCTGTTCCTGCACCCTGGTTCCCAAGCTCCAGCTTGGGAACTGACGTTTGCCCGTTAGTCGCGCCGGATCGCGAGGTTCCCAAGCTGGAGCTTGGGAACCAGGGGAGTTCGCTCTGACGGGTTGGACGAGTGTTTACGAGAATGCCGTCTGAAAGGGAGCCATCGCTCAGATGACCTTCGTGGACCGGACTGCATGGCGGGTGTGGGCGGTTGTCGTCGCGGGAGTGCTCTTGGCATGGGACACCTACCCGACGCGCGTGCGGGCGCAGTTCGGCCGGTTGGGCTTGGGGGCCACACCGGCCAGTCGGTTCGAGCTTTCCGACACGGTCCAGCTCGACCGGGCCGACAACACCGTGCGGACCACGCTGGATCGGGTCAAACAGTACCTGGCCGACGAGCAATGGCAGGAGGCCGTAGAGACCCTGTGCGAAGTGATGGAGCAATCGGGCGACAAGCTGTTGGGCGTGACCGAGCGACGTTTCGTCAGTGTGCGGGACTACTGCCACCTCCAGTTGGCCTCGTTGCCGCCGGAAGCGCTGGCTTCGTATCGAAGCCGGGTCGACCCTTCCGCCCGAAAGTGGTACGAGGAAGGCATTAAGGGGCACGATCGGCGGTCGTTGGAGGAGGTGGTCGACCGGGCGTTTTCGAGCAGTTGGGGCGACGACGCGCTGTACGCGCTGGGTGAGATGGCCTTGGAGTCGGGCGACTACGCGGCGGCCCGGTCGTACTGGGAGAAGTGCATTCCGGTCGATCCGCCCGACGGCACTCCCCGCACGTGGCTCTGCGTGCCCGACACCGATTTGAACCTGGCGGCCGTTCGCGCCCGGCTCGTGCTGGCTTCGATCCTGGAGGGATCGCTCTCGCGGGCGCAGGAGGAGTTGGCCGCCATGTCGCGATTGCACTCGGACGCTCGGGGACGGCTTGGCGGCAGGGAGGTGGTCTACGTCGAGGGGCTTTCGTCGCTTCAGTCCGAGGCGGCCGGCTGGCCCGATCTCCCGGCAGACCCGGATTGGCCCACGTTTGGCGGATCGCCGCTGCGGGGCAAGATCGCGCCGACGTCGGTTGATCCGGTCGAGGTGGCCTGGCGCGTTCCGTTGCGTCCGACGGTGCCGGCGAGCATGTCGTCTTGGGGCTCGGGGGCTCGTGCGCGTCGCGTGGCGGAGGACGCCCGGACGCCGTTGAGCTATCACGCGGCGCTTGCGGGGGACCTGGTGTTGGTGAACAACCAGGCGGAGATCGTGGCGGTGGACTTGCACACGGGCAAGCCGGCGTGGGGCGCTCGGGACTCGCTGGTTTATCGGGACCAGTTCGGGGAAGAGGTCCACGCCCTCTACAATCCGGAGCCCAACTTGGGAGTGCCCCGATTCACGATGACCGTGTTCGATGGCAGGCTGTATGCAAGGATGGGGTCGGCGGTGACCAGTCGGCCCCGGGAGCCGGAGCTGGCCCGGGGAGCCGGGTACCTGGTATGCCTCGACCTGGAAGCCGAGGGACGGATGGTATGGAAGATCTTGCCGCCGGAGAAGGCCCTTGCGTTTGAGGGCTCGCCGGTCACCGACGGGGCGGACATCTACGTGGCGATGCGACGCAGCGATATCCAGCCGCAGGCCCATGTGGCGTGTTTCGAGGCCTCCAGCGGCCGGCTTCGATGGCGCCGGTCCGTCTGTGCCGCGGAGACACCGGCGCGGGGGATGCTCCACGAAACCACGCACAACCTGCTCACGCTCCATCGGAACACGATCTACGTGAACACGAACCTCGGGGCGGTCGCGGCGCTTTCGGCCCGCGACGGGCGGGTGAAGTGGGTAAGCCTTTATCCGCGGGTCCTGAAGGGCGACCTGTTGAAGCCGGCCCCTCACGCTTGCCGCGATCTTAACCCGTGCCTCTACGACTGCGGCATGCTCTTGGTGGCCCCCTCCGATAGTCGGCGGATCTTTGCCCTGGATGCGGCCAGCGGCCAAATCCTCTGGCAGACCGGTCCGGAAGTGGAGGACGCCGTCCATCTGCTGGGCGTGGCCGGCGACACGCTCGTGGCCGGCGGCGACCGCCTCTACTGGATCGGCTTGAAGGCGGAGGAGGCCGGCAAGGTCAAACACGTCTGGCCGCTCGGGCACGAGCGGCTGGGGTATGGCCGGGGGGTCCTCGCCGGGGATTGCGTCCTGTGGCCTACGCGCGAAAAGATCTACGTGTTCGACCAGGCGACCGGAGAGCAGAAGAAAGAGATCTCCCTGGTCGCCCGCGGCACGACCGGCGGGAATCTGCTCGTCGCGCCCGGGTATCTGCTGATCGCCGGGAGCGACGAGTTGGTGGCCGTGCGAGGGCCGGGGGGCCAACGCCCGAAGCGCGAACCGGAAGGAGACGCCATTGCGGTTCGCAATTGATGAAGGGACGGCCCTGTGGCCGCACCCAGAGTACTCATCACGCTCCGCGTGATGCACAGCGTCACACCGAGCGTGACGAATACAATGAACAACGAGCCCTCAACCCTCAACGACCCAGAAGCGAACGAACCCATGCTTCAAGAAGACGACGTTCAGGCCGTACAGAGATTGAACGAGGCCTACCGATCGATCACCGAGCAATTGGCCCGGGTGATCGTCGGGCAGCAGCACGTGATCGAGGAGCTCCTGGTGGGGATGTTCGCCCGGGGACACGTGCTGCTGGAGGGCGTGCCGGGCCTGGCCAAGACGCTGATGATCCGCACGCTGGCCGACGCCCTCTCGCTCGAGTTCAGCCGTATCCAGTTCACGCCCGACCTGATGCCCTCGGACATCACGGGCACGGAGATGATCCAGATCGACAAGGAGTCGGGCACGCGGGAGCTGCGGTTCTTCAAGGGCCCGATCTTCGCCAACGTGATCCTCGCCGACGAGATCAACCGCACTCCGCCGAAGACCCAAGCGGCGCTGCTGGAGGCGATGCAGGAGCACCAGTTGACCGTGGGCGGGAAGCGCTACGTGCTCGACGAGCCGTTCTTCGTCATGGCCACGCAGAACCCGATCGAGCAGGAGGGGACCTATCCGCTGCCCGAGGCCCAGCTCGACCGGTTCATGTTCAACACGTTG
>CAZDHR010000358.1:0-7532 GCA_964505295.1 uncultured Planctomycetaceae bacterium
CCGAGGCAATCGGAAACCACCAAGGGATCATCGCCAGCCCCAACTGCTCCACCACGCAGATGGTCCTGGCGATGAAGCCGCTTCACGACGCGGGCCGCATCCGCCGCGTGGTGGTGAGCACGTATCAGGCCACGAGCGGGGCGGGCTTGGCCGGCAGCCGCGACCTGGTCGGCGGCACGCGCGCCCACCTGGCCGGCGAGGACTACCAGTACGAAGAATTCCCCTACCCGATCGCCTTCAACTGCATCCCGCAGATCGGTCGCCCCAAGCACCAGGGCTACACGTCGGAAGAGATGAAGATGGTCTACGAGACCTGGAAGATCTTCGACGACGACACGATCCGAATTTGCCCCACCTGCGTGCGCGTGCCCGTGGCGAACTGCCACAGCGAGAGCATCCTGGTGGAGACCGAGAAGAAGATCACCGTGGGCGAGGCGCGCGAGCTGTTCGCGGCCACGCCGGGCATCGAGGTGATGGACGACCTGGAGAACAAGGTCTACCCCATGCCCGTCAACGGCGACCGGCGCGACGAGGTGTTCATCGGCCGCATCCGCGAGGACCTCTCCTGCCCCAACGGCCTGGCGTTCTGGTGCGTCAGCGACAACCTCCGCAAAGGCGCCGCCACCAACGCGGTGCAGATCGCCGAGCTGCTGGCGGGGAGTAGGGAGTAGGGAGTAGGGAGTGGAGGACGGGGAGTGGGGAGTGGGGAGTTGCGCCCGTCACTGGTTCCCAAGCTCCGGCTTGGGAACCGCGAGGCTCCACCTTGGCCCCGGGGAATTGGTGGCTTCTATCGAGTCCGTAAGTGCGTTGCCAAGCCGGAGCTTGGGAGCGAGCAAAGGGTGCAAAGCACGGTCTTTACAACCCCCATCCTATTGCTGGGTGCGTACATATCGGTGTTATAGCTGTTTTTGGCCTCACGGGCTCCCAGGCTGGAGCTTGGGAACGAGCGACACCCATCAGCCCGGACTCCCAGCTCCCTTCTCCCCACTCCCGTCTCCCTTCTCCCAACTCCCCATGCGAACCATTAAGCTCACCCTCGCGTATGACGGCACTGCCTACGCTGGTTGGCAAGTCCAGCAGGGGGAAATCACGGTTCAGGAGGTGCTGGAGAGGGCGATTGCGAAGATCACCGGCGAATCGCTTCGCGTGATCGCCAGCGGGCGGACCGACGCCGGCGTGCACGCGCTGGGGCAGGTCGTCGGCTTCCGTACGGAAACACACCTCTCGGCCGACGTGCTCCGGCGGGCCCTGAACGCCGAGCTGCCGCGCGACGTCGCCGTGCTCGATGCCGTCGAGGCGGACGAGTCATTTCACCCCATTCGCGACGCCGTGCGAAAGCGTTACCGATACGTGATCGACGACGGCCCGGTCCGCGACGTGTTCCGCCGCCGCTACTGCTGGCAATACCCGGGGCGCCTCGACGAGGCCGCCATGGCCCGGGCCGCCCGTGCACTCGTCGGCACCCACGACTTCAGCAGCTTCGAGACGACCGGCGCCGAGCGCAAGGACAGTATCCGCACGATTTACGAGCTCGATGTCGAGCGGGGCAGGGGGGGCGGCCCATCGGTCGGCGAGCCGTGCCGGACCGGCCAACCGCAGGCGGGGCAGGGCAGGGGGGCGCGGCCGCACCTGATCACCATCGAGGTCGAGGCCGACGGGTTTTTGTACAATATGGTCCGGGCGATCGTCGGCACGCTGGTCGAAGTCGGCCGCGGGGCCCGGGAGGAATCCTGGATCGCCAAGGTCCTCGCCGCCACCGACCGCCGACGAGCCGGGCCCACGGCGCCGCCGCAGGGGTTGTTCTTGGTTCGGGTTGATTATGGGGAGGATTGTTGACTGAGACGTGATTCGTCGGGTTTCGGGGCGAAGCCGCAAGCGGCTCCGCGTGCCTTCGGAACACCATTAGCGATCATTGCGCATCCCCGACTCCCGCCCCCTGCTCCTGACTCCTTACTCCCGACTCCCCACTTTCATGCGAATTGCCCACGTCATCACGCGACTGATCCTCGGTGGCGCCCAAGAGAACACGGTGCTCACCTGCGAGGACCTGGTGCGCGACTACCACGACGACGTGCTGCTGGTGACCGGGCCGGCGCTGGGGCCGGAGGGGACGCTGATGGATCGGGCCAGGGCAGGGGGGGTGCCGATGGAAGTGGTCTCGCCGCTCCGCCGGCCCATCCATCCCCCGCGCGACCTGGCCAGCTACCTGCGGATAAAGCGAATCCTCGGCGACTTCCAGCCCGACGTCGTCCACACCCACAGCGCGAAGGCCGGCATCCTCGGGCGCATGGCCGCCCGCCGGCTCGGCGTGCCGGCGATCGTGCACGGCGTGCACGGGGCGCCGTTCCATCCGTACCAGGGCAGGGCGGCCCGCGCGTTCTTTCGGGCGTGCGAGCGCTGGGCCGCGTCGAAGTGCCACGCCTTTGTCAGCGTGGCCGACGCCATGACCGACCTGATGGTCGACGCCCGGGTCGCCCCGCGCGCAAAGTTCACCACGATCTACAGCGGCATGGAGGTCGAGCCGTTTCTCCGCTCGGGCGAGCATCGCGACCGCGTGCGTCGCCAGCTCGGATACGAGCCCCGGCACGTGGTGGTCGGTAAAATCGCCCGGCTGTTTCACCTCAAGGGCCACGAGTACGTAATCCGGGCGGCGCGGCAGGTCGTCGATGCCCAGCCCAACGTGCGGTTCCTGCTCATCGGCGATGGGGTCCTGGCCCCGCGCGTGCGACGCCAGATTGCCGAAGCGGGGCTCGACGACCATTTCCAGCTCACCGGGCTGGTGCCCGCCCAGCGAATCCCCGAGCTAATCGCAGCGATGGACATTTTGGTCCACGCGAGCCTTCGGGAAGGCCTGGCGCGGACGCTGCCCCAGGCATTGATCGCCGGCAAGCCGGTCGTCAGCTACGACGTCGACGGTGCCCGGGAAGTCTGCATTCCCGACCAGACCGGATATCTCTTGCCCCCGAAGAGCGTCAGGGAGATGGCCCGGGCCTTGATCCGGTTGGCGGATGATCCATCCTTGCGAGATCGTTTGGGCTCGGAGGGGCGCCGGCGATTCACCGACGTCTTCCGCCACGAGCGGATGACGGCCGAGATTCGCTCGCTCTACGAGCGGCTCCTGGCGGGCTGACGACGCTTGCCGCAGCGCAAGCGCGCGGCGCCGGCGTGCTTGGCTTGCGCGTAAGCCGGGGCAGGGCAGGGGGGCGCGTCCGATTGTCGGATTGGAACCTCCAGGGTACACTGAAAGAAGGCCCCGCTTCTTTCGACGCGTGGCCACAGATCGACGGAAGTCACCGATTCAAGTAGTCAAGTTGCCATGGATTGAGGCGAGTCCCCGTGAGCAAAGCGGCCTTCAAGAAGATCGGCCCCTACCGACTCGTGAAGCTTGTCCACGACGGCGAAGCGAGCCAAGTCTGGAAGGCGTACGACGACGGCGCCCAGCAGCCCGTGGGCATCAAGACGCTCACCGAGAAGTACCGGCGGAGCCGAGAGCACATCGGGCTGTTGAAGCGGGAGTACGCCGTCGGGGCCAAGCTCGTGCACCCCTGCATCCTCCGGATCCACCAGCTCGGCAACGACCGGGGCCTACCCTACCTGGTCATGGAGTGGTTCGCCGCCCCGAACATGAAGCTGCGGATCCACCAGGGAATCGACAAGATCGCCCCGGTGCTCCCCAAGATCATCCTCCAGGCGACCGAGGCCCTGGCCTACTTCAACGAGCAAGGATGGATCCATCGCGACGTGAAGCCGGAGAACTTTCTCATCGCCGATTCGGGCGACGTCAAGCTGCTCGATTTCGCGCTGGCCCGGCGCAAACGAGGCCCGCTGGGAAGGCTCTTCGGCCAGAGGTCCCGGGTGCAGGGCACGCAGAGCTACATGTCGCCCGAGCAGATCCGCAACTGGGCCCTGGACGAGCGGGCCGACCTGTACAGCCTCGCGTGCACGCTGTTCCACCTGGTTGCCGGCAACCCACCCTTTACGGGGGTGAACACGAACGACCTGTTCCGAAGGCACCTCAAATCGCCGCCCCCGTCGCTCGAGGCCGCCAACCCGGACGTCACGCCGGCCTTCTCCAACCTGATCCGGGTGGCCATGGCCAAGAAGGCGTCGGATCGGCCGGCCTCGGCGCGGGCACTCCTGAACCAGCTTCGCCAGGTTCCTCTTTTCCTAGACTCTCCAGCATCCCCATCTCCCCGCGCCGGGCCCGCCGGGAAGTCCCTGGCCTGACGTAGCCGCCCTGTCTGAAACTTGCCGACTACTGGGCCGGCACCTTTCCGGCCGACAAACTATAATGGAACTCCGCTCACGCGGCCCGGCGCGGCCACGTGGGTCACCGCCCTTCGAGCCGACCGATCGAAACCGAGGCAAGACAGCAAAATGGCAGGCGAACGCAGGCTCTCCTTTGAACGACCGATCTACGAGCTGGAGGCCCGGCTCGAGAAGCTCGAGCGGCACGCACAGAAGAACCCCGAGGCGCTCAACGAGCTCCGCCAACTGCGCCGCGTGCTGACCGACGCCAAGCGAAGGATCTACGCCTCGCTCAAGCCCTGGGAAACGGTCGAGGTCGCCCGGCATCCGGATCGCCCGCAGACGACCGACTACCTCGAGCTGGTCTTCGACGAGTTCGTCGAGCTGCACGGCGACAAGCTGTTCGGCGACGATCGGGCCATGCGCACCGGCTGGGCCAAGCTCGACGCCCACAAGGTGATGGTCGTCGGTCACCAGAAGGGCAAAACCACCAGCGAGCGGATCCCCTGCAATTACGGCTGCGCCCATCCGGAAGGCTACCGCAAGGCGGTCGCCAAGATGCACCTGGCCGCCAAGTTCCACATGCCGGTGGTCTGCCTGATCGACACCCCCGGCGCGTATCCGGGAATCGCCGCCGAAGAGCGGGGCCAGCACCAGGCCATCGCCGAGGCCATGTTCGAGATGTCCCGCTTGCCCACCCCGATCGTCTGCGTGGTGATCGGCGAGGGCGGATCGGGCGGCGCGCTGGGCATTGGCGTAGGCGACCGCGTCGCCATGCTCGAACACGCCTACTACTCCGTCATCAGCCCCGAAGGGTGCGCCGGCATCCTCTGGAAGAGCCACGAGTTCAAAGAGCGGGCGGCCGAAGCCCTGAAGATGACGTCGAAGGACCTCCTCAAGCTCAAAATCGTCGACGAAGTCGTGCGCGAGCCCCTCGGCGGCGCCCATCGCGACCACCACGCCATGGCCGCCACGCTCAAGATCTACCTCCGCGCCCAACTCCGCGAGCTCGTCGGCACGCCCGTCGACCAGCTCCTCGAAGCCCGCTACCAACGCTTCCGCCGCATGGGCGTTTTCCTCGAGCGGACCAAGACCGCCGAAGCGGATCCAGCCGACGACGCCCAACCGGAATCCAGCCCGCAAGACGGCCAGCCGGCCGCGAAAACGCCGGCCGAGCAGGCGGTCGATTCGAAGGCGCGCTAGCTGAGATTTCGAGCGGCGGGGCGCCCTGCTTGTAGTTGCCCGATTGATCGGGTCCGTCTGCGCGTCTGACCGCATGAATGTGGTTACCGCAAGCAGGTCCAAGCTGCTGAAGACGTTCCGTCAACTGGAATTATGCCGCGTCGACTTGCGCGACGTGATCGTCCCGCCCGATGACGGGAACGTGGGGGAAGGGGCCCCTGCTGAGCAGGGCGCAGATGTCTCAGAACGCTACCGCCGCGTCTCGGGGCTGATCTCATCGCTTGGAAGCCGGCCGGTTGGCCACCAGCAGGCGCATTCAGCCGCGACGGTTCCCGCTCCGACTTGCCGGATTTCGGCGGAGCGAGTGGGGCAGGAGACGCAGACTCGCGCAGTCAGATTACGATCGACTGCGGCGTCTCGCGTGGGCAGACTTGGAGATGCTCGTTTGACGGAGCCCATTGGGCGGCCAGAGGCTGGTTTCAGGCCCCGGAAAGCCTCTCCCCAACGTCCGATAATCTTTCTTATGTTCGGTCAGATCGCCGAAAATGCCCGGGAAACTCGGGCTTTTCGAGATCCGGACTTTGGGCTCCGCACGTCACGGTTCCCCGCCCCGCCGGCTCAGAAGCTCGGTTCGTCGGTCGGCGCCGTCGGGTCCGCCAGCCGATCTTCCAGCCGATCTTCGGCGCGTTCCAGAAGCTCGTTGACCGCCTCCGGAATCGGGCCGTCGGGCGGAGTGTTGGGGTCGAGTTTTCGCTCGAACTGATCGATGTATTTGCCGAGCTTCTCGCGGACCTCCTCGGGCATGACGGGGCCGGCCTTCTGGAGGAGCCGGGCGGTGAACTTGCCCGAGTGGGAGTTGAGAACCGCCTGTCGCGACCCCTCCGAAAGGGTTACTGCGAAAAACGTGATCAACAGGCAAAAAACGACCCCTTTGGCCATCCCAAACAGGGCCCCCATCTGCCGGTCGAACTCCTTGAGCTTCACCCGGTCGATCGCGCCGGCCACCATCCGGAAGATGATCCAGATGGCCAGCGAGGTGACCAGGAAAAGGATCAGGATGGCCAGGAACCGGTTCCACGGCTCGCTCGAGCTGATGTAGGGCGCCAGCGTGCCGCTGAACCGCATCGCCACCACGTAGCTGACCACCAGGGAGGCCAGCGAGGCGATCTGCCAGGCCATCCCCTTCCAGGCCCCGAACACCGTAGCCAGCACCAGGATGACCAGCATCAACAGGTCGTACCCCTGGATCGGGAAGCTCTCCATGGTGCGTCTCCTTGCAGCTCGCGGGCGGGGCCGAATTCCGGGCCCAGTATATCGGGAAGCCACAACCGTGCGAAGAGCAGAAAGCTAGCCAACCTGGGAGAACAGGGCAGGGACCGGCAACCGGGCGCCGAGGGGCGACCGGCGAGACATTCGGGCCCCAGATCCGGTACGCCGGTGAATTGGTCTTGGTTCGAGCACCGCGTTTGGCTACAACACGCGCGCAAACGCCCAGACCGTGTGACGGCCCCATCGTACTCATCACGTTCCGCCGTGACGCCATGTCATCACGACGGAGCGTGGTGAATACAGGCGTTTCCAAAGCACTTGCGACTGATTCAACGTAAACATTCGCCCAACCCGTCGGTTCCCGTACCCTGGTTCCCGAGCCCCTGATTGCGACATGGCCGACTTCCGAACGCACATCACGGCGAGCAGCGTCCTCGGGGTTGCCTATGGCGGGGCAGCCCATGCGTTTTTCGACGTGCCGCTATCGACGTCGGTCCTGGCCGGAGGGCTGTGCGCCGTGTCGGGCATGTTGCCCGACGTCGACAGCAACTCCGGCAGGCCGCTCCAAGAGGGCCTGGCGTTCGCCGCGGCCGTGGTGCCGATGATGATGGTCGACCGGTTCCAGCAGTTGGGCTGGACGCCCGAGTCGATCGTGCTGGCCGGCGCGGCCCTTTACGTGTTCGTCCGCTTTGCGCTGGGCGAGCTCCTCCGGCGCTACACGGTCCATCGCGGCATGTTCCACAGCCTGCCGGCCGCGGTGATCTCCGGGGAGATCGCGTTCCTGCTCACCTCGGGCACCGACGTCCGGCTTCGCATGTACAAGGCCGGCGCCG
>CAZDHR010000359.1:0-7514 GCA_964505295.1 uncultured Planctomycetaceae bacterium
CCTCCCGCTTGTGCGTGTAGGGTTACCGCGATTCGATCGTGCCGGATCGGTCGCGTCGCCGGAACGCGTCCCCGCAATCCTCTCCCGCGTGTCCTGCTCGCCTCTTCCCAGTTCACGGCAACCCGTCTTCGGGACGATCCGTGAGCACACGGTACGACAGAGCGAAACGATTGGGCCAGTCCTTGCCGCCGATGGGCCTTGGGCCATAGACCACGTAGTGATCCTCCGGCGCCGTGCCGCCCGTGCACCCGATATCATAATAGACGAGCACGCCCGGCTCGACCGGCCGCGGATCGATTCGCAGCGTGCACCACGCTTGGCCGTCCGGCTGCACCGTCTCGGGAAGCAACGTCGCCGTACCCAGGTCATCACTTCCCGGTCGAGAGCCGAAACGGACTTCCAGCGGACCGGGTTGACCGACTCGCGAGAGCTTCACGGCCATGCCGCGGAGGTGCGTCGCGCCCGAGGCGATCCAGAAGCGACCGCCGATCCGGGACTCGCGCCGCGAGTCGAGCACCTGGGTGACGAACGGTTTCGGCCCGTCCGGGCCGACACGGACAGCCTCGTAATCCCGGCCTACCGGGCGGGCCGGCCGGAGGAACCGGTCCAGGAAGTCGACCGCCTCGACCGCGTGGATCTCGTGCACGCCGTCGTAATGGGCCAGCGTGATGCGGTCGGCCAGCCCGAGAGGGTCCCGCCAGGCGACCACCTGCTTCCAGGCGTAAGCGGTCCACTCCGGCGTGGTGATCCCGTCGCGCTCGCCGAACTCGATGCACGCCGGTCGCGGGGCGATCATCGCCACCAGTTCGACGTGCGTGAACCGGTGCAGGATGTTCCAGTTGTAGAAGTCCTCGTCGGGGTGCCAGAGGTAGCTGGTCCGTAGCGTGTCGTTGGTGATCTTCGATCGCCAGTCGTTGAAATGGCCGGAGATGACGGTCGCGGCCAGCCGAGGCTCCAGCGGGGAAATCCAAATCGCCGAGTATCCGCCGTACGACAAACCGTAGTATCCGATCCGCTTGGCGTCGACGAAGGGAAGCGTTTCCAAGAAGTCGACTACGCGCCGGGTCTTGGCCACCGGCATGGCGACCCGCATCATGCCCACGGCGTCGGCCTGCCGCACCAGCACGTTGATCTCGTCCGTGCGGCGCTGCATCAGGTACGGCGAGAAGACCACGTAGCCGTGCTCGGCCAGGTGCCGGGCGAACTCGTGGTAGGCGGTGTCCTTGGTCATTCCCAGCCCGGTCGTCATCTCGGGCGTTCCGCTCAGCCCGTGCTGGCAGATCACCGCCGCGGCCCGGCCCTGAATGTTCCGGGGGACAAGCAAGTTGCCGTAGACTTCGACGCCCGGGGTGACGTCGAGCGTGATCCGGTAGAGCTTGTACCTGTCGGTCGCAAGTGCCAGCTCGGTTTTCGGATTGATCGGCGTGCCTTGGGTGGGAACGTGCCCGACCAACTCTCGATAGTCCTTCAACATGGCCGCCTTGAGCCGGTCGAGCTCGGAGCGGGAGCACTTGGCCAGCCGCCACCGGGCGTCTCGCTTTGCTTCGCTCTCGGCGATCAACTTGCGGAGATACACCAGCCGTTCTTCGAAATGCTTGTCCCGCACGGCCCGGACCTCCGCGTCGGAGACATTCACGGCCGGCCAGTCCAGGCCGGCTCTCGGCTCAGGCAGCCCGAGGTCGTCGGCGAGAAGTCCGGTGGACTGTGCCGCCGCGTCCTGCCCGGGAAGACCGACGGCGACCTTGAGACGATCGGCCATGTGAAGCCCGGCGTAGAACCGCAACGCGCGGGCTATCTCCCCCATCACGCGCTGTTCGGGAATGGAGGAACCCGCCGAATGGACCACTCGCAGGGATCGCGGCGCGACGAGGCCGGCCAATTCCGCATCGCCGAATTCCAGGAGCTGTCGCGCGAGGCGGCGATCCACCGGCTCCTGCCAGCAGCGGTCGCGGACCTGGAAGTAATCTGCGACCGCGACAGCGCGTATGCGGCGATCCACTGCGGCCGCGTAGAGCGCCGTCATCCCTCCCTGGCCGACGCCCACAAGCCCGATCTGATCCGCGTCGACGTCGTCACGCTCGGCGAGGTAGTCGACGGCGGCGAGAACGTCTTGCACGTCGAGGCCCGGCATCGTTCGTCCGACCGGATACGCCAGGCGATAGAGGATGCCTCGTCGGTCTTTGCTGTTCGTCGTCTTGCAGTAGGGGTGATCCGTGAGTCGCTCGATCGACTGAGGGACGTACACCATCGCCCCGCGAGCGACGAGGTCGGCCAGCCAGGCGGCCGGTTTCCCGTCGTCCGTCAGCCCCGCGAATCGTTCGGGCCAGGTGTCGGCGTCGGCACAAACGATCACCGCCGGGCGCGGTCCGTCCGCGCGCGAGGAAAAGAGCAGTCCGCGCGCCGCAAGCCCGGCGAATACCGGAATCGTGATCCGCTCGATACGCAGGTCGCCTGACGCCGCAAGCCGCGTGCTCTCGGCCCGGGCAACGGCGGCCTTGGCATCGACCAGTCCCAGCATCCTCCGGCAGTTCACGCGGTGCTCCGCGATCGAGTCCTCGTACGCCTTGGGCGAGGAGAAATCCGGGTTCCACTGCCGATCGCGTAGTTGCCGTGCCTCTTCGATCCTTCGCTGGAAGTAGTCCTCCACCTGTTGCATGTGCCGGGCGTGGACGACGGCGTCGTCGCGGGGGAGCGTGAGTCGGCTCGTGCCGGGCAAGGGCTCGCCCGCGCCCAGCAGCACCGTGGATAACGGAGCGGACAGAGCACCAAGGCAGCCGAGAAGGACGGAAAACGTCAACCGGCGGCTTCTCCTTCGGCCTCCGGTTCTTTTCCGGGGTTTCGTGCTCCCATGGCAACGTGACTCACCGGATTGAAGGCTTGACATCTTAGTTCCTCCGCAAGATCGGGCGCGTGGTACGGCCCTTGTCGGCCCAACGGACTGATTAGCCAGCCGTTCAAGGTGTAGCAGGTTCTTGTCGGGTTTTTAAGAGGGCCTCCCCCATTTGGACTGCCTGCCGAAGTTTGGACTTTCGAGCGTGTAAATGACCAGTTTGGGAGGAATGTGATGGCCATAGGGATTGGGATTGACCCGTCATCCGTGCCGGGCCGATCCTCTTCATGCGACGTGGTTGGGGGCGAGCGTAGTGAGCCCCCAGGCCTCCGGGTTTCCGAGGGCTCGCTACGCTCGACCCCGGCCACCCCGATTTCGGGGACCGCAAGCTCGGGACTACTGAGACTGGGAAAACTGCGAAGGAACGGATCGATGCATGCCGCGCTGCTAGCGATTCTGGTGGTCACCGGTGCGGGCGGGTCTACGCCAGCCCCTGAATCGTTGCCGGCGCCCGCTCCCACGATCATATCGACTCCTGGAAGCGATAGACACGTTCAGGAGCAGCCTGGGGCCGGCAACCACGCTTGTCCGTGCGATTACTGGAACGGCCGGGCCACGCCGCTTCCGCCACGCAGCGGATACTACCCGCGCTACGACTGGTTGGGCAGGCGATGGATGTCCTGCTACCCTTCCATCTACGACCGAATGCCGTACGACTACCGCCGCAGCTTCGACTACCCGTGGGACATGGTTCCACGTTGGCCGGCTTGCCACGCGTCTCATTGATCCGCGATCCGCAGCAGTGAGGCCAGCAGGCCGCGCTGGCCAACGCTTGGCGAGAGACAGCCTCCGATCAAGAGCTGCGCTTCCATGCGTGGAGGTGCGTTCGTCTCTTCGCAGTCGACGTAGGCTCGCCAAATGCTTCGCGAGTTGCCACCCTCGCGGGGAACGATTCTTGACAAACGTCGGCGTATCCGCAGAATGGGGACTGCACTGAGCGGAGTCGTTTCAACCTTTTCGCGTGCGACCGCGCCGGAGCTGGAACGAAAACGTTCGGCACGGAAGTCGGATGGCCTGGCGTGCGATGCAGTCTGTGTGCACACCGTGAGCTTGGAGCATCGGATTCTGCAAGGACAACGGGCAGCGCGGCGCACGCGGCACCGCCGAGTTGCCGTGACAGACCAACTTGGCAAACTCCCGGGGGGGCGGCGACCGAAGGGAACGACAGTCGGCGACGAGGTTCGCGGCCGGGACGGCCCCCCCTCATTAACTCCACGTGTGTTGCCAATCGCAAAGGGACAAGCCCCGGCGGCGCGAGCGAGATTCCCGTCGGGTTTTGTGTTGGGCATGGCTACTTGTCTGATCGGTCTGGGGTCGAATCTGGGCGACCGACGACGAGCGCTCGACCAAGCCGTGGAGCGTCTGACACGCCGGCCCCCTGTCCGGCTCACGGCACGAAGCCGCTGGTATGAAACCGTGCCGGTGGGCGGCCCGCCCGGACAGGGGCCGTTCCTCAACGGCGCCGTGGTCCTGGAGACCTCGTTGGAGCCGGAGGCCCTGTTTTCGGTCCTTGGTGGGATCGAGGCCGACTTGGGCCGTCGCCGGGCTGAGCGCTGGGGTCCTCGGCCGTTGGATCTGGACCTGCTCCTGTACGGCGAGCTGGTCCTGGAAAGCCCCTCGCTGACGATCCCCCACCCCCGAATGGCTTGGCGACGTTTCGTGTTGGAGTCGGCGGCCGAGGTGGCTGCGGACATGGTTCATCCCACCACGGGCTGGCCGATTGCCCGGCTCTTGGATCACCTCAACACGGCCGTCCCTTACGTGGCGATCACCGGACCGATCGGCGTGGGCAAGACCCAACTGGCGGATCAGGTGGCCCTCCTGGTGCAGGGGACCTCGGCAACTCGGATCCTCGAGCGAGTGTCCCCGCGGCGCCTGGAGGCGTCCTGCGCCGATCCGTCTGGTAACGCCTGGGCCACGGAGCTAGAATTCCTCCACGAGAGGGGCCGATTGCTGAGTGCCGCGTTGCCGAGCTGGTCCGAAAGGGGGCGGCTTTGGGTCAGCGACTTCTGGTTCAACCAGTGCTTGGCGTATGCCGGCGTATGGATTGCGCCGGAGCGGCTCGATGAGTATCGTCGCCGATGGGAAGACGCCCGGCGGACGGTCGTCACGCCCAAGCTGACCGTCCTGCTCGACGCGCCCGCGGATTGGCTCTTGGAGCGGATTGAACGGCGGGGCCGTCGAGGCGAGCGACGGTTGAGCGCGGCGACATTGGAGCGGGTCCGTCAGGCGATCCTTGCCGAGGCGGGCCGGCCGGGCCAGGGGCCGGTGCTCCGTTTGGCCGGCGAGGGCCCAGCGCGGACGCTTCTCCGGGAAGTGCTGGGCGCCGTGGAGGCGATGCAATGAGAAACCGAGCCGGTGGTGCCGGGGCAATGCCCGAGACGGCACGTCGGCTTGTCGCCCCCCGGGGGGTGCAGATCGGCATGTCGCGATGAACCGGAAATACCTTGCCTTTGACATCGAGACCGCCAAGGAGTGGCCGGAGGGCGATGATTGGAGGCGACACCGGCCGCTGGGGATCGCCTGTGCGGCCACTCTCACCGACGGACCCGACCCTCCGCGATTCTGGCATGGGGCTCAACCGGATGGACGGCCGGCCGACCGCATGAGCCGGGACGACGTGGCTCAGCTCGTCGACTATCTCCTCTCCATGGTAAGCCAGGGGCATACGATCCTTACCTGGAACGGGCTCGCCTTTGATTTCGACGTGCTGGCGGAAGAGTCGGGCAGGCTGGAGCAGTGCAAGGGCCTGGCGCTGGACCACGTGGACATGATGTTTCACGTGTTCTGCACGCTGGGTTACCCCGTTGGGCTCGAAGCGGCCGCGAAGGGCTCGGGCTTGGCGGGAAAGCCGGAAGGGATAAGCGGCATTTTGGCCCCGAGCATGTGGGCCGCCGGCAAGCACCAGGAGGTCCTCGACTACGTGGCCCAGGACGCGAGGACCACGCTCGAGCTGGCCGAGTTGTGCGAGAAGGCAAAGTGTTTTCGGTGGATTACGCGCCGAGGAAAGACGTCGCGCATGGACCTCCCGGCCGGCTGGTTGACGGCGAGTCAGGCCATGAGACTGCCCGAGCCGGATACCTCCTGGATGTCCAGCCCGTTGCCTCGGCATCGATTCACCGGCTGGCTACGGTCCTAGGGCACTTGGTTTCCGGAACTTGCTGCAAATGAGTCAAGTTTGTGGGGTTCAGGGTTCGGGGTTCAGGGTTCAGGACTTGGAGTTCCGCCTATACCCGTGAATCCTGAACCCTGAACCCCGAACCCTGACCACCGCACTGTCGCCTCGGTCTGAGGCGCTGCCTCGCTAGCAATCGGTTCCGCGTCATGAGCTCCCAAGCAGGACGACCCAGACTGGTCACGAAACTCGACGAGCTGCGAGAAGTGCTCCACGCCGTGCGCCGCGAGGGCAAGAGGATCGGACTGGTGCCCACGATGGGCGCGCTGCACGACGGGCACTTGAGCCTGGTGCGGGCGTCCCGCAAAGAGTGCGATTACACGGTGACGTCGATCTACGTCAATCCGAGCCAGTTCGGCCCGAGCGAGGACCTGGGGCAATATCCGCGCACCTTGGAGGCCGATCTGGACGCCCTGGCCGAGTACGAGACGCCTTTGGCGTTCGCCCCGACGAATGACGAGGTTTACCCCGGCGGCTACGCAACCTGGGTCGAGGTGGGCTCCGTGGCCGAGCCCTTCGAGGGGACGTGCCGGCCGGGCCATTTCCGGGGCGTGGCGACCATCGTACTGAAGCTGTTCCATATGGTCCGGCCCGATGTCGCCTATTTCGGACAGAAGGACTACCAGCAGGCCCTGGTGATCCGGCGGATGGTCGAGGACTTGAATCTGCCGATCGCGATCCGCGTCTGCCCGATCGTGCGCGAGCCGGACGGCCTGGCCATGAGTTCGCGAAACGCGTACCTGAGTCCCGCCGAGCGGCAGCGTGCCCTGGTCTTATGGAGAAGCCTATGCTTGGCGTCCGACTTGGTCGCGCAGGGCGAGCGAGATACGGCCTTAGTGGCCGAGAGAATGCGAGAAGTGATCCTCTCGGCGGAGGGCGCCCGGATCGACTACGTCGCCCTCGTCGACCCGGACACGCTCGAGCCGGTCGACGTAATCCGAAGCCGGACCTTGGTCGCGCTGGCCGTCCACATCGGCCGGACGCGTCTAATCGACAACCGTTTGTTGGAACCTGAACCGTAACGGTACAGCATGCTTCGCACGCTCTTCTTCATTCCCAACGCGGAGATCGCCGGGCTGCCGATTTTCGGCCGTGGTTGGCTGCTATTGGCTTGGGCGCTCTTTGGCATCGTGCTGCTGGTTTGGTTGATTCGGAAGCAGGGCGCTGAAGGGGAGGTCTGGGGTTACCTACCCCTTCTGGTGTTGGTGGCGGCAGCCATCTGGTTTCTGCTGCCCAGGCTGTGCGAGCCGATCCCCGGGCGAGGGGAGCTTAGAGGACTACCGATTCGCGGCTACGGGGTGATGCTGTTGGTGGCCGTGGCGGCGGGCGTCGCCATGGCGGCCTGGCGGGGCCGGCGCGTGGGGCTCGACCCCGAGCTGATCTTCACGCTCGCCTTCTGGGCGTTCGTGCCCGGGATCATCGGGGCCCGGGCGTTCTACGTGATCGAGT
>CAZDHR010000360.1:0-7468 GCA_964505295.1 uncultured Planctomycetaceae bacterium
GAAGCCGGCGCTGACCAAAACTAACTGCGGCTTGATCCTGGCGGCAAACTTGGACAACTTGTTGCCGAACAGGTCAAGGTAGTCTTTTCGGGGGATTCCGAACGGGACCGGCAGGTTGAGGGTGGTGCCCAGCCCTCGGCCGCCGCCGGTTTCGTCCTCTCGGCCCGTGCCCGGAAAGAACGGCCAGCGATGGATGGAGAAGAAGCCCACCCGGGGTTCCTCCCAGAAAGTGTCCTGGGTTCCATTGCCGTGGTGGATATCCCAATCCACGACGAGCACGCGGTCGACCCCCAATTCGTCCAAGGCCAGTCGAGCGGCCACGGCCACGTTGTTGAACAGGCAGAAGCCCATCGCCCTGCCTGTCAGGGCATGATGTCCGGGCGGGCGGACGACGCAAAGGGCTTGCGTGTCTTCGCCGCGGACGAGCCTCTCGGTCGCATCGCAGACCGCCCCGACCGCCATGAGGGCCACGTCGTACGAAGCGGGGCTCACCACCGTATCCTGATCGAGGTCCCCCCCACCCGATTTAGCCATCGCCCATACCTCGTCGATGTAGACGGACGAATGGACTCGGGCGAGCCGGCGCCGAGTCACGGGCTGCCATTCGGGCCGCTGGCACCGCCCGTGCAACCCGGACTGCCGCAACCGTTTGCGGATGTAGCGGATCCGCTCGGCCCGCTCCGGGTTGGAGCCGGTTTCATGCTGCCGAAAACGACGTCCCGCGTATAAGAGGGTCATCTCGGCCGGTCTTCTCTTGTCCTGTCCGTCTCCGCCCCATCCGAAGAAGAGGACATTGTCTGGAGGGCTTCGTGCACAAGGCCATCCCGCCTAACTCTACGTGCAGTGGGGGGTGCTGTCAAAGGGCCTCGGGAGCGATTGGGCCGGTTGACACAGCTTGACAGGCGCCTGGGGGCCCTGTTAGCATAAACAGTGTAGGTTTCCCCACTTGCCATTCGGCGACGGAGCAGAGGTAGTCCCATGCGCCCTATAACATACCATCCGTTCGGTCTCATGGTTCCCCGGTCTCCCGCGATCCTCATTCTGACGCTCGGCGTGGTGGTCGCCTTGAACGGCGTGGCCCAGGCCCAACCGGCGGCCCAGCCCAAACCAGCGCCCGAGCCTAAGACACCTGCCCAACCCGCGGCTCCGCCCGAGAAACAGCCCGCCCAGCCGGTCCCTGCCGAGGCCGCGCAGCCCACGCAACCCGAGCAGCCGGCGGCCGCGCAGCGTAGCTACGAGCCGCTGCCGTACACCGACGGCCTCAAGACGAAGCGGACGGAAGTGCAGAGATGGCTTCGCGGTGGCGAGATCCCGGCCGACCAGCAGGAAATGTTCGAGCGATACTTCAAGGAGTACGAGATCGGCCGGTGGACGCAACCCGACCAGTTGCACCAGTTGCCCGCCCGGCGCAAGGAGCTGACCAATGCGTTGAAAACGGCGAAGATCAGTTCTGCCCACGATCAGCTCGTTGCGTTGGCGCTCGACTTCCTCGGCACGTTGGCGGGCGAACCGAAGCGCCATCCGGCCGCGCGTTTCAATGCCATGATGGCGATCGGCGAGTTGAACCAGCGAGAGGCCGATGGTGGGGAGGGCCCACAGCCGCTGCCGGAAGCCCTGCCCTTGCTCCTGGGGACCTTTACCGACGCCAACCAGATCGACGCGCTGCGCGTTGCCGCGCTTTTGGGACTGTATCGACATGCCTTGATCGGCATCGCTGACGCGCAATTTCGCGATAACCAGTTGATCCCCGCGATGCTCACGCTGGCCCAGACCAAGACGGTGGCGGGTCGAGCCCCCGAAGGCCACGCGTGGATGCGAGTCCGGGCCATCGACACCCTGGGCGCGCTCGGAGCGGTGGGTCAGCAGAACGCCGTGGCCGATGCTCTGGCTGCCATCGTCGCCGACCGCGACGAGGACCTTCTGGTCCGCTGTGCCGCCGCACGAGCGCTCGGCAGTCTGACGTATCCGGCCGACCACGGCTTGGACGCGTGGCAGTTGGCCTCGGAGCTGGGCCAGTTGGCCTCCGACGCTTGTCTCGCCGAGTTCGAACGAATGGACGAAGAGGCCAAGCAGGAGGAGCGAAAGCAGAGACGGCCCAGGGGGGGAATGATGGGCGGGGGGTACGATATGTTCCCAGGAGAAGACATGGGGCCCGATATGTCGGGCATGGAGGGAGAAATGTACGGCGGATCGACGATGCCGGGAGGCTTCGGTCGGCCGACCGAGGAAGAGGAGGAGGACGAAACCCTCGGCAACCGCCGCCGGCTAATGGCCTCCTTGAACGCGGCCTTCTTCGGGTTGACGGGCATGAAATGGTCGGCGTGGACGGTTTGGGTTCGCCGGAACAACACCGACCAGCCCACCGAGGGAGTTGCCAGCTTGGCCGCCGGGGCACCTCAAGCCGACCTGGTCACCGGCGAAAAGGGGCTCCTCAAACAGTTTGAAGGCCTCTTCGCGGCTTGCGGGAAGGCCAAGGAGGATGAAGACCCCCTGGACCGAGAGACGCTCCGTTCCAAGATCGAGATGGCCCTCACCCCGCTCACGCAAGCGCTGAACATAGGTCGGACCCCGGATGCCGAGGAACCCGCCGAGGCCGCCCCGCCAGCGGATACCGATGAGCCGGCCGCGAAGTCCGCCGAGCCCGCTGCTAAGCCCGCCGAGCCTGCCGTCAAGCCCGCTGCTAAGCCGGCGGGCAACCCATAACCGGTCGACCAGACAAGGACGTTCGACCGACACCTCCAACCGAGAACCTTTCTTCCAGTCCGAATCGTGATCTGGCAAAAGGACTTGCCCAACGCGTCGATCCGGTCCACGCGAGCCGTCTCCCGTGTGGCGCTCACCGCCCCGCTGCTCGTTGTCCTGTCGTCGGCAGGCTGCGGCGGGTTGCCCACCTGGCAACCATCGCGCCTCGCGCCGCCAGAACACGCTACCGATGCGGAAACCGGTAGTTCCGACCTGGCTGCGCCTGCCTCGTCCGACGATCCCGATTCCCGGCCGGGGCACCGCTCGGCGGACGACTCCCGCGAGATCCTTGCCCGCGACGGTTGGATTCACGCCCTGCGCCCCCAAGCGGACGATCCCACTCACGCCCAACCGTTGCCCGAGGAGTTCGGCACCAAGCCGGCCTTGCGCTGGCGGTATCCGGACCTGGACGATCTGGTGGCCGGGCCCGAACCGCCGCGTGCCGACTTGCGCGCGGCGCTTGGCGACCGAGACCCGATCGTGGCCACCAACGCGGCCATCGGCCTGGCCCGACTCGGCGATGCGTCGGGCATCGAGCAGCTCGCCGAGGGCGTCCGGACGCCCAAGCTGAAGCTCCCCATTCGCCAGGCAGCCGCGGAAGCCTTGGGCGGAATCGTTGAGCCATCGCCTGTGGGATCTCTGGAGAAGCTCATCGATCAATACGGCCAACATGGCGACCAGGGGCAGGATGCCCCGACGCATCCCATCCCCGAGCTGCACGCCGAGCTGATCCGCGGCTTGGCGAGGCACGTCGATCCGGCCGACGACCCACGGTTGCTCGAAGCACTCGGCAGCCCGGCCGCCGAGGTTCGCCGGGAAGCCTTGCGGGCGTGGAGCGCCGGCCGACGCGGCACGCTGCCCGTCGAGGCGGTCGACCTGCGTGCCGATCCCGATCCCCGGGTCCGTGCCGCGGCCCTGGCCTGCCTTGCCCGCCGTCGCCATCCCCTGGCCCGGGAGTATCTCATCGCCGCGTTGGACGATTGCGACCTCCAGGCTCGCATCGCGGCGGTGGCCGCCCTGGGAGCATTGGGCGGCAACGAGGCCCGGCAAGCGCTGGAGCAGTTGCTCGACGACCCCGGCGAGCTGATCCGCGCCGGCGCCGTGGCGGCGCTGGCGGCCACGGGGGCCCAGCGGGCCGTCCTGGAGGCCGCCGGGGACAAATCATGGCGCGTCCGCCTGGAAGTGGCCCGGGCGCTGGCCCACCAGCCGACACCCGCCGCGGCCGCCGTGGCCCGCCAACTGATCGACGATCCCAGCTCCACGGTCCAACGCCAGACGACCGCTTCGGTAGCCGGGTGGCCCCGCGAGCAGGCCGGGCCGATCCTGCTGGCCGCGCTGGACAAGCCGGGCTACGCGACGCGCAAGGAAGCGGCCCGACACTTGGCCGTGCTCTGGCCCGCGGCGGCCGAGTTCCCCGTCGACGGCCCCCCCGAGCGACGCGCCGAAGTGCTCGCCCGGCTCCGGAGCCGGCTGCGGAACGAGATCGGTCCGGACGGTCCGGACGTGCCGGCCGCCGTGGCGGTCGACCCAGCCACACCGTCGGTCTCGCCTCAGACGATCGCCTTCGTGGAAGGGCTCGTCAGGGCGTTGTCCGACCCGGGCCTCCCCGAGTCGGCCCGTCGACAATCGATGGCTTCGCTCAGAACGCTCGGGCCCGAGCTGGTGGCGGCGCTCGAACAACTGGCCGTGGATCGCGGCGTGGGACTCCCCGAGGCCGTCTACCGCGATGTATTGCCGGAGTGTGCCCCGGTCTTTCGCGCGTTGGACGGGCTCGTCTCGGACGACGTGGCCGTTCGTCGCCGTGCGGCCCGGGAGTTGGCCCGGTTGGCTCACGGGCGCCCCCTGGGACGACTCGCCGCAGCCCGACTCGCCTCCTTGGCCCTTGCAGAAACGGACCAGTTGGTCTGGCAAAGCGTGCTGGACGCCGTCGCCAAGGACTCAAGCGAGCCGGCGAGCCGGTTGGCCTGTGCGGCGATCCGCCACCCGTCGCCCGAGGTCCGCCGCCGCGTCTGCCAGCACCTGGCCGCTCACGGGGGATTCGATCGAGACCACACGGCAGTCCTCCAGCAGGCCTTGCAGGACGAAAACCCGTTGGTGGTGCGCGCGGCAGTTCGGGCGCTGGCAGCCCTGGGCCGAATCGACGACACGGAGCCGATCGAGCGGCTGCTGCTTGCGGCCGACGATCCGGTCCGCCTGGAAGCGGCAACCGCGCTGTGTCGGCTGGGCGCCTCCTCGGGCCCGGCCGCCCTGGAGCGTCTCTCCTACTCCGGCAACGACGCGGTGCGTCGCCAGGTGGCCGTGGCCATGGGCCAGATCGGCGATCCCAGCTTCACCCCGTCGCTGATCCGTCTCTTGGACGACCAGCACGACGTCCGCACGGCCGCCCTGGGAGCATTGCCCAAGGTCGTCGGACACGACGTCGCCGAGGCCGCAAGCGTATCGCCCCCGAGCTTCGCCGAACGCGTTGCGGCCTGGAAGCGTTGGCATCGACACGAGCAGGACACGCTCCAAGGCACTTATTCGAAGCGTCAGGATCTCCTACCGCAACCGTAAACCAGTTGGAGGAGCCGCTCGCAAAGACGCGGAGGCGCAAAGGGAACCGTTGTTGAAGTCCGATTCCTTCGGCAGCGAGCGCGCCCTGCAAACTGCCCCTGTTCTGGCGGAGGATAGTCGAGTTGACGGCTCGTTTCCTTTGCGCCTGCGCGTCTTTGCGAGAGACTTCTCCCCCTCGCTAGTCGGAACCCAAGTCCATGGAAGACTCGCCGCCGCCCGAAAACGCCTCCCCGTCCCAAGAAGCGGCCCGCCGCCACGTCGAGTGGCTGGTGGAGCGGAACCGGCGGGACACGGGCATCGATCTGGCCCACGTCGAGCCACGCCCGATCCGGTCGGTGGGGATCGTCGGGGCCGGGATGATGGGCACGGCAATCGCCGCCACGCACGTAAAGGCCGGTTTGTCGGTCGTGATCACCGACGCCGACGAAGACGCGCTTTCTGCCGCCGCCGAGCGGATCGCCGCGGAGCTTGCCCAGCAGATCGACGCGTCCGACGCCGAGTGTGCTGAGCGCGTCGGCCGGCTCGTCGAGCCGACGACCGACGCCGCAAGGTTCGCCCGGTGCGACCTGGTGCTCGAATCGGTCGTCGAGACCGTGGCGGGAAAGCACGAGGTCTACGCGCAACTCGCGCCGCACCTGGCCGCCGCGACGATCCTGGCCTCGAACACCTCGACGATCCCCATCGGCCGATTGGCGGCCGAGCTGCCCGACCCCGGCCGATTCTGCGGCATCCACTTCTTCCACCCGGTTCGCCACCGGTCGCTCGTGGAGATCGTGCGAGGGCCCGACACGAGCGACGCGACGATCGCCGCCGCCGTGGGCCACGCCAAGCGAATCGAGAAAATGCCCATCGTCGTGGAGGACGGCCCGGCCTTCCTCGTCAATCGACTCCTGCTCCCCTACCTGATCGAAGCGATGGACCTGCTCTTGGACGGGGCCACGATCGACCGGGTCGAGCGGGCGGCCACCGAGTTCGGCATGGCGATCGGCCCGTTGAGGATCCTCGACGAGATCGGCATCGACACCGTGGTGAACGCCGGCCGCGTGCTGTGGCAGGCGTTCCCCGACCGCACCGTGGCTTCGCCCTTATTGATCACGATGTACAAGAAGGGACGCCTCGGCCGCAAGTCCGGGGCAGGTTTCTTCTCCTACGCCTCGGGAACCGCGTGGGACGGCCCGAGCCGGCCCGACCCGAGCGTCGAGCAGCTCATCGCCGAGTGGGCCCGCCCGCCGCAGCAACTCACCCCGGAAACCATCACCCACCGCTTGATCCTCCCCATGGTGCTGGAGGCCACGCGGCTCCTCGAAGAAGGGAAGGTGCGCCACCCGGGCGACGTCGACCTGGCCGTCCTCTTCGGCCTCGGCTTCCCCCACGCCCGCGGCGGCCTGCTCTACTGGGCCGATTCTCAGGGGGCGGATCGCATCCTCGACATGCTCCGGCCGCTCCAATCGCTGGGCCCACGACTTGCGCCGACCCGACTCCTTCGCGAAACGGCCGAGCAAGGGCGGAAATTCTACGATTGGCGCCCGGCGTAGATGCCGGGCCGAGCCCCGCCACGCCACGGTTGCTCTGCTCGACCGGAACAAGGCGTAGGGTGCGTGAAACGCACCATCATCCCCGAGCCAGCAAATATGGTGCGTTTCACGCACCCTACGCGTTGGGCCGAGCCGCCCCCCGGCCACGGTTGCTTTGCTGGAGCGGAATAACTTCCCCAGAGCGCACGCGGGCGTTGCTCGATGCGCGCCCGCCCAGCGAACCAAGCTGGACGCGATGCGACCCGGCCAGAAACGGCCTTGCGGCTCGGCGCTAACATGGTATGCTCGAATACGTTACGCCGAAAACCGGACGCCCGAGAGCCGCCCAAAAAGCCCGTCCAAATGTCCAACAAGGGCCCCGGCCACCGGTTGCAAGTCGTTGCCGAGAAACGAGTTATGTCGAAACCGATTGTTGGGCAGGAATTTCGAGTCTCGTGCGAAAATGCAAGTCCTTACCAGCCCATGGGTTGCGCCGAGCGCGCGTCCAAAAAGGCCGTTTTCCCCGCGACTAACCGTGCGCGCAGGTGGCCTGTGACCACGGCGCACTCCCCCTGAGACCCCAGCGCATTCACCATGGGGCCCGCGCGCACCTGCGCTGGGGCCCGCGCGCACGTGCGCTCACGGTTCATTGGGACCTC
>CAZDHR010000361.1:0-7445 GCA_964505295.1 uncultured Planctomycetaceae bacterium
GAAGCTTCCCGGCCACAAGAATCTCAAGAGCATCAAGGGGATCGGCGACATCAGCCTCCCCGTTCACAACTCTCTTCGTAACGACTCGCGCGCGAGCGCATTTCGCAAGTACTGAAAGAGAAAAGACTTGCGGGAGTTCGAGTCCGGAACGGTGGCCCTAAATCGAAGGCAACCCTTCTCGAACTTTGTCATGCAGGTTAACAGCGAGAGAGCGCCAAGCTGTTAACCAATTTCGCAGAAGTTCGAGGCCTCGAAACTTGGCCCCGCGGGTTAGCAGCTTTCCGAGAGCGCGAGCGCCGCTGGAGGAGGGTGTGCGTTTGATTGGGCGGCGTTCTTCAGGCCGCGCGTGAGTGGTTCTCACTCGATTGCGGTCACGATTCCCCACCGACCTTGCGGGCCGTATGGGTTCTGCCGGGCTGCCCTTGCGAAATCCGCCCTCTGCTTGGCCGTCTTGGCCGCGAGCCCGTAGTCGACCGATCGGATTCGTGCTATCCATGACTTTCCCGGCCCTGCGGCGGGGTGCAAAAACGTTGTCATCTTCCGTTCCCACAACGACTTGCCGATTGTAGCCCCATGTCGCGATTCTTCCACCCTTTGATCCTGGCGTTGGCCCGCGCGACCGAGCCGGAACTGGCTCGGATGATCGAGTACCTGAAGGCGGAGAACCGGATTCTCCGCGGCAAGCTGCCCAAACGGGTGACTTGCACTCCGGCCGAGCGGGCTCGGCTGGTGGAACTCGGCAGGAAGGTCGGGCCGGCGATCAAGGACCTGATCACGATCGTTCATCCCCGAACGTTCGCCCGTTGGGTGAGCGGAGAGAAGAAGGGCACTGTCCGTCGCAAGCCCGGACGGCCACGGACGCCCGAGGCGATCCGAGAGTTGGTCATCCGGATGGCCCAAGAGAACGGTTGGGGCCTGGGCCGCATCCTGGGAGAACTCAAGAAGCTGGGCATCCGCAAGGTCTGCAAGTCAACCGTCCGCAACATTCTCAAGGAGCACGGCTTCGACCCGGGTCCGAAGCGCGGCGAGGGAAGCTGGGACGAGTTCATCAAGATGCACGCGAAGACATTGTGGGCTTGTGATTTCCTTTCGGTGAAGGCGTGGACGCTGGGCGGGCTGGTCGAGTACTTCGTGCTGTTCTTCATCCAGCCCGGCACCCGGCGGGTCCACATCGCCGGCATCACGGCCAACCCCGACGGCGTCTGGATGGCCCAGCAGGCAAGGAATCTCTGCATGTTCTTCGACGACTTGCCGGATCGGCCGAAGTACCTCATCTCCGATCGGGACACGAAGTTCACGTCGCAGTTCCGGGCCATTCTGGAATCGGACGGCGTGGAAGTCGTGCAGACCGCGATCCGGGCGCCAAACCAAAATGCCTACGCCGAACGGTGGGCGCAATCTCTACGCCAGGAGTGCCTCGACAATTTCATCATCCTCGGCGAGAAGCACCTGCGGTACTTGGTCCAAGAATACGTGCGCTACTATCACACGGCGCGACCTCATCAGTCGCTGGGGAACCTCCCGCCGGAGATGGACAAGCCGCCGGACGACGCGGGAGTTCTGGGCCCGGACGATGTTGAATGCCATGAGTGGCTCGGCGGGTTGCTGAAGCATTACGCGCGTAAGGCGGCGTAGAACTCGCTCGCCCATCACCGCGGTTGCGACAGGTGGTCCTCCGGCTGGGCGGCATATCGCTGCCAAGAAGCGGCGTCTCATCTACCCCACCGCGTCGGGGAGATGGCATCCTGATTTCGCAGATGGGAAAATGGGATCCAGATACCGAAGTCGTTGCTGTACTTGGAGAAACGACGACCGCGGCCCGGCAACCCAACCCTTTCCGAGGTGCGATTTGGCAGCAATCCGCCCGGGCCTCTACCCATGCCCGTCGCCCCCCCAGTCCCGGCATCCCTATCGGCACAGTCCGCGCAAGCCATGATCTCAACCCCCCGCTAGTTTCTTGCCCTGGGAGTGGATTGCATGCGTCTGAGACAACTGGTAAGGTCGCGCGCGCTGTCACTGCCATTTCCTCCCGTCCGGAGGGGAATCGAAAATGACGCTTGCCTCCTGTCATGCCGTTTGGCGAGACAGGAGGATTATGCTTGACCCCCTCGATGACCGTGATGATAGTAGCCATCAAGGGACAGAAGTCTCAGCGGGCATGCTCACGTGACTCGGAGGGGGATTTGCCGACGAAGCGTTGTCATAGCGTGTTCAGTGGAATGTTCCGGGCGATCGGCATTTGGAGGGCGCTTGACGCAGAGAGCGACGATGCGGTAAATGAGTCCGGTAGGGCGGGTGACTCCTTTGGCATCCGCTTCTCCCCCTTCTCACCGCCCGGATCCATCCGAACGGAATTCCCAGTGTCGCGCCCCCTGGGGCATCGATTCGTCGACTGCGCCACGTTTCCCACGCCAATCTCAATATTCGACCAGGTCGGCTTCGCGCCGCCAACCTGTTGCCGAAACGCGAATCGGGTATCGTTTGGGAGGGCCCGGTCATGAAGTCCCGATGTACCTGTCGCCGCAATCGCCGTCGTTCGCTCTCGTACGGCCGGTCGTTTTGTGGCGGCCGGCTTGGTCTGTACCTGTCGCGCACCCTCGCATTGGAGCCACTCGAAGAGCGGACGTTGCTGAGCGGCTTGCATTCGCCGTCGCTTGAGGCTTCAGCAGACGCCAGCCAGCCCGTCTACCAGCCGGTTGAAGAAGCGGCGCTATCGCCCTATGTGTTGGTTCCCGGGGCTGAGCCTGTCCTGACGGAAAGCGGTGACGCGGTCGGCTCCGTTGATGAGTATAGGACTGGCGGGTATTGGCAGGAGTGGATCCAGTACCAAGTGGTGTGTAGCGACCTGACGGGCTCCGCCGGTTCCGGGAACGCTGGCTTCAGGTACAGCGGTTCCATCCCCATCACCATCGCTCCGGGTTGGTGGGGCGCGGAGGGCCAGCCGGTATGGATCCTGCTCCAGGCCACCATCGACGCCGGCTGCCTCTTCAGCATCTTCCCGAGCGAGGAAACCGCGTCCATCAGCTATTCCGCCGCCTACAGTGGCGGTGGCCTGATTTCGGGGGGGAGGGACGGTTCGGTTTGGGCAGAGTATGCGACGAACTCGGCCTGGCTCGGCACGGTCATCGGAAGCAGTTTTTCGATCATGTTCGACGTCAGCGGCAGCGCCCAATACGAGCCGGAATCTTCCGGTGGCGTCAACTTCGTCTTCACCTATACCGTCAATACCAGTTTTGTCCAACCGACGCCGGACATCGTGATGCTCTCGGCGACTACGGAGGATTCTCAGAGTGTGACGTTCGAATACGAAATCACGGGTGAGGGGATTGACCCGTTCGAGGTCGCGATCTTCCGCTCGGAGGACGATAAGTTCGATCCCATAGAGGATCCGCCGGTGGGAGTTCCTTTCACCATCACCGAGACAAGCCCAGGCGTTCACTCGCACACCCGGGAGAACGTCGAGCTGCCGCCGGACCCGGAGCACAAGTACGTCTTCGCGGTAGCCGACCTCGAGAACGACATTGTGGAAGCCAATGATGGCAACAACGCGGCGTCTTTCCGCAAGTGGTTGATCGGAGCCTGTGTCCACGGCTACGAGTATGACGGAGTGATAGGAGACGACCATTGGATACATGACATGGCGGGGCTGCTTCAGGAGAAGGGTTACGACAACGTAAAGCCGTATGACTGGGCCAAGATGAGTTCTGAGTGGGCAGTGGGCCGCGCCCGCCTCGCAGGCGAGCTTCTCGTGGGTGACATTGCAAGAATGGTAAGCGATCTCCCGCTCCGGCCGGACGACGTTGTCGACGTGCATCTGATTGGTCATAGCCGCGGAACAGTCGTCATCAGTGAGGCTTTCAAGGCCCTGCCGAACGTCTGGGACACGCTTCCGGAAGGACTTCGGCACGGCTATCTCAAGATGACCATGCTCGACCCACATCCGGCTCGGAATTACGCCAACTTCCCCGGCGGTGTACGGTGCAGTGTCAATCCGGGGTTGCGGAGCCTCGGGTGGGCCCGGCGGAACGCCGTCCATTTCGTTCAAGGAAAAATGCGGGACCCAAGGCCCAGCGTGCCTGATATCGTTGACCAAGCGGAAGTCTACTACCAGGAGACCTATTGGAACGAAATACCCCGGGCTGTGAATCCCCGTGAGCACATTCTCAATCTGTGGGGTGAGACGGTCGAGGGTGCGGTGAACGATGGTCGGTGGAATCACCAGTTGGGGATAGGCCACAGCGAGATCGTCGATCAGTATCGCAATGAAATCGTTGCGAACCTGGGGAGTACCGTGCAGAGCGTCGTGGCCGAGGAGACGTCGTCGGATATCGACTTCCTCTATCCCGATTTCGTTGACGACTACGCCGTCGCTCAAGCCATGGTTGCCCGACTGGAATCGGCCAAGGCCGCGTACGAGGTGGAGGACTTTGCGGCGGCCACCGCCAGCCTGAATGAGTTCGTCGAGACTATCGAGACCGAGCGAGACGAGCATATCGATCCGGAGATGGCCGACTTCCTGCTCATGACCGGGCTACTCCTGATCCGGGGAATCGAGACCGACTTGGGGCCGATCAACTTCCGCTTACTTGATCACCTGGATTTGTCGACCGGCGTGGTCCAGTACTCGTTTGAGACAACCCGTCCGGGAGTACTCACGCTGGAGGCGAGTTTCGTCGGGGCCGGCGACAGCGTCGCGATGAAGTTGTACGACGAGAGTCCTCAACTTCTGGCGACTTCGACACTCCAGGATGGGAAACAGCGGATTGACTGGCAAGTCGAGGCCGGCCAGGAGTACTTGCTGGAACTGAACGGCAGCAACACGGACGTCGACCTCCGCTTGGTTAACCTGGTTAGCCACGTGGGCACAACTGTGACCGTCGACGGCACTGCCGAATCGGACCAGTTCGAGTTCGACGCGGCAGCATCGCGTTTGATCACCATCAATGGCGTCGAGTACGGATTCAGCAACTCCGAGATCGCTTCCGCCACATTCCATGGTGCCGGTGGCGATGACACCGCCGTCTTCCACGGCTCGACCGTCGCGGAAACCGTCAAGCTTTGGCCCGACCGGGGGCGAGTGGAGGGCGACGGTTACGTCCTGATCACGAAGAACGTCGAAGCCACAACGGCCTATGGCGGCGGGGGCGCGGACGTCGCCGTGCTCAACGACTCGCTGGGGCCCGATGCGTTCACGGCGGGGCCCGACTCGGCCGAGCTGACCGGGCCCGGCTTCGCGCTGGCGGTCCACAGCTTCCCCGCGGTCCATGCGTTTGCCTCGGACGACGGGGAGACCGACACAGCCATCCTCGAAGACCGGGCCGGGAGCAAGGAACGGTTCCTCGCCTGGTCGACCGAGGCGAAGATGGTTGGCCTCGGCTTGTTCAACCGGGCCAAGGGCTTCGACGCCGTGCAGGCCGGCGCGTCGGACGCGACCGACTTGGCTGAGATCCACGACTCGCCGGGGGCCGATGCGTTCGAGGCATACGCCGATCGGGCGACGATGAGCTACGACGACGGGACCGTGGTCCGGGCCGACGACTTCCGCTGGCTGTTTGCCTTCGCCTCGGACGACAGCCAGACGGACACGGCCCGGCTCTACGACACGACGGCCGACCTGGGAACCTCCTACGCAACCTGGCTAAAAGGCTACGACGGCGTGGCGAAGATGTACGAGGTCTCGACGTTCTACAACCGGGTCGACGATTTCGATGAGGTGATCGCCTCAGCGGTCGACGGGGACGACAAGGCCAGGCTGTACGATTCGCCCGGGGCCGACGCCTTCGACGGCTACGCCGATCGGGCCACGATGAGTTACGCGGACGGGACGACCGTCCGGGCCGACGGCGTCCGCTGGCTGTTTGCCTTCGCCTCGGACGACGGCCAGACGGACACGGCCCGGCTCTACGACACGACGGCCGACCTGGGAACCTCCTATGCGACCTGGTTCAAAGGCTTCAACGACCTGAGCAAGATGTACGAGGCGTCGACGTTTTACAACCGGGTCGACGACTTCGACGAGGTGATCGCGTCGGCGGTCGGGAGCAACGACTCGGCCAAGCTGTACGATTCGTCCGGGGCCGACGCCTTGGAGGCCTACGCCGACCGCGCCACGATGACCTACCCCGACGGGGCGACCGTCCGGACCGACGACTTCCGCTGGGTGCTCGCCTACGGCTCCCGCGACGGCCAGGTCGACACGGTCCAACTCTACGACACGACCGCCGACCTAGCGACCTCCTACGCGACCTGGCTCAAGGGCGAGAACGGCTTCTCCCGGTTCTACGAGGAGACCGCGTTCTACGTTCAGGCGCAGCGGTTCGACCGCGTGAGCGCGACCGCCGTGGGCGATGACGACACGGCGAAGCTCTACGACGCGGCGCTCGACGACGTCTACTGGTCGCGGCCGGACCACAGCCGGATGGAGTACGCCGACGGGACCTACACCGAGGCGCTCGATTTCCGCTACGTGCTCGGCTATTCGCGTTGGGGGTCGGACACGGCCACGCTGTACGACGAAACGTCCGGCGGCACCAGCTACGCGGCCCGGTTCACGGCGAACGCCGACTGGGCCAAGCTCTTCTCGGGCGCGTTCTTCAGCCGCACGGAAGGCTTTGCCGAGGTGCGAGCCGCGACGGGCGGCGACGACGACCTGGCCTGGGTGGAGGACGACCCCGCGCGCGTCGACCACCTGCTTGTCGCCTTCCCCGGCGACGTGGACCACGCGGCGGCCAAGGCGAAGTTCTGGAACGACCAGCGGGCGATCTACATCGACGACTTCCACACGCTGACCGCCACCACGTCCCAGGCCTTCGTCGACGACAAGGACATCGATCCGGCGTACGAGGACGACCTCATACTGGAAGGGAACTGGGCGGACGCGCCTTGACTGATCCGTAGGCCCTTGCACATGCCTGCACGTGAGCCATCAGCCGACCGGGCGGGGTCGACCGATCAGGGCTTCGGCCTCCACATCCAGCGCGGCGTTGATACGAATCGCGGTCCCTCGTGACGGAATCCGGCTCGGGGCGTCGCGATACCAGGCGGTGTCGGCCGGCGATCGCATCCAAGCCTGGCCATGGTAGCTGCCCGTGCTGCCCCACCGGAACACGTAGCTGGGCGGGGCGGCCGCACACGGATCAGCGGGCGGGCCGCACTCGCGGCGGAGGTTGGCCATGAGCTGCTGGTCGAAGTCGGCCCGAGCGGTAGAGGGCCAGCCGCCAATCTGCTCCAACGCCCCGCGACGCACCGCCAACGCGGCGTGGAACCGGCCGCTGGCCGGCTCTTGGTGCAGGTGGCCGCCGTAGAGGCTCCAGACGCGAGACGGATGGGCCCACCGCCGACACTCCTTGTAGCGCGGCGCGATCGGTTCGTGGAGCGCGCCGACGATCGAGCTCAGGTGCCACGGCAGGTAGATGTCGTCGTCCTCCCAGACGACGAGGATCTCG
>CAZDHR010000362.1:0-7426 GCA_964505295.1 uncultured Planctomycetaceae bacterium
AGCTGGAGCTTGGGAACCAGGTCGGACCGGATTCTGTGAGACAGGTTGGATTTCCCATGGAGACGCGTGGGTCTCGTTCCTCGACCCACCCTACGCCGTATGCCAGCTTCCTCGAAGGAGTTTACCAACGCCATGGACTACACGTACGAACAAATCGCCAAGATGATCGACCACTCGTTGCTCAACCCCGTGTTGACCGACGACGAGTTGGAGCGGGGTTGCGCCGTGGCGCTCGATTACCACGTCGCCTCGGTCTGCATCAAGCCGTACTACCTGAAGCGCTGCGCCGCGCTGCTTGCGGGGAGCACGGTCGCCCCGAGCACGGTGATCGGGTTTCCGCACGGCGGACACACCACGGCGATCAAGCGGGCCGAGGCCGAGCAGGCGCTCGAAGACGGCGGCATCGAGCTCGACATGGTGGTCAACGTCGGCAAGGTCCTCAGCGGCGACTGGGACTACGTGCGCCAGGACGTCGCGGCCGTCGTCGATCGGGTCCACCAGTCCGGAGCCCGGGTGAAGGTGATCTTCGAGAACTGCTGCCTTCAGGACGCCCACAAGATCAAGCTCTGCGAGATCTGCGGTGAGCTGAACGTCGACTGGGTCAAGACCTCGACCGGCTACGGCGACGGCGGCGCGACGACCGAGGATTTGAAGCTCATGCGCGAGCACGCGCCCCCGCACGTCCAGGTGAAGGCGGCCGGCGGCGTGCGCACGCTCGACCGGCTACTGGAGGTCCGCGCCATCGGCGTCACCCGGGTCGGAGCCACCCGAACCGCGGAAATCCTCGATGAGTGCAAGAAACGGCTGGAAGGATCGACGTCATGAGACATCCCGACTATCCCCACCTGTTCAGCCCGATCCGGATCGGCGGCGTCGAAGTGGCCAACCGGATCTGCCATGTGCCCACCGACATCAGCTCGGCCAATGCCGACGGCTCGATCAACGACCGGGTGGTCGCCTACCACGAGCAGGTGGCGAAGGGCGGCTGCGGGTTGATTATAGTAGGGGCGTCAACCCCGGATAAGGCCACGGGCCGGCCCACGGTCACGTGCGTCGCGGTGGACGAAGACCCCCTGATCCCCGGCCTCTCGGAGCTGGCCGAAGCGATGCACCGGCATGGGGCCCGATGCGCCGTGCAGATCCAACACCCGGGACGCCAGGCCGCTTGGCCGCGCAAAGACCTGATGTCGGCCAGCGACCAGTTGGTCGACCTGCCCGGCTCGGCCGGCCACGAGGTGGTCTACGCCGAAGAGGTCGCCAAGGGTAAAGCCATTCGGGAAATGACGGTCGACGAAATCTACGCGCTGGTCGACAAGTTCGCCGAGGGGTCCTGGCGCGTGCAGCAGGCGGGTTTCGACTGCGTCGAGCTGCACGGCGCCCACGGCTACCTGATCGCCCAGTTCATGAGCCCCTACGTCAACAAACGGAACGACCGCTTCGGCGGCAGCTTCCTCAACCGGATGCGGTTCGTGCTGGAGATCGTCAGCCGGATCAAGCACAAGTGCGGCGCCGACTACCCGATCGGCGTTCGCTACTCCGGCGTGGAGTGGATCGAAGGCGGGCGGGAGCTGGACGAGACGGTCCGGATCGCTCAACTGCTCGAAGAGCACGGCGCGGCGTTCGTCGACATCACCGCCGGCATCTTCGAGGCGCCCGCCGCCGTGATGGACCCGATGTACTACCCGCAAGGGTGGAACACCTATACGGCCGAAGCGGTCAAGCAGGCGGTCACGATCCCCGTGATCACCAGCCACACGCTCCGCGACCCGGCCTACTGCGAAAAGATCCTCGCCGAGGGCAAGACCGACATGGTGGGCCTCTCGCGCCAGATGGTCGCCGATCCGCACTGGGCCAACAAGGCCTTCGCCCGCAAGCCCGAAGAAATCCGCAAGTGCATCTCCTGCCTGGTCGGCTGCTGGCAGGAGTCGCTGATGATCCGCCGGCACATGCGATGTGCGATCAACCCGGCCGTGGGCGACGAGCGGTTCCTGCACCTCACGCCGGCCGATCGCAAGTGCCGCGTGGCAATCGTCGGGGGCGGACCCGGCGGCATGGAGACGGCCCGAATCGCCACGCTCCGCGGCCACCAGGTGACGATTTTCGAGCGGACCGGCGAGTTGGGCGGGGCCATCCTCTGCTGCTGCACCGTGCCCGGCAAGACCAAGATGCGGTGGTACGCCGACTGGCTCCGCACCCAGATGAAGAAGCTGGGCGTGGAGCTTCGGCTGCGAACCAGCCCGAGCGTCGAGGATCTGAAACCGTTCGACGCCGTAGTCCTGGCCACGGGTGGGCGCACGGCCCGGCCCGATGTGCCGGGGATCGACGCGCCGCTCGTGGCGACGTTCGATGACGTGCTCCGTTGCCGGACGACCAACTGCGAATACTATCCCGACGACAAGGCCCCGCCCGTCGAGTGCGGCCCGGCCGTGCTCATCTGGGGCGATCACTTCGCCGCGGCCGACGCCGCCGAGAAGCTGGCCGGCCAGGGCAAGAAGGTCACGATCGTCACCGAGAGCCGCGAGTTCGCCGCGTGGATGGAGCCCTGCCACAAGGACGTGATGCTCAAGCGGTTCGCCGGCTCCAACGGCGAAGGGCTAAAGAGCAAAACGTTCGACCAGCCGGTAACCGTGATCACCAGCTCCACGATCGTCGAGATCCGGCCCGACGGGGAAGTGACGCTGATGGACGCCGCGTTCCGGAAGTCGACGCTCCGGGTCGATAACGTCGTGCTTGCCAACGTCGAGCCGGACGACGGCCTCTACGAGCCGTTGCTCGAAGCAGGCGTCACCGCGATCAAGATCGGCGACGTGAAGCAAATCCGCAACCTCCGGGCGGCCGTCACCGAAGGGGCCAACGCGGGCCTCACGCTCGACCAGGGCTTGCGGCTGAACGCCAACCGGGCGATGATATCCAGGTTGCCCACGGAAGTGCAACTGGACGGAGACTGAGATCCAGAAATCCGTAGGGTGCGTGAAACGCACCATATCCTATGTGACAAAGACGCCACGCAGAAATCGGTGCGTTTCACGCACCCTACGGATGAAGTCCAGCCCAGAGAAACCTCCCAATACTCCCACCACCCCACCATCACGAAAGGAGTTCCCTCATGAACCGTCGCATGACTCGGCGCGACTGTCTCAAGTCCTCGGCCGCCGCGGCCGCCGCTCTTACGATCATCCCCGCGGGGCTCGCGCGCGGCTACGCGGCCAACGAGAAGGTGAACGTCGGCATCATCGGATCGGGCGGTCGGGGCGGGTCGAACCTCAACGGCGTCGCCAAGCAGGCCGCGAACATCGTGGCGCTGTGCGACGCCGATCGCGGGCGACTCGACGGCGCGGCCAAGCGTTTCCCCGACGCCAAGAAGTACGTCGACTTCCGCGAGCTTCTCACCAAGGAGAAGAACCTCGACGCCGTGGTGGTCAGCACGCCCGACCACTGCCACGCCCCGGCCAGCATGATGGCCATGAAGCAGGGCCTGCACTGCTATTGCGAGAAGCCGCTGACGTGGAACGTCGAGGAAGCCCGGGCGATGACCCGGATCGCGGTCGAGAAGAAGCTTTCGACGCACATGGGCACGCCGTCGCGGGCGCACGAGAACACGGCCCGCACGGCCGAAGTGATCGGCGCCGGCGCGATCGGCGAGGTGAAGGAGGCCCACTTCTGGACGAACCGGCCGATCTGGACGCAGGGGGCCGACCGGCCGCCGGGCGAAGACCCCGTGCCCGACAGCCTCGACTGGAACGTGTGGCTCGGCCCGGCCCCGGTTCGCCCCTTCGTGGCCAACTGGCCGGAAGACCACCCGGCCCGCAAGCTGAAGTCGTGCAAGCACCCCTACGTGTATCACCCGTTCGTGTGGCGGGGGTGGTGGGACTTCGGCACGGGCGCGTTGGGCGACATTGCCCCGCACATGTGGTCGCCGGCCTACTGGGGCCTGGATCTCGGCCAGCCGGAAAGCGTCGAGGTGGTGGAGATGTCGGGCCCGGTGACCGAGATGTTCCCCGAGGCCAGCACGCTGCGGTTCAACTTTCCGGCGAAGGGCGACCGGGCGGCCGTGGCCGTCTACTGGTACGACGGCGGCAACCGGCCGTCGTCCGACATGGTCGGCATGGAGAATGTGCCCGACGGCGGAATGCTCATCATCGGCACGAAGGCGACGCTGGGCACGGGCAACAAGTCGGCGTCGGCGGCCGAGTTCGAGTCGGTCCCCAAGACCCTGCCCCGCTTCGGCGACATGTACGCCGACTGGATCGCCGGCATTCAGGAGAGCAACCCCGACCGGCCGAGCTGCCCGTTCAGCTACGCCGGCCGCCTGACCGAGGCGTATCTGCTGGGCAACATCGCGATGAAACTCAACCGCAAGATCGAGTACGACGCGAAGGCCATGCGGATCACCAACTGCGAGGAGGCCAACCAATACCTCCGCCGCGAGTATCGCGAGGGCTGGAGTCTGTAATTGGCCTGGTCGATGCTGCGAGTGCGCGTAGAGCCGCGGCGACCGGTCGCGGCTTTATGTCTGGTCCGTCGCCATGGTAGAATGGCGGGGTGTTATCCGATAAGCCACCGGAGGAAGAAGCCCATGAAACGATGTCTCCTGTTCGCCCCCCTGGCCCTGATGCTCGTCGTGCCGCTTGGCGTGCCGGCCGACGAGTTCAAGCTCGAGCCCGGCTTCGTTCGCCTGGACAACGGGAAAGACCTCTCGGGCTGGTACCCGTCGACGTGGCGGGGCAAGGACACGGGCAACGCCGACGGGTGGAGCGTCGCCGACGGGGCGATCCACCTCGACTGCGAGAAGGCCCGAAGCCACCTGTTCTCGAAGGCCAGGTTCGGCCCGAACGTGATCATCCGGCTCCAGTATCGGGCCGCCAAGGCGGCCGACTCGGGCCTCTGCCTGCACGGCAAGCAGTTCCAGCTTCGCGACTACCCGAACTCGCTGCCCGACACCAAGCGATACGCTCCGCACGCGAAGCCGCCGGGCAAGTGGAACGACCTGGAGCTCGACTTCACCGACGGCGTCGGCGTGATCAAGCTCAACGGCCACGTGATCGAGAAGCAGTGGAAGCTGGGCGACAAGGCCGACCTCGGGCTCGGTCTGCAAAGGGAGAAGGGCGACTTCAGCTTCCGCTACGTGAGGATGAAGAGGAAGGAATAGCAGATCCGAGAGGGGCAAATGAAGATCCTCCTCAGCGGCGCAAGCGGGTTCATCGGGTCGGCGCTGGAGACCGAGAATGGGGTCAGAGCTTGAACAGTGAATAGCGCGGCCTGAAAAGCCACTTCCGGCGCCGAGGGACGCCCTGTTCACTATTCAAGCTCTGACCCCATCGCTACTACAGCCCCAACACGTCGCGCATGGCGTACATGCCGGGAGGCTTGCCGACGAGGAACTTGGCAGCGGCCAGGGCGCCCTGGGCGTAGCAGTCGCGGTTGGTCGCGCGGACGGTGAGCTCGACCGTTTCGCCGGGCATGGCGAAGACGATCGTGTGCTGCCCCGGGTCGTCGCCCACGCGGATCGCGTGGTAGCCGATCTCGTCGTGGGGGCGTTTCCCCGGCCGACCCTCGCGCCCGTGCCGATGGACCGACTGGCCCATCGCGCCGGCGATGATCTGGCCGAACTTCAGCGCAGTGCCGCTGGGGGCGTCCTCCTTGAACCGGTGGTGGCGCTCGATGATTTCCACGTCGGCGTCCTTGTCGGCCAGCGCCGCGGCGGCGATCTCCGCGAGCTTCATCGTCAGGTTGACCGCCAGGCTCATGTTCGGCGCCCAGAGCACGGCGATCTTCTCGGCCGCCTGATGAAGCGTGCGGGTCTGCGGTTCGTTCAGCCCCGTCGTGGCACAGACCAGCGGGACGCCTTGCTCGACACTCACGCCGGCGATCGCTTCGAGGGCCTCCGGGACCGAGAAGTCGACCAGCGCGTCGACCTCGACCTCGAGGCCTGCCGCCAAGGGCGTCCCGATGGGTCCCACACCGGCAATCGTGCCGGCGTCCTCGCCGAGCCGCGGATGGCCGGCCGACTCCAGGGCGGCGGCGACCGCAAGCTCCGGATCGGCCGAAGCCAGCGCAATCAGTCGCCGGCCCATGCGTCCGGCCGCTCCGTGAATGGCGATGCGCACTCTGGGCATAGGTCACTCCGTCGAGTGGAAAGCGCGAGGCGAACGGTGGTGAGCGAGCGCGGAGCCACGCGTGCCCTCGCACGCAACGTTGCGTTTCACTATATGGGATTCGCCGAGTCCCGGCAAGCGTTGCCGGATGGCGCGTCGCCTGGGAACGAGGGGAATAGTCGTTGTTCGCTCCGCGAACAAGCGTCTCTTCGCGGCGTGAAAAGCGACTATGGCCGAACGCTTGTATCGCCGGGGGGGCGTGCGATAATAGGCGCCTCGCCCGTATTCGTCCAACCTCGACTGCCCGGAGGAGATCCCGATGAGTACCCCCGACCGAAAGACGGCTTCTGACCGCAAGTCGCGACGTGAGTTCCTTCAGTTGTCCGGCCGAGCGGCGGCGGCCTCGGCGTTGGCGGGCGTGGCCGTTCCCCATTGCCACGCCGCCGAAAGCTCGGCGATCAAGCTGGCCCTGGTCGGCTGCGGCAGCCGCGGCACCGGCGCCGTGGGCAACGCCTTCGCGACCACCGGCGGCCCGGTCAAGCTCCACGCCATGGCCGACCTGTTCGACGACCGCCTCCAGGGCAGCCTGAAGCGGCTGACCGACCTCGCCCCGGACAAGGTCGACGTGCCGCCCGAGCGACGGTTCGTCGGGTTCGACGCCTACAAGAAGGCGATCGACTGCCTCGGGCCGGGCGACGTGGTGCTGTTGACCACGCACGCCGCCTTCCGCCCGATGATGTTCGAGTACGCGGTGGGGAAGGGCGTCAACGTCTTCGCCGAGAAGTCGTTCGCCACCGACGCGCCCGCCTGCCGCCGCTGGCTCAAAGCCGCGGAGCTTTCGGAAAAGAAGGGGCTGAAGGTGGCCGTCGGCTTCATGTGGCGCCATTCCCAGGCGAGGGAGGAGGTAATCGGGCGGATCCACGACGGGGCCATCGGCGACCTGCACACGCTCAGAATCTACCGCGTGCACGGGCCGGTCCATTGCCCGCGCCGGCCCAAGGACCAGAGCGAGCTCCTCTTCCAGCTTCGGCACGCGGCCAACTTCAACTGGCTTTGCTCCGGCTTTTTCATCGACTGGCACTGCCACAACGTCGACGTGGCCTGCTGGGCGAAGGGGGCGTGGCCCGTCGTGGCCCAGGGGATGGGCGGGCGCTGCTACGAGCAGGCGGGTAACTACTTCGACCACTACACCGTGGAGTACACCTTCCCGGACGGCACCAAGCTATTCGCCTTCGCCCGCCACATGGCCAACTGCTGGAACACCTACGCCGACTACGCCCACGGCTCCAAAGGCTCGGCGGTGATCATGGCCAGCCTGGGCGACCCCAAGC
>CAZDHR010000363.1:0-7355 GCA_964505295.1 uncultured Planctomycetaceae bacterium
GAGGGGCTCGGCGTTTCCAGAAGGCGTTCGAAAAAGGCCTGGGCGTTGGGGTCCATCGTCGCTCCCTTGTCGTGTCGGAAACGGGCTTGATTTCGCGGATATTCGGCCAGTATCGCGGATCGGACGATTTCTGCAAGCGCCAGTCACGCTCCCCCGGGCCCGCGCCAGCCGAGGGCGACGCGGCCGGCCGCTTGCGACTTGGCCCCGAAAAGGCCAGAATCACGATTCTCACGTCGACGTTTTCGACCGTTGCGCTGTACCGAAGCCAGCCACGCCAACCGTAGCGAAAGGGAATCATCATGAGCCCGTTGTCTGCCAGGATTGTGCATCGAACCGCCGTGTTCCTCGGAGCCGCGTTGCTGGCCGCCGCGTCGGCCCGGGCCGCCGATTCAAGCCGAGCGAGGGAGCTGTTCGCCGATCCGCCGCGCCAGTACGCCTCGGCCCCGCTCTGGACCTGGAACGACATGCTCACCGAGGAGCAAGTCCGCTCGACGCTGCGGGACCTGGCGAGCCAGAAGGTGATGCAGGCGTTCGTGCACCCCCGCCCCGGGCTGATGACGCCCTACCTGGGCGACGACTGGTTCCGGCTCTGGAAGGCCGCCCTCGACGAGGCCGAGAAGCTCGACATGAACGTCTGGATCTACGACGAGAACTCCTATCCCTCGGGTTTTGCCGGCGGGCTGGTGCCCGAGGCCATGCCCAAGTCGCGGGGCAAGGGCGTGCACGTGCAGGAAGTCAAGAAGCCGCCCAAGCCGGGCGACGACGTGCTGGCCGTCTTTCGCCTGACCGACGACGGCTACGAGAACGTCACCAAGGCAGCCCGGGCGGGAGAAGAAATGCCCGAGGGCCGCTACCTGATCGCGTCCATCCGGCTTGCCCCGGAGGGCGGCTGGTTCGGCGGCAAGTGGTACGTCGACCTGCTCAAGCCGGGCGTGACCGAGAAGTTCATCGAGATCACGATGGAAGCCTACCGCCGCCAGCTCGGCGACCAGTTCGGCAAGCGAGTGCCCGGCTGGTTCACCGACGAGCCGCACCTGGCCCCGGCCGGGGGGCTCCACTGGTCCGACGGCCTGCCCGAGCTGTTCCAGAAGCGCTGGGGCTACGATCTGGTCGCCCACCTCCCGTGCCTCGTGGAGCCGGTCGGCGACTGGAAGCGGGTGCGCCACAACTACTACTGCCTGCTGCTGGAGCAGTTCATCGAGCACTGGGCCAAGCCCTGCCACGAGTACTGCGAGAAGCACAACCTGGAGTTCACCGGCCACTACTGGGAGCACGGCTGGCCCGGCGCGGGGCACGGCGGCGACAACATGGCCATGTACGGCTGGCACCAGCGCCCGGCCATCGACTGCCTGATGAACCAGTACAAGGAGGACGTCCACGCCCAGTTTGGAAACGTGCGCGCGTGCCTGGAGCTATCGAGCGTCGCCAACCAGCTCGGGTGCGATCGCACACTCTGCGAGGCCTACGGGGCCGGCGGCTGGGACCTGCGGTTCGAGGACATGAAGCGGATCGGCGACTGGCTCTACGTGCTGGGGATCAACACGCTCGACGAGCACCTCTCCTACGTCACGATCCGCGGCGCCCGCAAGCGCGACCACCCGCAGTCGTTCTCCTACCATGAGCCGTGGTGGGAGGCATATCACGTAATGGCCGAGCACTTCACGCGGCTCTCGCTGGCATTGTCCGAAGGGAAGCAGATAAACCACGTCCTGCTCGTCGAGCCGACTACGACCACCTGGATGTACCAGGGCGACGCCCATTTGAATGAGATCGGCGACACGTTTCAGCGGATGGTCACCACGCTGGCCAAAGGGCAGGTGGAGTTCGACCTGGGGTGCGAAGACATCATCGCCCGACACGGCTCCGTGGACGGGGCCGAGCTCGTCGTGGGCCGGCGCCGCTACCATACCGTCGTCCTGCCGCCGCTTGCAGAAAACCTCAACGCGAAGACGATGGACCTGCTGGAGGCCTATCTCGCCGGGGGAGGCACCGTGATCTCGTGCGGCCCGGCGCCGGCGTGTGTTGACGGAAGCCCGTCCGAGCGGGGATCGGCGCTCTCGAATGCCCCGGGCTGGCGGCAGATCGATCCCTCGCTGGCCGGCGTTCTGATGGCCGGCCGGGCCGCCGATGGATTCGTCATCCGCCCGAGATCGTCCGCGATCCTCTTCCACCACCGGCGGAAGCTCGACGACGGCGAGATGCTCTTCCTGGTGAACACGAGCATCGATCGGCGGGCAAGCGGCGTGATCTCGTCGAACGCCCGGGGGGTCGAAGAGTGGCACTTGGCGACGGGCGAGATCGCGGGCTACCCGTTCGCCAGGCCCGGCGAGGGCGTCAAGTTCCGCTACGATCTACCGCCGTGTGGGAGCCTGCTGTTGTTCCTGACCAGCGAGCCCCGCGAGCCGGCTTCGCCCGATACGGCTCTGGAGTCGACAATCCCGGCCGCCGGCCCGATCGCGATCCGCCGCCTGGAGCCGAACGTGCTCACGCTGGACTACGTCGACGTCACGGCCGGCGGTGAGACGAAGAAGGACCTGTACTTCTTCAAGGCCGCCCAGTTCGTGTTCCAGAAGCATGGCCTGGACGGCAACCCCTGGGAGCGGGCCGTCCAGCTCCGCGACGGGTTGATCACCAAGAAGTTCCCGCCCAAGAGCGGTTTCGAGGCGACCTATCGCTTCACGATCGAAGGCCGGGTGCCCGAGCCGCTTTCGATCGTCATCGAGCGGCCCGACCTGTACACCATCACCTGTAACGGCAAGCCGGTAGCGGCCAAGCAGGGCGACTGGTGGCTCGACAAGTCGTTCGCACCGGTAGATATCACCTCGGCCGCCCAGCCGGGCGAGAACGCGGTGACCATCAAGGCGTCGCCGTTGACGATCTGGCACGAGCTGGAGCCGGCCTACGTGCTGGGGAACTTCTCGCTCGAGCCGGCCGAGAGAGGCTTCGTGATCGGCCCCGACCGGCCGCTTCGGTTCGAGCGTCGCCTCGCACACGGCAACGCCATCCAAGGCACGATGTGGCTCAGCGCCGGGATCGGCTTCGGCCGCGATCCGGCGGCGGAAACCGGAAACGACGGCGATCCGTTCCTCGTGTTCGATCTCGGCAAGCCTTACGACCTTCGCGCGATCGAGGTGTGGAACTACAACGAGGTGAACCTGACCGAGCGGGGCATCCAAAAGATGGCGATTGCCGGTTCGGCCACCGGCGAGCCCGAGTCGTTCACGATCCCCGTGGGCACGTTCGAGCTGGCCCGGGCCAACGGCACGCCGGCCGGCTTGAGCCAGATTCTCAAGGTCAAAGCCCCGGGCGTGCGGTTCGTCAAGTTCGACGTCCTCTCGAACCAGCGCGGCGTCGAGTACCCGACCACCGACAAGGGCCCGGACAACGCCTTCGTGGGCCTCAGCGAGGTCCGCTTCCTGGGCGCCCCGGAAGCCGACGCCAAAACGGCCCCCATCTCCGGCGTGAAGATCCACGCGTTTTCCAGCGCCCTGGCCAACCGCGACGCCCGGCTCGTGCTCGACGGCAGCGGGCTCGGCGTCACTGGTCTCGGCTGGGACCGCCAAGGCCATCCGTTCTACGCCGCCGGCGTCGCCTACCGCCAGAAGTTCAACGTGCCCGAGCCCAAAGGCAGGTACGTGGTCGGGCTCGGCAGTTGGCTGGGGAGCGTGGCCAAGGTGCTGGTCAACGGGCAGCAGGCCGGCTACATCGCCTCGCAGCCCTGGGAGCTCGACGTGACCGATTCGATCAAGCCGGGGGAGACCACGATCGAGGTCGTCGTGATCGGCACGCTCAAGAACACCCTCGGTCCCCACCACGCCGGCGCCCTACGCGGTGCCGCCTGGCCCCACATGTTCCAACGCGGCCCCGAAACCGGCCCGCCGCCCGGCGCGAGCTACGACACAATCAGCTACGGGCTGTTCGAGCCGTTTGTGCTCAAGCACGGGCGTTGAAGAGCGCAAAACAAAGGCCGGGCGGCGGCCGTGGGGCTCGATCGCCGGCCGCCGCCGGCTTGTGTCGCGGGCTCGATGTGGGGAGAAGCCTCAGTCGGTCAGATCGAAGGGGAAATCGTTGTCGCCGTCGGCCTTTACCTCGGCGGTGAGACCCGACGTCTGGGTCGACTTGTACTTCTCCGGCAAATGCTCGGTGATCTGGGCCGGCGGCGCGTTCTCCTCGGGTTGAGCCTCTTCGATTTCCTCTTCTACGCCCTGGACCTCCGTCTTGGAGATGGCGACCTTGTAACTGCCGGGCACCGCTCCCCTGGAACCCCACTGGGATTGGAGCGTGAATTTCCCACTCGCGTCGGTCGTGCCGATCGAAGCACTTCCGCCGCTCGCGGTTGGCGAGAAGGTGACCGTGGCACCTTCCACCGCGCTGCCGCTGTAGGTCACGGTGCCGGTGACGGGCACGGTCTCCGGGCGATCGGCGTCATCCCCCCCGGAACAACCGACCAGACACGCCAGCAAAGCGAGGCAAATGCTGCCTCGAAGGATCGGCCGAAACATGGCAATCTCCCAAAAAAAGTGTACTGAAAACAGGGGCTTCTCCCGCGCTGAGTGCGGATCGCAGGCACGGAGAAGACTCCCACGAGGCCCGATGCGATTGGATCATCTCGCGCCGACGACAACCTCCTTGAGACGGCTGGGAGGCGATTTATTCCCGGAATCCCCCACCGGATTGAACGGGCACCCCGCAGCGACCCCCGACGGCAGAAGGATCGGCCGAAGAATAACTTCCGCATTTGCCGAGTAGCAGCCCACACGCCGTGTGCCGCAGCCAGCGGACGGCACACGCCGTGTGCCTGCTACTGAAGTCGGGAAGTCATTTTCCGGCCGCCCCTAAACCGACTACCCACCGCGACGAGGCGGCCGATGGCAGCACGCGCCGCACGCCGACACTTCGATTTCGCCCGGAACGGCCGGGGCGGGCGAATACTCCCGCCCCGCGGCCGGAACGTCCTGCGGCGCCACGATAGACCCGACCACCGTCCCCCTCACGTGACCGCCGATCAAGCGATCCACTCGCAAAGTCCCGGTGTCGCCGGCGCAGCGCATACCACAACACGGTAGCGGTTAGAAGTCCCCAGTCGGTTCCCCACCCATCCTTGAGCCCAGGGCGCCCCAGACTCCATACGGACTCCGGGTCACTCGAGCAACTTCGGGTTCCGGGAGAGACAGGTCGCCCGAGTCGATGGTCTCGCTGATGAAGTGGCACGAACCGTCGCACAACAAGGAATTCACGCCACCGGGGTGATTGCTGTTCGGCGTAAAGATGCCCCAATAGCACCACTGGCTTTCGCCACACGAACAGGACGGCCCGTTGGGAGGAATCACCGTCGTGATCCCGTTCACCATGCCATGGCCCTCACCCCAGAACCGGCCCCGGTAGCTCCAGACCGAGCCGGTATATCGCTTGGGGTCGTTGGGATCGATCCAGGCATAGCAGTTCATGGGATTCGTGTGCAACCCGGTGACGGCCACCGCAATGCCGCCCTTGACCATCCTGCTGCGACCGGCCACGGCGCCGATCAGGGACTCGGAGGCTGCCAGCGTGTTGCTGGTGCCGTCGGTGATGTCCTTGACGCCCTTGTGCTTCAAATGGCCGAACGGTGACCGAGGAGTCTGGTCCCAGAAGTTCCCGTAGATTCTGTCACCGAAGCTGAAATGGTAGTTGTTCCATCCTTGACGGGTGGGGCTTGGGAGGCGGTACCCCTCGCTGTCCGACGGACAGTGCATGGCCGAAACCTGCCCTTGCAGGGGAGGCCAACCGCGCGCAGTGTCATGGAAAGCGTAGGGACCGTAGGCGGGGTAGTACTGGCCGCCGACGGTCATGGACGATGAAACCTGATCCCACCGGGCGGTCTCCTCATAGAACGGCAACAGCGCAACCCAACCGGTCATCCAGCCGTAGTTGGTGTTGTAGTGGTCGCCCCACGCGGTGCCTGTCGTGCCCGTGGTCGCCGCGCAGAACACTCGGTACGTGTCGTGATAGTTGTGAAGCGCCAGCCCGAGCTGCTTCAGGTTGTTCGTACACTGAGCGCGCCGGGCGGCCTCGCGGGCTGCCTGCACGGCCGGCAACAACAAAGCGATCAAGATACCAATGATGGCGATCACCACCAGTAGTTCCACCAACGTGAAGCCACGGCGAAAGAGGGTAAAACCGCGTCGAACTAAGACTCGCATCGCATCTCCTCCCCAGAACAAAACGGAAATGGAATCATAACAGACGAGCCAGACCCAACACTCGCTGGCACTGCCAATACGACGTGCGACACATCTTACCCCTTTCACCCAATGGGCAGAGTAACACAAGTCAACGGCAACCGCAACAGTCCATCGCGGTTTTTGGTCGAGATTGGGCGGCCTTCCGGAATCCCGAAGCAGAATCCCTGCGTACCCATCGTTCGGTGTACAGACACCCCCCCCGACAAGGAGTAGTCTGTGCAATCCGCCGAGCAAAGCCGCGGAGACCATCGGGCAAGTCGCTCGCGCTGGCGTAAGATGCCTTCTTCACATGGTTTACGGCGAAGTGGCGGTAACCATTCGTCCAACCCGTCAGAGCGAACTCCCCTGGTTCCCAAGCTCCAGCTTGGGAACCTCGCGATTCGGGGCGACCAACGGGCAAACGTCGGTTCCCAAGCTGGAGCTTGGGAACCAGGGCGCGGGAACAGACGGGTTGGGCGAATGCTTACGAGTGGCGAGTGGGCTCCCGGGAGAGCGGGAATCTCCTCCTCCACCTATCCGCTGGCTCCGGCAAGCACGGAAGCACGCACCGCCACTCACCGCGGCGCCTCGGCCCCCGATCTCGGCAGCAGAAACGGCCTCGGAAAATCGACCCACGTCGGCGCATGTCCGCCCGGACGACGCACGGGGCCTCGGGATGTTCGTGGCCGGTTAGCATCAGCCGAAGAATGACTTGCCCATTTGCGCAGTAGCAGCCCACACACCGTGTGGGCTGCTAAAACGGACGGGAAGAGGCCCGTGGATCTGCGGGAAACGCGCGCGGTTTCTATGGGTGCGGGCTCGTTTCTACGTTCGCCAGCCCACGCAAAGCCCCCACGTTACCAGTTTTCAGGAGATTTGCTCGACAATCTGACTGGAATACCCCCGAAACCACACGTGTTTTGCATCTCCGAGGGCGGTGCCCGTCAAAGAAACCCTTGTTTTCCAGTACGTAGAAACGAGTCTGCACCCGTTTCTATTCTCTTAACGCGGCCTCCGGCCACAACCAAAAAGGGTTGCTGAACAAACCACTGTACAAGATGCGCGCACGGCGCGCGCATCCTACAGACTAAGACTCTAAGCCGCGGAGGGGCCACGCAAGCCGGTCGGCTTTAGCCGACCAGTCGTTTGCCACCA
>CAZDHR010000364.1:0-7323 GCA_964505295.1 uncultured Planctomycetaceae bacterium
GATCGGTGGGTCGTGTCCCGCGTTGACGTACTCCATCGTCTTGCGTTCCAGGTCGATCAGCCCGTAGAACATCGTGATGAAGCGGTCGTCCTCGGTGGTCTTTTCCAGGAGGTTGTTGAGCAGGAAGAACATGTGCTCCAAGTCTTCCGTGTACTGCTCCAAGGTGTTGAGCATGGCCTTGGCCGACGACATGACGATGGCCGGCCCCACGCCATGGGCCGAAACGTCGCCGATGGAGACGCCGAGCCTTCCACTCCGCGGGTGGCTGAAATCGAACAGGTCGCCGCCGATGTCGTCGCAGAACTCGATCCGCGCGGCGATATCCGCCGTCTCGACCTTGGGCGGCCGGTCGGGGAGCATCGTCAACTGGACGCCGCGGGCGATCCGCATCTCGTGCTGGACCCGCTCGTTGGCCAACCGCTCCTCCTCCAACCGCTTTCTGGGCGTGATGTCGCGGATCAGGGCCACCATGGCGGTTTCTCGGCCCCGGGCGTCCCGGGTCTTGGAGATCGTGACTTCCAGGAACACCTCTTCCTCGTTTTCGCCTACGGTGATCTTCGATTCGCGGTCGCGAATGTGGCCCGAGTCGCGAAGGGCTTCTTTGACCTCGGGGACATCGTCCTTGGAGAACAACAGCGTGAACATGTCCTCGCCGAGGGCTTCCAGGGCTTCCCGGCGGAAGATGGTCTCGGCCCCCTCGTTGAACATCATGATCACGCCGTCCAGGTCGCTGGTGATGATCGCATCGCCCGAGATCTCCAGGACCGTGTCGAGATAGACCTTCAGGTAGTTGAAGTTCTCCCGGGCTTGCTCCCGATCGGAGACGTCGGTGATGATCCCGAGGTAGCGATCGTTGCCGGGGCCGGCGGAGAACAGGAGCTTGGCGGGGAAGCCGCCCCCGGAGAGTTTGACCAAGTCGGCCGTGGTCTCGGCGTGGCTCGCCTGCTGGAGTCTCGACAGCAACTCCTCTCCTTCGGACCGCGTGGCGAACAGGTCCACGACGTTGACGCGGTCGACGACGTTTTCGGACGGAGCGCCGAACATCCGTTCGTTCTCCTTCGTCCACGCCACGATCGCACCTTGGGCATCCATCTGAAGGAGGCAGCTAGACACGTCTCGCAAGAGTTGGCTTACGATCTCGGGATCGAGATGCGCGCCGTTGGAATGTGTGGACATCGATCGAAGCTCCCTGAGCCGGCGGCTCACACAAAGAGGGGCGGCCGCGTCCCCAACTCAACACGGGGCCGCGCCCGTCCACTCACGCACATCCTCACTTCTGTATCCGTGCGGTAGACTCCCTCTGCTGCCCAGGCCGGCGGAGCCGCATTCGCGAAAACGTGCCGCAAGACTCGAGATTAGCCCATTCATTATACAACTAACCGGACGCCTCGGAAGGCGTTCGACGCGGCTGCGCGTCTCCTCGGCACAGCGTTTGCGAAGGCAAGGAGTCGGCGGCGGAGCAGATACGCCCGAACGCCGAGTGCCACTCGATCACCGGCATTCTCGAATCGCCCGAGCCCCCCCACGACGACTTCGACCCACCTCCACCTGGAGAGCTGCTGAGTGCCACGATAGCCGGAACCGCCGAAACTTGCAAGCCGCTGGAGGGCGGCCGGGCAATGGTTTCCGTCGAAACGGATCACGTCCTGCTTCCCCCCTTTGCGGGGGTGCGGCAAAGGCCCGGCTCCTCCCGCCCTGATGACGATCTCGCCTGCTCGTACTCCCGCCGTTGCACCTCGCCAACCACGGCTTCCCGAAGGATCGTGTCCTCCGGGCCTCTTGCGGACCCCCTTCCGCAGGGGTAAGATGGGGCAACGCCGAGCGACCGCCGGGCTGTGAGAGGCTGCCGGATGGACGAACGTCGGATCCAACACCTCACCGAGGAAGCCCGCGACGCCCTCGAAAGCGGCAACTACGTTCGGGCCGTGGCGACCACCGAGCAGCTTGCGACCGTCGTCCCCAACGACCCCGCCGTCTGCGCCATCCGTGCCGAAGCCCTGCTGAGGACCGACGCCGGAGAGGACGCCGTGGATGCCGGTCGCCGGGCCGTCGAGCTGGCCCCCCACGACCGGCACTTGCACACCGTGCTCGGACTGGCAGCGTGGCGAACCGAGCGGCTCACCTTGGCGCAGGAATCGTTCGAGCGGGCGGTCGAGCTTTCGGGAGAGGACCCCCGCCTGGTGGCCGATTTCGCCTTCTTCATGGCCGCGGCGCGGGGCCCGCGATTGGCCGAAGCCGCGGCCAACCAGGCCGTGTGCACCGATCACCAATGCGCTGCGGCCTGGGCTGCCCTGGGGCTGGCCCAGTTCCGCCTGCACCGCCGCCGCGCGGCCGAAGCCAGCCTCAAGCGGGCGTTGGAGCTCGACGCGAACGACCCGTATGCCCAGGCCGCGATGTTGGTCCTGCTCTGCGACCGGCGCGAATATGCCCAGGCGGCGGCCCTGGCCGAGCTGCTCAAGGACAGCCGCGGCACGGAGGAGTTCATCGCGGTCCGGCTGTTCTTGCTGAGCTGCGGCTTCCCCGATATCGCCGCGACGGAGGAGTTCGTCGAGACCATTGAGAATGAGGCCAGGAAACGACAGGTTGGAAGGGAGCTGATCGAACGCGGGGCGCTGCGCGAGCCGACCTACTACGCCGACTCCCCGTGGCGGTTCTGGCTTTGCCTGCTCCTCAGCGTGGTGATCGTCGCGGGGCTCGTCGCCCTGATCGCGATCCGACCCGACTTGACCCCCGCGATCGTCCTGTTCGGGCTGATTCCCTTGTTCCTGCTGTGGATCGGCCGGCGGCTCTTCGATTAGCTGGAAAAGGTGTCAGGAACCTCTGTTCTGCCCCAACAAGAGGAGTTGACCATGAAAACTTACGAGAAAGTCGACGTGTCAGAAGCGGCATTGGAGGACCTTGTGCGACGGCACGCCAGCCTGATCGAGGACGGCCTGGTCTACGTCGACCACCAGAAGCGAGCAGCGGGAGGACGCTTGGATGTCCTGCTCGTCGATAGCGGCAAGTTACTCGTCGTGGCGGAACTCAAGGTGGTGCAGGACGACGGCATGCTCCTGCAGGCGGTGGATTATTACGACTATGTCTCCACTAATGTCGAGGCATTCGCCCGGCTGTACAAGCACCAGCGAATTGATCCGACTAAGCAAGTTCGTCTTCTGCTTATTGCCCCCTCCTTCTCGCAGACTCTGGTGAATCGGTGCAAGTGGATGGACCTTCCGATATCCCTTTTCACATTCCATTGCCTGAAGTTCGAGGGCGACGACGATCTGGTTCCGATGTTCGCGGAGCAGGCGATTCCGCCGCGGCCCCCAGTGTTGGAGGCTCCGCCGACCATCGAGGAACATCTGGCGTACATCTCGGACCTGACCGTACGAAGCAAGGCTTCCGCGCTTCTCGATGAAATCAGGAACTGGAAGCCGGGCAACATTTCTCTTGACGCGATCAAGTATGAGATCTCGATCAGGGTAAACGGCCGCGTATTCGCCTACTTCAGTCCGCGCCGCAAGCATTACGTGATTGGCACGTACGACGCCGAAGACGAGTGGACTGACTTCCCGATCAGAGATGACGATGATCTCGGTACGGTGAAGCCAATCATGCGCGCCGCTATGGAGCGGAGAGTCAAGTGATCGTCGAAGTGAACCGATAGAACGCGCGCGGCCGCGGGACAGCAGGCCGTCGGGGCCACGCGTTCCCTTGACTACCGTATTTCCACCTCGTACCAAATCGTCTTGTGCTTCGGGCCGAGGAGGACCACCGCCTTGCCGTCGCGCTCGGTGCACGGGACGACGGAGCGACGGTTGCCCGACTCGTCCAGCGGGTAGAAACGAACACGGTCGCCGTCGACGGGCAGAAGGATTTCGGCCGGAATCCCCTCGCAGAGGACGGGTTCGGTGCCCCACCGGGTCCCCAGGGTCACGCGATCGCCGCCCAACTCCTCCAGCTCCATGCCCTTGTTCTGGACCCAGCCGGTGGCGGTGACCAGGAGGCGGCCCGGGGCGTCGAAGCCGTCGCCGTCGAGGGCGACCATCGAGACGGTGGCCCAGTCGAGCCGGGTTGGGCCGATCTCGAGCCTCACGTCCCCCAGATCGAAAGTGCGGCCGCGGACGAAGCCGGTGAACAGCTTGGTCCGCGGCGTGTCGGCGATGAAGTATCCGGCCCCCGGTTCGGACAGGTCCCAATGGAGCTGGCCGGTGTCGGAGACGAACCTGGTCGCGTCTTCTGCGATTTCCGGCAGCTCGGCCGTGGGCTTCCCGACCAGGTCGATCCCCATGCCGTGCACCAGCGACAGTCGCGGGTCGAGGCCCAGCTTGTCAGCCGTCAGGCTGCGCACGTTGAGCGTCTCGTGCAGCTTCTCGCGCTCTTCGTCCGGCGAGAGACCGGCCACGAGGGTCTCGCGGGCCGGGGCCGCGTCGCCGCGGAGGAACAGGGCGGCGCAGGCCGGCATGTGGGCGATCTTGGGCGTGTGGGACTTGACGTCGAAATAGCTGCCGATCCGGCGCGGCTCGAAATCGGAGTTGTGGCAGTAGGCGAACGGAAAGACCCCGTCCCATGATTGAAACGCACCAAACGCCGCGATCATCGGAAAACCCTCGGCCGCGTAGACGTTGGGGGCCGGGTGGTTGTATTCGCTGACCGTGTACGCCATCCCCGCCACGCGGCGGGCCGCCAGGCCGGCAAGCGTCCCGCCCGGGCTGTTCACCAACGCCACGTTCCGCACGTACCAGTTCCGCGGGTCCCACGGTCGGCCGGGAAAGTGAGGATGGTTCCAGTAGGAGTGGGCGTCGATGTAGTCGAGCCCGGCCTGAATGTGCACCGGGCTGTAACTGAGCTGTGTGCCCGATACGAGCGGCCGCACGTTCAGCTCGTCCTTTAGGAACCGGTACATGCCCCCCCAGTAGTCGCGCTCCGTGTCCCACAGGAAGTCGATGAAGTCGTGCCGGGCCGTTTCGGTCACGTCGAGCCGGCCGTGGCGCACGATCGGCACGCTCGCGTCCTCCAGACGCTGGTCGCGCCCCAGGCCCACGATCCCGCCGGGCCGGAGCGAGAAGCCGGCCAGCTCATACGTGCCCGGTTCGAGGCTCGTGATCGTGAGCCGGGCGTTGGCGTCGTCTTGCTGGGCGACGAACGTGAACCGGTGCTCCTTCCACTCGGGCCCCGCCTGGGCACTGCCCGAAAAACCGAGCCGCTGCCAGGGCTCGTGGGCCATCATGCAGTTGAGGCCGATCCGCCGTTCCCGGTCGGCACGCAGCCGGCACGTGAGCGTGTAGGGCGTATCCTTCTTGACAGTGAATCCACTCTGGTTGATTTGCGGATGCCAGGAGACGTTCCCCTGTTTGGTCACCACCACGCGCAGGAAACGCCCCGCCCCACCCGGCTCCTCCTCGACCGACCACTCGACCTCGGTCTCGGCGTCGCGCTCCAGGTGCCACGTGCCGGGGAACGGCCCGGAGAAATCGCCGCCGGTGAGCATCTCCTCGCCGAGCGGCCACTGGCCCGCGTTCCACGCCTTGCGGAGCTTTTCGGTGCTTCCGTACTTCTCGCGCAGCCAGTTGTTCCACAGCGTGCGAAACGTGGTGGCGTACGGCTCGGGCAACGTGTCGACGTCGCCCCAGCCCCACACGGTGAACAGGGCGTCCTCGTTCGAGATCTCCACGAAGGCGACGGCCGGCTCATCGGTGTAAGCCGTCTTCGTGTACGGGTTGACGTGCGTGAGCAGGTCGCGGGCGTATTGCTTCTGGAGATCGATCATCCGCGGCTCGAAGTTGCCCAGCCCCTTGTCGTACTTTGGGCGCTCGTCGCGTGCGGCGAATCCCTCCTTCTCGCCGAGCCACCGCGACACGTGCAGGTTGATGTTCGTGTAGACGCCGTGCTGCTTGAGCTGGTGGATGAGGTAGTCGAGCCGGTCGAGCTGCTTGGGGTCGATCGTGAGCTTATCAGGGCTATCGCCCCATATGGATCGCGAGTCCATGTGGTGCATGCGCACGCAGTTGATCCCCAGCCGGGCCAGCCGGGCGGCGGCGCGCTCGGCCTGCTCGCGCTCGGGAAAGCAGGCGTCGAAGCAGAAGTTGGTGGCCCAGAAGCGGATCGGCCCGGCGTCGGTCGCCAGGCGACCCTCCTCGGCACGCACGAATCCGTGCGCCCCCGCCGGACGATCCAGCCAGCCGGAGACGTTGGTCGCGTTGTCCGGTGCGTCGTACGAGACCACGAACGGGAACAGCGGCTCCTCGGCTTGCACGCTGGAAACGACCAGCAGCACCAAGGCTATCGCAGGAAATCGCACAGCGCTCCACATCGCTTTCCTCCTTCTTGGACTTGCTGCTCTCTCACAATCCGATCTCAAGGCAGCTTACCGGACGGGGACGCGGAAGGCAAGCATCGGGCGAAGGGGCGTAGACGCACGCGCCGACTGGCATGCGGGGTAGACCCGCCGACCAGTGTGCGAACGGACAAGGCAGCCGCGGCGCGCCGGTCGATTTGCCGGGCTTTCGCAGCAAACAGGCCCTCTCCAAACCCAGGGGTTGCAACCCCTGGGTTTAGAAGGCGCAATGTGGGTGCATTCGCACCGAAGGATTCAGTAGGCGTGCCGCTTCAGCGGTTCACGCCGCACGACGCCGCGGGACGAGGCCGGCGAAGACCGCTTCGATCTGCGCCGTTTGGCTTTCCGCGGAGAAGTCTTTCTGTAGGGCGCGGCTTCCGGCATCCTCATCCGAGTTGCCCAAGCAGACCGGGACGAGTCGATCGCCGTCGACGAAGTCGGGGATCGTCACGATGCGGTCGGCGCGGACGAGGTTGTAGCTTCGGTGGAACCGCCGCGTCGTGTCCGAGACGGCAATCACCCGGTCGTTGAACATCCAGTGCAACTGGACGTGGCGGCTCTGGGCGGTGGCCACGCACGGCAATCCGTTTGCCCATCGCAACAGGACGCCGAACGAGTGCGCCCGGCTCATGTGCGTATGCACCACCTCGATGCGGCTCTCTCGGGCGAGGGCGGCGATCCTGCGCAGCTCGTCGAGCGGCCAGCGGTGCAGGTCCGACTGGATCACGTCGACCGGGTCGACCGCCAACTGCCGGGCGATCCATGCGCCGGGGCGACAGACGAGCGTGACGCGATGGCCGCGTCGAGCGAGCTCGCGGGTGAGCAACAGGCAGTGCGTGATGGCCCGGTTCACGCCCGCCCCGGAAACGATCTCCATGATCCTCATGACGCCCCCCCGGGGTTGAAGACGAGAAGCGAGGACACAAAGCGGCCGATCTCGGACGTGCCGTGCGGGCGCGGATCCGGTGTCGCGGTGAATCGGCTTGTGGCTCGCCGGCAGTTTA
>CAZDHR010000365.1:0-7278 GCA_964505295.1 uncultured Planctomycetaceae bacterium
CCAAGGCGGGGGTGGAAGGACGGCTCGACTTCGCCATCCACGCACCCCTGTTGGAGATGACCAAGGCCCAGATCATCCGCCGCGGCACGGAGCTGGGGGTCGACTTCGGGCTGACCCACTCGTGCTACGACCCGGCCGACGACGGCCGAAGCTGCGGCCGCTGCGACGCCTGCCGGCTCCGCTTGAAAGGCTTCGCCGACGCCGGCCTGAACGACCCGCTGACGTACCAGGAGAGGGAGTAGGCAGTGGGGAGTGAGGAGTGGGGAGTGGCGAAAAGGATGAGGGATGAAAGATAAGAGATGAACGCCACTGGTTGCCAGGCTCCGACTCGGGAACGAGCGTAGGGACTGACGACTCGCCACGCCCCACTCCCCACTCCCCACTCCTTACTCCCGACTCCCCCGCTCCCAACCATGCGAATCGCCGAGATATTCCGATCGGTCCAGGGCGAGGGCCTCTTGGCGGGCACGGAGAGTGTCTTCGTCCGCGCGAGCGGCTGCAACTTGCGATGCTGGTTCTGCGACACGCCCTATGCCTCGTGGGAGCCGGAAGGGGAGGATCTGTCGGTCGACGAGATCGTCGCCGAGATCGACCGCCTCGGCGCCCCGCACGTCGTGCTCACCGGGGGCGAGCCAATGCTGTTTGCCGAGCTGATTCCCCTCTGCGCCGCGCTCGGCCGGAGCCAACGCCACGTTACGATCGAGACGGCCGGCACGCTCTACCTGCCGGTCGAGTGCGACCTGATGTCGATCAGTCCCAAGCTGTCGAACTCGACGCCTTCGCCCGAGCAACACGCTCGCTGGGCCCGCCGTCACGAGCGGAGCCGCCACGCGCCCGAGGTGATCCGCCGGCTGGTGGCCGAGTACGACTATCAGCTCAAGTTCGTGATCGATTGTGTCGGCGACTGCCGCGAGGTGGAGGAGTACCTGGCCGCGTTTCCCGAGATCGATCGCTCCCGGGCGATGCTCATGCCCCAAGGGACCGACGCGGCGGCCCTGGCCGAGAAGGCCCGGTGGCTCGATCCGTACTGCGTCGAGCACGGGCTGAGGTATTGTGCCCGTCGGCAGATCGAGTGGTTCGGACACCAGCGGGCGACGTGACGAGGGCCCCGCCGGGCCGCGCTCAGTTGACGGAGCTCACGGTGCCCGAGGTCCGCGAGACCCGCTCCCAGATCTCCTGCCGGTGGACGGGGACTTCCGCGGGGCACTCGAACCCGAGCTTCACCCGTTCACCCCGGACTTCCAGAACGGTCACGTGGATGTCCTTGCCGATCACCACGCGTTGACCCTTCTTGCGACTGAGAACCAGCATCTCACACCTCCTTGCAAAACGTGTCTCGGTCTCGCCGGATGGGGGAACGGTCGTCTTCCTGCGGTCGTGAGGGGAAAGCAAACCGAGCTGGCGACGTTCTTCCCCCGAGAGGGGGCCCCGGAAGACCGGGCGGGAAAAGGCTCGTCTAAATTTAGCCAGTTGTTTCTGGTATATCTGCATGATTGTAGGGCGCGGCGCAATTGCGTCAAGCAAGAAATCCCGAGAATTCCGCGTGCCGGCAACGCTAGCAGGGAGGCTTGCTCGTCGACGACGGGCGGGCGCGCTCGGCGAAGGTCTCCTGACCTCGCCGAAACCGGGGACCGCAGGTCTCCTTGATTGCGGAGACCTGCGGTCGGGCCGTGTGCGGGGTCGTGAGACCCGCGCACAGCACGCGCTAGCACGCGGAATGCGGGTCCGAAGCGCCTTCGCGATCCGGGCCTTCATTCACCGCGCAGCGCTGCCAGGAGCGGGGCGGCCAGCACGGCCCGGACCGCGCCCAGCCCGGCGAGCAGACCCACGGCCGCGACCAGCACGAGCGTCGCGCCGAGTGAGCCCCAGGGGATCGCCGCCTTGCCGGAAGTCAGATGGGGCAGCACGGCCACCACCGCGGCCGCCACCCCGGATGCCAGCCCGGCAACCAACAGCAGGCCGTTCTCCAGCATCACCAGCCACGCCAGCGCGCGGCGGCGGAATCCGGTCGCACGCAGAAGCGCCAGCTCGCCCCGTCGCTCCAGCACGTTCCGCGACTGGACGGCGGCCAGCCCCAACGTGCCCAACAGCAGCCCCAGCCCCCCCAGGCTTTGAAACGTGCCCAGGTAGGTGTTCTGGACGACCAGGAATCGGGCCAGGCGCTCGCTGGTCGTTTCCGTCACCAGGCCGTAGTCACCCAGCGTGCCGTCCAGGGCCTTCCGGACCGCTCGCGTTTCCTCGGGCGGCGCTTCGATGAGGAAGAACCGGTAGCCGCTGGTCTCCGGGAAGTGCTCCAGCAGGGACCGCTCGCTCATCACGAGGTCGCCCTGGAAGATGCTGCGGGGCAAAACGCCCATCACCTTGACGCGAACGGGCCGGCCGCGACCGGTGGAGACGTCCAGCGTAGGGCTCCGTTTGCTCAGGTGGAGCAGGTACGTGGCGGTGGAGGCCTCGGTGAAGACCGGCACCAGCGGCACGCCGTCGTGATCGCGCCCCAGGTCGCGCTTTAGGAGCAACCACGGATTCTCGGCCTCCGCTTGGGTCAGGTCTTCCCAGGCCGAGAACTCGAACCCGCCGCGTCGGATGAGCTCCTCCGGCACGCCCAGGATACGGGGCTCGCGAGGCTTGTAGAGGTTCAGGCACGTGGCGTCGTCGCCCTGCTTGACCCGCAAGGCGTACGTCGTCGCGCCTTCCATCGCCCGGGCCTCTTCCGGCGAGAATCCCAGCTCCTCGCGGCCTTGTCGCGCGTTCAGATCGTAATGGATCGGCTGGTCGCTTTCGGCCACCAGGGCGAACCCCCCGTTGCCGCTCTCCCGGTTGGGGGCTTGTCCGGTCGGGTCCATCTGGAACGCGCTAACCGACACGATGAGGAACGAAGCCGCCGCGACCAGCCCGATCGTCAGCGTGCTCCGCCCGGGGTTGCGAGCCAGGCTGCGCACGGCCATGCGTACCAGGTTGCCGCGCCCGACCGCCACGGCCGTCCCCACCGCGCCGGCCCGCAGCCGGGACCAGGTCAGGGCCAGCGAAGCGGCCAGCACCGTGGCCCCGGCCCCGAAGAACGCCCCCGCCTGCATCTCCTCGCCGATCCGTGCCGCCAGAAACCCAAACGCCACGGCCGCCAGGAGCAGCGTCCCGCCGATCCAGCGACCCACGCGCGACCGGCGGTGGGCGGGACCGCTTTCCGTGCCGATCTGGCCGGCCAGGAGTTGTCGGGCGGGCGTGCGGCGGGTCCGCCACACGGCCCATCGAATCGCCCCCACGGCCACCAGCACCCCGCCCAGGTATCCGAGCGCGACGCTCTCCGGCGTGGCGTGAAACCGGAGGAACGGCGTGCCCACGGCGGCCAGCCACCAGTGCTCCGACTGGAGCCCCACCAGCATCAAGGCCGCGTAGCCGAAGCCCACGGCGACGCCCGCCAGGCTCCCCAACGCGGCGACCATCAGCCCTTCGACGGCCAGCAGTCGGGCGACCTTGCGCCGCGCGAGCCCCACGGCCAGCAGGATGCCCACCTCGTTCGCCCGGCCGTCGATCCCCAGGCGAAACAGCAGGGCGACCAGCATCACCGCCGCGGCGATGATGAAGAAGCTGAACCCGATGAACAGGCTGCTGAACGACGTGGCCCCGACCGAGGCCTCGAGCCCCTGGCGCTTGACCGGCTGGAACACGAAGCCCAGCGACGCGGCGTGCGGCGCGAGCTTCCCTTCCAGCTTCTCCTCCAAATCGACTTTCTGCTGCGAGATTTCCGCCGACCGTCCCTTCGCCGGCGGCACACGCCACGACGTCGTCTGGCCGAACCGGCTCCCCCACAACCGCCGCCCCGTGGCCAGCGAGACGAACGCCTTCGGCGTGGTCCGGTACTCGTCCCAATACTGCTCGTCCTTGTCCTGATCGTCCGGGGCGTACTTCAGGTCCTTGCGGGGCGGACGGATGCGGTCTCGGTGGAACGGACGCAACGGCGGGTCCCAGTCGCTGATCGACTCCTCGTCGGTCACGCCGGGCACCTCGGGCGTGAAGGCCGGATCGTCGGCCGGGCCCTCCAGCCGGACGACCGCCGCCAGCTCGAACTCGGCGGTTCGCTCCCGCATCCGGCCGTGCGTGCTCTCCGGCTCGAAGTAGCTCACCCGAATCGTGTCGCCCGGTTGGGCTTCCAGGTCGTCGGCCGTCCAGTCGTTGAGCACGATCTGGTCGTCGTCGAGCGGCCCGATGGGCTTGCCGTCCGGTGTACGGAACGGCCCCAGCGGCGGCTCATCGACGAAGTCGACGGCGGTGATGATCGAGTAAGCGATGTCGCGATCGCCCGCCGCGATCGTGTTGGCCAGGTAGGTCAGCGCCGGCTGGGCATCTTCGTCCGCCAGCGCCTCGGACAATAGCCCGTCGGCGACCGGGTCGAAGAGCATCCGCTCGGTGGTGACGCTGAAGTACTCCCGCTTGGGTGGCGGCTCGGGTCTTAGCGTGAAGCGTTTCATCCCTTCCACGGCGTCGACCCGGATTCCGTAGTCGTCGAGCTTGGGCCGCAGCAGGCGTTGGACGACCTGGACGCTTTCCGGGGATGGGTCGTCGCCGGTCTCCTTGCCGGCCACGAGGATCGCGTTCACCCGGCCCGAGCGCCGGCCCACCTCGCGGCGGAAGAGCCGGCTTCCCAGCTCGAGCGACACGTAGGCGTTCAGCGGCGCTTGCTGGCTGGGGCGCAGCGTGAACCGGCCGAGCCCCTGCGCGGGAATGATCTCGCTGACCGTAAGGTCGTGTCCTTCGACCGTGTTCGTCTTGCGACCCAGGAGCGTGTCGGTGGGCACGGTTCCCAGGTTCGGCAGGTGAAGCATCACGGTGGTCTTTTCGTCGGGTACGCCGACGCCGTCCCGGCCGGCCTCGATTCCCAGCCGCTCGGCCAGCGGCTGGTTGAGCACCACGAGCCGGCGGCTCTTGGGCGGCGCCTCGGGCCCGCCCGAGCCCAACCGCCAGAACCGCTCGTCGCAGGCGATCACGTTGACGCCGTTCACACGCACCGGGCCGTTCGAGCCGTCCGACCGCAGCTTGACGCTCCCCCGGAGCACAATCGCGGGCACCGCCTCGGCGAAGTGCTCCTGGAACTCGGGATCGTCGGCCAGCTCGTCGGCCAATTCGGCGCGGAAGAACTGTTCCGTGACCAGCACGTGCTCGATCCGCCCGAGCCGGTCCAACGTCAGGTCGCGTAGACTCCCCCGCATCGAGTCGCCGACCAATAGGGCCCCGGTCAGCACGGCCGTACCGGCAGCCACGCCCAAGGCGACCGCCAGGTTGAGCCGCCAGTGGTGAACGAGCGAGGCGAGGATGAGTCGGATGGAGGACATGGTGAGTGGTGAGTGGTGAGGATTCGCTCGTTCCCAAGCTCCGGCTTGGGAACGCACTTGAGGCAAGTTGCCGTTTCCCCAGGCGCGAAGCAAAGCTTCGCGGTTCGGGGTTCCCAAGCCGGAGCTTGGGAACCAGTGAAGTTATTCTTCGCCCGATCCTTAATGAGCCGTCTCGGCCTCGGAGCCTTCACGGCGAAACGCGAGTACCAAGCCCGCCGCCACTGGTCACTCGCCACTACTTCAACCGCCCTTCATCCAGCTCGAGTGTCCTCGTCATCCGTTCGGCCAGGCGCATGCTGTGGGTGACGACGATCAGCATCATCCCTTCCTGCTTCTGGAGGTCCAAGAGCAACTCGCTCGCTCGCTCGGAGGTGGTGCGGTCGAGGTTGCCGGTGGGCTCGTCGGCCAGCACCAGCGCGGGCCGGTTCACGAGCGCTCGGGCCAGGGCGACGCGCTGCCGCTCGCCGCCGGAAAGCTCGGCCGGCCGATGGTGGAGCCGATCCTGGAGCCCGACCCGCTCAAGAAGCTCTTCCGCACGCCTGAACGTCTCCCGAGTCGTCGGCCCGGCGGCGATCGTCGGCACCAGCACGTTCTCCAGCACGGAGCACTGCGGCAGAAGGTAATGGTCCTGGAAGACGAAGCCGACGTTCCGGCTGCGGAACCGGGCCAGGGCCGGCTCGTCGAGCCCGGCCGGGTCCTCGCCGTCGAGCGTCACGCGGCCCGAGGTAGGCGTATCGAGCGTGCCGATCACGTTCAGAAGCGTGCTCTTCCCGGAGCCGCTCGGGCCCACAACGGCCAAGTTCTCGCCCGACGCCAACTCCAGCGATACGCCCCGCAGCACCACGAGCGGCTCAGCCCGGGTGGGGTACTCCTTGGTCACGTTTTCCACGAGCAGCTTCGTCATGGCCCGTTCGTCGCACAATCGGTGCCCTCTCGGAATCTTACACGACGACGGCTCAGCAGTCCAAGCTGGCCAACAGGGCCAGCGTCCCCAGGCCGTAAAACGTGTACTCCACGTCGGCCGCGTCGTCCCAGACACCGCCGCGGAAACCGCCCTCCGGTTGCCCGAGCGACTCGGCATAGTGCCGCGCGCGGGCCACATCGACCACCGCGAGGGCGTTCAGGTCGGCCAGCGTCACCAGCGCGGTGAACGTGCTGAGCAGGTCGGCGACGGGGATGCGGCGGTTGGCGCGAAAACCGCCTTCGACCGACTGCATGCCCACCAGGAAAGCGGCGGCGCGCTCTCGCGTCGGCTCGTCGAGGGAATCGGCCAGCCGCAAGAACCCGATCGCGGCGGCGGTCGGGTTCGTGCCGCTCTCGTTCAACGGGGCAAGCTCCACGAAGCCGCCGTCGTCGCGCCGGCGCGAGCGGACCAGCCCGACCATCTGCGGCGCGTCGTCCAACGGCAGGCCCACGAGCTGCTTGCACGCCGCGGCGAGGAACGTGTGATACGTGCTGCCGTGCGGGCTGCGGTCGTTCTTGGCGTAGCCGCCGTCGCTGCGGCGGAAGCGGTCGAGCGTGGCGGCGACGGTCTCTCGGGGATCGCGGCCCGCGTCGGCGAAGACGTCGATCCCCGACAGCGTCTCCAGGAGCACGGCGCTGAACACCAGCGAGACGAAATCGATGCTCGACGTCTCGCGGGCCACGCGCTCCGCAAGAAACCGGCCCGCTCGGGCGGCTACCCCCTCGGACAGCCCCCCCACCATCGCCAGCCCGCGCAGCCCAAACCCGGTGTAGTACAAATCGCTCGGCCCGCGGCGGCCGGCGAATCCGCCGTCTTCGTTCTGCGCGTCGGCGAGCATCGCCGCGTGGCGTCGCCGGGTCTCCTCCGGCAGGCGCATCGCCCCGGCGGCCAATCGGACGGTCAACTGTTCCAGGTACGGCATGGAGGCTCCCTGCCAGAGGAGCGACGATCCCTGAGCCGAAAAAAGGTGACAGGCACCTTTTGCCT
>CAZDHR010000366.1:0-7276 GCA_964505295.1 uncultured Planctomycetaceae bacterium
CCAGGGGGGGATCCTGTTTGTCGATTTGCGGGACCGCTACGGCAAGACCCAGGTGGTCTTCGCGCCGGAGGGGGGGCCCGAGAACATGGCGGCGGCCAAGTCGCTGCGGACCGAGTACGTGGTGGCCGTGACCGGCAAAGTGGCCCGTCGTCCGGAGGGGACCGACAACCCCAAGTTGGCTACGGGCCAAATCGAGGTCCGGGTGGACGAGCTTGAGCTACTCAACCCTAGCCTCACTCCCCCGTTCCAGCCCGGCGCCAAGGAAGTGCCCGGCGAGAACCTCCGGCTGAAGCACCGCTATCTCGACCTGCGACGCCCGGAGATGCAGGAGACGATGGTCTTGCGGCATCGGATGATCAAGGTGATGCGGGATTACTTCGACGAGCTGGAGTTCATCGACGTCGAGACGCCGATGCTCGGCCGCAGCACGCCCGAGGGCGCCCGCGACTATCTGGTTCCCAGCCGAGTCCAGGCGGGGAGCTTCTATGCTCTGCCGCAGTCGCCGCAGTTGTACAAGCAGATCCTGATGATCGCCGGGTACGACCGGTACGTGCAGATCGCCCGGTGCTTTCGCGACGAGGACCTCCGCGCCGACCGCCAGCCCGAGTTCACCCAGTTGGACCTGGAGATGGCGTTCGTCCGGGCGGAGGACGTGATCGGGGTGATTGACGGGCTCATGGCCCGGATGGCCCGGGAGATCCTCGGTCTGGAGCTTTCGCTGCCGCTAGCGCGGATGACCTACGACGAGGCGATGGAGCGGTTCGGGCACGACGCCCCCGATCTGCGGTTCGGCATGGAGCTGGTCGACGTGAGCGACCTGGCCGCCGAGGCGGAGTTCCGCGTGTTCCGCTCCTGCTGCGAGTCGGGCGGGCGAGTGCGCGGCATCAACGCCAAGCAGGCCGCGGGCCGTTACTCGCGCAAGGGGATCGACGAGCTGACCGACTACGTGGTGCAGGACTTCGGCGTGCGGGGCCTGGCGTGGTTCAAGGTCGAAGAAGGCCCGAAGCTGGCCTCGCCGATCGCCAAGAACTTCAGTCCGGACCTGTTGGCCAAGATCGGCGACCGGATGGGCGCGGAGCCGGGCGACCTGTTGCTTTTCGTCGCCGACAAGTCGGAATTGGCCGGCAAGGCGCTGTACGGACTTCGCAAGCGGCTTGCTGCCGAGTTGAAGCTGTACGATCCGAACGAGATGCACTTCTCGTGGGTCGTGGAGTTCCCCATGTTCGCGCTCGACGAAGAGGAGGGCGGCTGGACATCGATGCACCACCCGTTCACGATGCCCCGTCCGCAGGACGTCGCGCTCCTGGCGACCGACCCCGGCGCGTGCCGGGCCCAGGCGTACGACCTGGTGGTCAACGGGAGCGAGGCGGGCGGCGGGACCATTCGTATCCACGACCAGGGCCTCCAGCGCCAGGTGTTCGACCTGTTGGGGATCGACGAGTCGACCGCCCGGCAGCAGTTCGGGTTTCTCTTGGACGCCCTGGAGTACGGTGCCCCGCCACACGGCGGGATCGCGCTGGGAATCGACCGCTTGGTGATGCTTTTCGGGCGTCTGGAGAGCATCCGCGACTGCATCGCATTCCCGAAGACTCAGCGGGCGACCGACCTGATGAGCGGGGCCCCGGGCGAGGTCGCCCCCAGGCAACTGCGGGAGCTGGGCCTGAAGATCAGCCGTTGACGAAATCGCGGCGGCACGGGAAACTGGGATTGGCGCTACAGGATTGGCAAGGCGACCCCATCGGTTGCGAGAAGCAAAGGAGGCGTCCCATGTGGCATCGTGGAGCTGCGCGGTGGATGATTCTCGTGGCGGCGTTGGCCGTCGGTTGTTGGATAGGTTGTCGGGACGGAAGCACGCCCGACGAGCCCCCGCCCTCCGGTGGCTCCGTCGAGGTGCAAGCGATGCCGGGCGGGGCCCAAGGTTCGGAGGCGGGCAAGAAGCCGGCGGAAGAGCCGCCCCCGCCGCCCACGATCCCGGAAGTCCACCTGCTCGACGCGGATCGCGAGACGTGTCTTGTCGCGGTCGGCGATCCCATGCCCGAGGCGGAGCTGGTCGACCTGGACGGCGAGAAGCAGGCGTTGGGCGGACTTCGGGGTGCGAAGCTCACCGTCGTGCTCTTCTGGACGAGCGGCGACTCGGAGTTCTCGGCGATGCGCGCTCAAGCGGTCCTGGAGGACCTGCAAATGGACGTCCACGAGCCCTACGCGGAGAAAGGGGTCGGGGTCGTCGCCGTCAATGAGGGCGACACGGCGGAGTCGGTCAAGAAGCTGGTCGAGGAGGCGGCCGCCGCGTTTCCCAACCTCCTGGACCCCGACGGGGCCCTGTTCGCCCAGGTGGCCAAAGAGAAACTCCCCCGGCCCTACCTGCTCGACGCCGAGGGCAAGATCCTCTGGTTCGACCTCGAATTCTCCCGCACCACCCGCGACAACCTGATGCAGGCAATCCAGGTCGCGCTGGGGGAGCTGCAATAGCGGGGCATTTTACTTCTCCAAGAAGGCGTAGGGTGCGTGAAACGCACCATTATCTCCGGGCCAAACAAATATGGTGCGTTTCACGCACCCTACGCGGCTACCCGCGACAACCTGATGCAAGCGATCCGGGTCGTGCGGAAAGAGCAACAAAAAGGGGCTTCCACTTCTTGCAGGGCAGAAGAGCAGAAAGCTTCCTTTTCGCGGCGATCACTCCGTCTGCGCAATCGCCTCGCTGACCAGGCCGGGCAGGTCGTCCAGCCCGCGCAACTCGGCGGCCACGCGGGGGTGGGCGAAGACGCGGACCCGCTTCACGTAGTCGTCGAACTGCTCGCGCGCCAACGTCCGCACGACCGGGGAGACCTCGGCCAACGGGCGATAGCGGTCCTCTTTGGGGTAGTAGACGTCGACGTGGATCTCCACCTCGCGCTGGACCGGCGGGGCGTCGAACAGGATCTCATGGGGGGCGATTCCCTGTCCGAGAGTCGCGCCGGTCACGTCCGCCAGGCGCTCGGCACACGCCGCCAGCCAAGGGTACGGGCGCCGGGCCAGGCGCAGGTAGAGATCCTGCTCCTCGAAGAAGCTGTACTGGGCCAGACGTTTGTACAACCGGCGTGTAGGGCCAAAAAGCCCCGATAGAAGCTCTCCGGCCGGCGCGTCCCCCGCCACGCGCCCGAGCTCCGCGATCATCTCCGGCTCGGTCATCCGAAACAGCCGGTCCAGGTCGACTCGCTCGTGGAGCAGGAAGAACGCCCGCTGGAGCATCGCCGTGGCCGAGCGAACGCCGTGATGCCAGTAGACTTCGCTGAACATCACGTATCGGGCGAAGACCATCAGCTCGGTGGCCGTCTTGCCCTTGTCGGTGATGGCCAGCCCATCGCCGGCCGCGTTCAGGCACAGGCTGCCGATCAACCGCTGCTGGTCGAAGTGCCGCCCATAGGGCACGCCGGCGTGCAGGCTGTCGCGAAACAAGTAATCCATCTTGTCGACGTCGATCGGCCCGGAAAGCATGCTTGCGAGGATTCGCGACGTGCGGTCGCGGGGCGTCCCGCTCAGCAGCGAAACGATGTCCCGCGGGTTGAGCCCCCAATGCCGGTCGAGCACCTCGGCCATCTCGCCTTCGAGCAGGAAGGGGTGGGCGAACCGCTCGTGGGTCGGCACGCCGGGGAGCCGGATGTCCTCAATCGGGTGGCAGAAGGGCCAGTGTCCCGAGTCGTGAACCAGGGCGGCGGCGATGAACCGGTCGGCGTCTTCCGGCCGGATCGCCGCGGCGAACCGTTCGTCGTGCGCCAATTGCTTCAACAGCAACAGCGCCAACCGGTAGACGCCCAGCGAATGCTCGAACCGCGTGTGGATCGCCGCCGGATAGACCAGCGCGACGAGCCCCAACTGGCTGATCCGGGCCAGTCGGCGGAAGGCTTGGGTGTCGATGATCCGCCGGACGCGGTCGGTGAGCGGCACGTCGAGTTCGGGCGGGATTCGGACCAGGCCTCGCCGGGCGTCCAGCCCCACAAGTTCCGGAACGTCCGAAAGCGTCGTCATGAGAACACCGTCGAGGCCACGGCTGTCCGCAATCGGCCCCCTGTCTTGAGGCCGTTCACCCCGTCAGGAAGGTCTGCTTGCCGGATCGCGTCCGTGCGGTCGCTACGAGTGCTCGTCCGCCGGGGGCCGATGGATCGGGTCTTCCGGAGGGCTCAAGCGCCGTGTGCGTCGAGCGCACCAGGTCAGCGCAACGTGCACTCGGGCCGAACCGACGAGGCAAGATCCGACGAGGAGCAAGCAGGCCACGGGCGGAACCTCCCAGGGCTCCAAGACCTCGGGAGTCTCCCAGATCCAGCCCATCCCCGCCAGCCCGCGAAGCATCGCGGTGACAAACAGAAAGAAACAGTAGTGGGAAACACCCTTGCCGAAATCCAGCTCGAAGGACAGGTACGCGGCCCCCGCGCCCAAGGATACCAGCGCGACGAAGAGAATAACCAATACGAAGATCTCGTCGGGCGCATGTCCTTTGGCCACGCCGATCAGGTACAGCCCGTACAAGCCCCAGAGCGCCATGTACAAGACGGAGCAGATCGCAGTGCGCACGTAGAAGTCCTGGTTGCCATACCGGCCGAGATCCTCCTCGTCGCGCAGGAACCAGTAGCCCGCAATCACCAGGGGAGGGGACACCAACAGGAGGGCGACCGTCGACTTCAACACCGCGTGGGTCACGAAGAAGTCGGCCCGGCCCAAGATCGCCGTGATGATCAGGACCACCAGGGCCCCCACAGCAATCGACGCAGCCATGACCGGGCTGAACTTGGCTTCTGTTCTGAAGATCAGCTTGGTGGTGACGGCCCCGCGCACGCCCGCCCCGAAACCTTCCGGCCCCTTGATCTTGACCTCTTCATCCTTCGTGGGGACGCGGATGATGGTCTTGCAGTTGGGACACGGACCCGACTTGCCCGCATGCTGGTCTGAGACCTGAAATCGCTTGTGACAGCCGGGACAAGTGACGCGGATCGCCATCGAGAGACTCACCTGGGAGAAGCCGTCCTCTACGCCCCTTAGTTTGGCACGTTCGGCGACCGTGTCAAGCGTGGCCCGGGCCTCTCCGCCGGCCGGCGGAGAGCGAACCGTGGCCCGCGTCCGCCCGGTACGACCGGCGTTCGACTTCAGACAGCCCACTGTTGCGCACGGATCGGCCAGGCAGCATACTTGACGCCGGGTGAGGGGATGAGGGGGTGGCCGGGTGAGGGGGTGACGCTCATTGTCACCCTGTCACCCTGCCAGGGGCTCTTCACCGGCTCATGGGTCTAATTTTGGTCTTTCGCCAAATCCGCCTCGGAGATCATTGCGAAGTGCTTCGAGGCGAGCGTTTCCTGGCCCATGGCGAGGTTGTCGACCATCAGGGCTACGGCCGGACGGCCCCGGGGCCGGACGAACAAAGGGTAAGCTTGGATAATGTTCACCTCGGCCTGGAGAAGCGCGGTGCAGATGGCCAACAGGGGCTGGGGCCCCTCGGGCAACTCCACGCCAATCAGATCGCTCTCGATGATCGCCAGCCCGGCCCGCTCCAGGATCTCACGCCCCTCTTCGGGGTGGCTAAGCAGGAACCTCACAAACGCGCACTCGCCCGAGTCGGTGATCGATAGGGCGACGATTTGGACCTGACTGCCCTCGAACCGGCGGACAACTTCCAAGAGCTGCCCCACGCGATTCTCCAGGAACACGGTGAACTGCCGAATCGACGGATAGCTTCGACCCCGCATGGTCGAAAAGCCGGTTCCCGCACTGTCATCGAAGCTCATCGGCTTGGCTCCCGGTGAACGAGACCGTGGACGGAGGCTCAAAAAGCATCTAACTATATGGGAATTGGGGAGTTCCGTCAACCTTGCGAGGTCGTGCCGGGATCGCGCGACGCGCGGCAAAACGCGGCTTGGCTCCCTCGGATTCTCGCGCCCAGGCTTTCCGCATTCCTCCCGCCTGCGCGCCACCCGGCGTATCACGGGACCGCCGCACCGAGCCTTGGAGAAAACGGCGAATCCCCGCCTCGAAGGTGGCCGATATATTCCTTACAGCCGGCACAACTTCGCAGACCGGGCCACAGGTCGCAGAGGCAAGATGACGACGTGCAGGAACACAGCCCCCGATTCGCGCCCGGCGGCACGCCCTCGTCCCGCGCTGTTTCGGGCCCTCGGCACGCAGGAGCCGCCGGAACGGGTCGAGGTCAACGGTACGACGTATTTTCTGGCACGCGTGATGAAGCACGACTCGTGGGCCGCGACGGCCGTCTACCGTGGGCCCGCGGGTCGCATCGTGTGCAAGTTCAACCGACAACAGCCCATTTTCTTCTTCCCCATGGGGTGGCTGGGGCGGATGCTTGCTCGCCGGGAGGCTTCCTTCTTCGTTCGGCTGGCTGATCTGGCGAACGTGCCTTCCCTGGTGGGGGACGTGCACGCCGATGGAAAGCGGCTGAAGGGTGCCGTCGCGCACGACTATGTCCCGGGACATGCTCTGGGAGAAACGGAGGCGGTCGACGGACCGTTCTTCGTCGCGCTGGAGCGATTGTTCCTGGAGCTACATCGCCGGAACATGGCGTACGTCGATGCCCACAAGCACGAGAACATCATCGTGGGCGACGACGGCCGGCCGCACCTGGTCGACTTCCAGATTAGCTTCCGTCTGCCCGACTGGTGGCCGGCCAATTCCCGGCCGATCCGCGTCCTTCTGCGCATGCTCCAGCGCAGCGATTTGTACCACTTCGAGAAGCATCTGGCGCGGTGCCGACCCGATCTGTGCGGATGCCATGTATCCGACGTGATCAGCAGGTGTCCCTGGTGGATCCGCGTCCATCGGCTCGTGGCCGTGCCGCTGCGGGCGCTCCGTCGCAGCTTCCTCGTGGCGCTCGGCATCCGTGCGCCCGGCGGTCAGGCCGCTTCCGAGCATTTTCCTGAAGACGTCCACACCGTCCGGCCGGAGGTCGACCGGACCTTTCTGCCGCCGCGTCCGGCCTCCGAGGTTCGCGAGGCGGCGTAGCCCTTCTTGCCAACGAGCGTGCCCGCTCGACCGTACGCCGCCGGAACGGCTTCGTGACGGCGATGCTCGAACGTCGCGTCGCCGCCGGGACCGGCTACCCGACGAGGGTCTGAGCGGTGATCCGACGCGCCGCCAAGCCGTTGCGGCACGCGATGCTTTCGCGATAATGGACGGCCTGGGCCGGTTGCCGCGTCGGTTGGGGGGCCTTGCGGCAAACGGCATCGTCGAACCAGCACCAAGCGGTTTTTCGGCTGATTGGCGTAAAGTCTGAGACGACACACTAGCCCGAAGC
>CAZDHR010000367.1:0-7264 GCA_964505295.1 uncultured Planctomycetaceae bacterium
GACGGAGCGGTCGACGAGCGGCCGCTCGTCCGGGTCGAGATCGAGGAGCCGTTCTGGATGGGGGTGGGCGAAGTGACCAACGCCCAGTTCGCCCGGTTCGACCCCCACCACGACAGCCGCGTCGAGTCGAAGAACGCGTACCAGTTCGGCATCCACGGCTATCCGATGAACGAGCCGGAGCAGCCGGTCGTCCGCGTGAGCTGGAACGCGGCGATGGCCTTTTGCCGGTGGCTTTCGCAGGCCACGGGTGATGAGTTCACGCTGCCGACGGAGGCCCAGTGGGAGTACGCGTGCCGGGCCGGGACGGCCACGCCCCTGTTCTACGGCGATCTCGATGCCGACTTCTCGCCGTTTGCCAACGTGTGCGACGCCAAGATGGTCGAGTTCGTCACGAATCCGTACACCGTGTTCGACGCCTACAAGGACCCGCCCAAGTACGACGACTGGATTCCCAAAGACGCGCGATTCAACGACGGGAGCCTACTGACGGTCGCTCCCGGCAAGTACCAGCCCAACCCGTGGGGCCTTTGCGACGTGCACGGCAACGCGGCCGAATGGACCCGCACCGCGTACCGCCCTTATCCGTACTACGCCGACGACGGGCGCGACGACCCGGCGACCCAGGGGCGCAAGGTCGTGCGCGGCGGCTCATGGCGCGATCGGCCCAAGCGGTGCACGTCGAGCTTCCGGCTGAGCTACCAACCGTACCAGCGGGTATACAACGTCGGCTTCCGGGTGATCGCGAAGGCGAAGCGGCCGGCCGTGGCCGTGAATACGGCGGGCGACTCCTCCCTCGACTGAAGCCGCTCGCGGCTTCACAGCAATCCAAAGAGCATTCATCCCCTCCACACTCCGCGCATGTCCCGCGTGCTGATCGTCAACATGCCGTTCTCCAACCTTCGCTGGCCCAACCTCGGGCCCAGCCTGTTGAAGGGGGCGCTTCTGGAGCGAGGGATCGGCTGCGAGGTCGCCTACCTCAATTTCGACTTCGCCGAGCGCGTGGGGCCGGACCACTACTTCTGGCTCGCCGACCACTTCGCGTTTGTCCTCGGCGGCGAGCGCCTGTTCGCCAAGCGTTACTTCCAAGGGCAGTTGCCGGACGATGATCGCTACTGGCGCGACGTGCTGCTGCCGACCGACCCCGGCCTGACCTCCACGGATCGACGCGACTTCGAGCGGGCCGGCGAGCACGTCAAGCCGTTTCTCGACCACTGTGTGGAGTCGATCGACTGGTCGCAGTACGCCCTTGTCGGCTTTGCCACCTCGTTCCAGCAGACGATGCCCTCGATGTGCCTCGCCCGGCGGATTCGGGAGCTTCGGCCGGAAATCAAGATCGTCTTCGGCGGGGCAGCCTGCGAAGCCGAGATGGGGATCGAGCTTGTGGCGCAGTTTCCCGAGATCGACTACGTGTTCCTGGGCGAAGCAGACCTGACGTTCCCGCCGGTCGTCGAGCAGGTCGTCGCGGGCGAACCGCCCAAGCTGCCGCCGGGCGTGGTGGGGCGCGAGTCGTTGCCACAACAAGCCTCCCTCTCCCTCCGGGAGAGGGCCGGGGTGAGGGGGCGTGGCATCCAAGATCAACGTCCGTCCCTTCCGGCCGGCCGAAGTAATGCCAAAACCCCTCACCCTCACCCTCTCCCAGAGGGAGAGGGGACCGCCGCGCCCGACCCGGCGGAGTTCATGGTTCGCGACATGGACGCCCTGCCGTACCCCGACTTCGCCGACTATTTCGAGCGCCTCCAGTCGAGCCCCCTGAAGGCCGAGATCCGCCCGCTCTTGTTCTTCGAGACCTCGCGCGGGTGCTGGTGGGGCCAGAAGCACCATTGCAAGTTCTGCGGCCTGAACGGCAGCACGCTGGCCTATCGGAGCAAGAGCCCGCGGCGCGCGGTCGACGAGCTGCGCGAACTGGTCGAGCGATACGGCGTGCGCCAGGCCTGCTCGTCGGACAACATCCTCGACTACCGCTACTTCGACACGTTCCTGCCCATGCTCCGTGAGGCCCAGATCGGCCTGGCCTTCGTCTTCGAGATGAAGACCAACATGACCCGGCGCCAGGTCGAGATCCTGATGGGCGCCGGGATGGGCGCCGCCCAGTTGGGGATCGAAACGTTCATCACGTCCGTGCTCCGGCTGATCGGCAAAGGGGCCAACGCCGTGCAGAACCTTCAGACGCTCAAGTGGTTTTCGGAGCACGAGATCGAGGTGAAGTGGAACGTGCTGTACGGCTTCCCGGGCGAGAACCCGGCCGACTACGCCGCGTTGGCCGAGCTGGTGCCTTCGATCGTCCACCTGGCGCCGCCGCTGGCCGTGGGGCGCGTGCGCCTGGACCGCTTCTCGCCGTACTTCGAGGACCCGGCCGCCCACGGCATGGCCAACCCACGGCCGAACAAGGCGTTCCCGTACGTCTACCCTTTCCCCGACGACGTGCTGCGGCGCATGGCCTACTACTACGAGTACGACTACGCCGACGGGCGCAACCCGCTCGACTACGCCGCACCGGCACTAGTGGAAATCGAGACCTGGCAATCGCTCAACCGCACGGTCACGCTCCGCATGTGGGACCGCCCTGACGGCGTGCTGATCCTCACCGATACCCGTCCCTGCGCCGCCCAGCTCCAGCGCCGTCTTACGGGCCTCGATCGGGAGATCTACCTTTACTGTGACACGGGCCGGTCGTTTGGGCGAATTCTCCAGTTCGCCGGCAAGCACTCCGGCGGAAAGCCGGTCGACGAATCCACGCTCAAGCGTACGCTCGACCAGTGGGTCGACGAGCGGATCGTGGCCTGCCTCGACGACCGCTACCTGAGTCTTGGGCTGCGAGCCGGCTCTTCCGACGACGGCGAGGGCGAGTAGCATCGAGCTCGGTCGCAGGGCTGCTACTGCCGGGAAGAGGTCAGCGCGGCCGCATAGGCGTCGTACGCCTGCTGAACCTGGGCAGTCTCCACCGGCGTCTTGTGGATCCAAATCCGGTAGCTGAGCCGAATCGGCACGCCCGGCTCGAACGTCTTGGGCTTCACGCCCGGCCAGCCGACGCACAGGGGGCCGTAGTGGCGGGTGAGCCAGGTGGGGGGATAGTCAGGGTGGCTCGGGTCGACGAACACCGTAGCGCCGCTTCGCGTGGGAGCGTCGCCGAACTGGGACGTGAAGTCGGCCCAGGCGAGCGGCGTGTCGGGAAGGTCCGCGGTGGTGGGGCCGGTCGGCACGGTGATCGTCGTCTTGGGATCTTTTCGGGAGGGCGGGGCGAAGCGCACGGTGAGCCCGCCGTAGCTCTTGCCGCCGGCGCCCCAGAGGGTGATCGGCCGGTCCACGGGGATCCAGGTGAGCTCGAGGTCCAGCGAGCGGCTGTCGCCGGCCGGTTTGTAGGCCCGAATCCAAACGCGCTCGATCATCACCTTGCGGTCGCCCACGAACCAGCCGTTTTCGACGCCGATGACGCCCGCGACCGGCCCCGCCTGGCGAGCGAGCCAGCCGACGAACCGCTGCTTGATGCCGCGGTCGGCCCAGAGGTCGTACTCCTGCCCGTCGATCGCCACGTGCGGCCAGGTCCAGAAGACGCCGTGGTGGTGGAAGTGGTCGGGGGGGAAGTCCTCGGTCAGCACCTCGCCGTGGAGGCCGTAGACGGGATGGACGTAGCACGCCCGCGACCGGCGCCGGTCTTTCTCCGGGACGTGCTCGGCGGTGATCGTGCCGTGGTTGTAGACCAGCACGGGCGAGTCGCCGTCCCACATGCCGAGCGACGTGTCGCTGGAGTCTTCCAGGCGGAACACGCCGCCGGCTTGGGGCGACGCCTCCGAAGCGGGCCGCAGCGTGAACCTCCGCGGCTCGGCGGCGCCCTGGCGCGGCGGGATGGCGGCGACGAGACGCTTGCTCTTTTCGCACGCCAGGCCGTCGTCGGCCAAGCCGGGCACGACCTCGACGGGAACGACCACGCTCGGATGGTCCACCTCGACGAGTTGCCAACCCGCGGCGGCGAGCTGGGCGCCCGGCTCCCACGCGACGGCCACCTCGAGCGTGGCCGGACTTGCCGGCACCCGAAGCACAGGGCCGATCGCGTCGGCCCCCAGCGTGGTCGAGCCGAGCAGCAAGGCGGCCAACAGGCCGGCCCCGGTCGCCGCAACGTGGTTGCCGACGGATGCTACGGGCATGGAATCACGAGTCGTGCAAAACATGGTGTCGCTCCCAACAGCAGTTTCCGTTCCCCGGGTGCCGAGCATTTCTCAAGCTGCCATTATACTCACTCCGGAGCCCGAAGAAGCTCTTTCTCCGCCGCCGCGGCCGCGTTCACGGCTCGCGCAGGTCCGCGATCGGCGTGGCGAAGCCCTCGATCTGGTTGTCGGCCAGGTGGACGTCGCGGGTCTTCGGGCCGAGGCGGATGCCCGTCCGCTGGGCCGGGGCGCGGGTCTCGACGAGCTCGTTGCCGCGGATCGTGACGCCCTCAGTCTCGCCCTGCACGTCGACGGCGATGCCGTCCTCCGGGCCGCTGTCCTCGATGCGGTTGTCCCGGACGTGATTGCGATGGGGGGCGAACGCCTTACCGCGCCCCGGGCGGAAGAGAACGCCCACTTCGCCGCTTCGGCGGATCGTGTTCTTCGTAATCAGATTCTCCGTATCGCGATGGCCGATCGAGATGCCGTAGCGGGTGCTCTGGTCGATGGTGTTGCCTTCGGCCAGGCCGAACTTCACGCCCCAGCAGAAGAACAGCCCGATCGAGTTCCGCTCGAGGATATTGTTGCGGATGATCGGCCGCTGGGAGCCGCTTCCCGGGTGCAGGCCCAGGCCGGCGTTGTCGTGGCTGCGGCAGCCCTCGATCACCACGTCGTGGCAGACCTGCCAACTGACGCCGTCGCCGTTGTAGTGGCGCGCGGTGACGCCGCGGACCGTGATTCGGCTGCCGTCCTGGCAGAAGATGCAACCGGCGTAGTTGCCGTTGAGGTTGTCGTTCTCGTCCTTGTTGCCGTCGAGCACCAGGTTCTCGATCACCACGTCGGAAATCTCTTCGCCGTTGAGGATTGGGAAGAGGGTGGCCACGGTCGTCTCGCCCTCCAGCCAGAAATTCTTGCGGAGCGCCCGATCGAGCTTGAAGCGGTTGCCGCTTCGGGCGACCAGAGTCCGCTTGACCACGTCGGTGCCGCCGTGGTGCGGGTTGCGGGTGCGGATGCACACGCCGTCGCCGAGCTGGAAGCCCGAGGCGTCGGCCAGCGTGATCTCCTGGTCGAACCAGTCGCTGTCGGCGGCCAGCTTGGTGGTGACCGAAGGCTCTTTAATGAGGACCGCGTCCTCGTCGCTTCCGATCAGACGGACGTTCGAGCGAAGGTAGACGGCGTTTCGCAGTCGGTAGGTGCCCGGGAGGATCTTGACCGTTCCGCCGCCCAAGGCGGCGACGTGGTCGACGGCCGCCTGGAGTACGCGATGGTCGGCCCCGACCAAATCCGCCTTGGCCGGGCCGACGGTCACGGTGAGTCGCTCCTGCCAGTCCGGCTCGACGCGGTCGCCCGAGGTCGCCCGGGGCTCCGTGACCGCGGGCGGCTCCTCGCCCCAAACCCAGGCACAGCACGCCGACGCGGCAGCCGCCGAGGCCGCTTCGAGGAAACTACGCCGATGGCAAAGGTGAGGGTGGTCGCGTTTCATTTCTGCTTTCCCGGGGTCAGACGTTGGAGTTGTGCGGGCCGACGCATTCGGCTGCACGATAGCGGATGCGCGCGGGCATCGCAACCGGGGAGACGGCCGGCAGATGGGCCGCGCCCTCGCTCGCAGCGCCGCGATCCATCGGGCCGGCGTGGATGGATGATCATGGACCCGACCGAGGAAGCTTGCTTGCCCACGGCACTTGCGTCGCCTACACTGATCGCAATCCGTCGTCCCCCGAAGGGGGAGCACCCTGAGAGCATTCGTCCAGAGGACCCGCGTTCTCGTTCTGATCCATGAGGAGGAGCCACCCATGTCCGAGTCACAGCCAATTGATTCGAGTACCCGACGGTCGCGTCGGGAGTTTCTGGCCACGTCGGGGTTGATCGCCGGCGGGGCGATGGCCGGCAGCCTGGCCGTCGGGCGCGCTTGCCATGCCGCAGGGAGCGATGGGTTGAAGATCGGCCTGATCGGCTGCGGCGGGCGCGGGGCCGGGGCGGTCCGAAGCGCCCTTGCGGTCGATCCCGGCGCCAAGCTGGTGGCCATGGCCGACCCGTTTCGCGACCGCATGGAAGCCTGCCGCAACAGCCTGAAGAAAGCGGTGGGCGAGCGGGCGACCGTCGACGACGGCCACCTGTTCGACGGCTTCGAGGGCCACGAGCGTCTGCTGGCCGACGGTGTCGACGTGGCGATCCTCGCCGAGCCGCCCCACTTCCGACCCATGCACATGGAGGCCTGCGTCGAGGCGGGCGTCCACCTGATGGCCGAGAAGCCGATGGCCGTCGACGCCCCGGGCGTGCGCCGCGTGCTGGCCGCCGGCGAGAAGGCCAAGCAGAAGAACACCAGCTTCACGAGCGGCTTCGAGTCGCGGTACAGCACTCCCTTGCGCGAAGCCGTCCAGCGCGTACACGACGGCCAGATCGGCGAGATCGTCGCCCTGCACGGGACCTACAACACGGGCTTCCTGTGGCACCGGGGTCGCGAGCCCGACTGGACGGAGATGCAGTACCAGATGCGGAACTGGTACTATTTCACGTGGCTCTCGGGCGACCACATCGTCGAGCAGTACGTCCACCTGATCGACCGGGCGAGCTGGATCATGAAGGAGGAGTCGCCGGCGACGGCGTGGGGCTACGGCGGGCGCCAGGTCCGCACCGAGCCCAAGTGGGGCGACATCTTCGACCATCACGCCGTGGTCTACCAGTACGAAAGCGGCCCACGCATGTTCGCCTTCACCCGGCAGCAGACCAACTGCTTCAACGGGGTCACCGACGTCGTCCTGGGCACGAAAGGGCAGTTGACCAAGGGGCGTCGCGGCGGCATCGCGATCCTCGACCTCAAGGGCGAAGAGAAATGGGCTGCTGAGAAGGACACGCGGCATCCCGAGCTCAACTGCTTCGACGAGATGTTCGCCGGTATCCGCGAGGGCAAGCCGATCAACGACAGCTTCACCATGGGCCACAGCACGATGGTTGCGATCATGGGCCGCATGGCCACCCACGGCGGACAACAGATCGCCTGGGACGACGCCTTCAACTCGAAGCTCGACCTGTCGCCCAAGAGCTACGCGTGGGACGCCGACCCGCCGGTGCTCCCCGGCCCCGACGGCCACTACCCGGAGCCGATGCCGGGGCTGACCAAG
>CAZDHR010000368.1:0-7187 GCA_964505295.1 uncultured Planctomycetaceae bacterium
AGCCGCTTCGTCCAAGAAACGCAACATTTGCCCGTCGGAAGCGGGGTTCCGGGGGCACGATTCTACCGCGTGTCGTTCGCCGCTCTGGTCGACGTTCTACTCGTCTGGTGCCGGAGGCGATTCTGGGGCGTGTGGGGGCGTCTGGCCAGTAGCCCCAGGTAGCCCGACCACCGAATCGGGCAGTTTTCTCCGCCGGTAGCCCCCCCCACGCCCCACGCTCCCGGCCGTTCACCACCCTGACCGACACATTGCATGTCCGAGGCGGGCGGCGATCCCTGGGGCTCTCAGGGCGTCTGTTGCCCATTCCCCGTTTTAGGCACAAGTTTTGATTCCAAGTGTAGCACCGGGGGCCTTCTGAGACTCACCGAAGCTTGTATACAAGCTCCAAACGCCCCTTACCCACGGGCGGGCGACCCGTGGGTTCTGGGCGGGAATCGAGAGCAGGTTGGACTATTGCACGAGCCGCACCTGGGGGTTGGTGATGATCTCTTCGAAGATGTCGGTCAGGCGCTGTTCGTATTCGGCAGGGTTGCCGCTGCCGCGGGGGCTTTCTCCGTCGTCGTTGGCGGTGGCGCCCATGCGGGCCAAACGGTCCATGAAATCGTACTCGGTCCCCAGTCCGACGCCGACCGGGAACAGATGCCAGTTCTTCTGCTCGATCATCGCGGCCTGCATCAGGGGGGCGTCGAGCCAGTAGGCCCCGTTGTTGTAGTAGTCGTCGCTGGGGTTATCGCCGATGAACTTCTGGATTTCCGTCGGGCTTGAGGAGTAGAGGTTGGGCACGCCGTCGGTCAGGAGCACGACGACCTTATTGGTCGCCAGTCGCCCGTGGCCGCCTTCGTCCTTCGAACGGATGTGGAGCCGGGCGGTCTCGAGGCCGGTTTCGGTGGCGGTGGTCGCGCCCTTGTCGCCGACCGCCTGGAGCTGGGTGCAGGCTCGCATCGCGGCGTCGTAGTCGGCGGTGAGACTTTGCTCGATGACCGGTCCGCCGCCGCTGAGCGTGTCGAAGGCGACGATCGAGACCCAATCCGCCTGGCCGGAGTTGGCGATGCCCGCGTTTCGCTCCTTGACGACGTTGATCGCCGCGATCAGGGCCCGGCGGGCGGCGTGCATCGGCTGCGTCCTGGCCGGGAAGCGGAACGAGCCGCCGGCGGTCTGCTCCGCGTGCCAGGGGCAGTCGCGGCTGTGTTTCGAGAGTGGCACGTACTGGTTCCCCTGCGGCCTCAAGTCCCGCCCGTGGTCCATCATGAACTGCACGTACGTCACGTACCCTATATTGTTGCGGTATCCCCTGGGGACCTTGCTGCTGGATTGGGGAAAGGTGCTCTTGTTGGGGTTGTTGAACCGGTGAATTCGATCGCTGTCCTGGTTAGGCGGCAGCGTGCCGCGGTTGGCCGGGGGCGTGCCCGGGCTGCCACCGTTGTTCCCCCCGTTGTTACCTCCCTTGTTGTTACCTCCCTTGTTGTTATTTCCTTTGTTGTTGCCTCCCTTGTTGTTGCCTCCTTTCGGCCTCCACACTTTCGTGCGTGCGAACACCGCTTCCGACAAAAGCAGCGTGTCGTGGGCGCCGGGGGCCAAGGCGAGTTGGATGTCCTCGGACAAGGACATCGCGGCCAGCGTCTGCTTGTGTTGCCCAGCGGGTGCCCAGTCGGCATACCAGGTCGGGTCGTGTCCGGGCGGCAGGCAACCGATCGTGGGCTTGGGTGGTTTAGGCTTCGTGCTGCCCCCACTCTTGTTGTTGCCACCACTCTTGTTCTTGCTGGTGCTTTTCTTCTTGCTGGTGCTTTTTTGCGGTGCTTTCACGGTTACCGTGTACACGATGTAGTCGAGGTACTTCTCCCAGTACTTGTAGTTCTTCTTGCTATTGGGGGTCGGTTTGGCGTTGGGCATCACCTTGGCGATCTGGCCGTCGATGATCGCCGAATAGGCCTTGCGCTTGCGCACCGTCTCGCTGTCGCTCGAATTGATCCGATATTTGCGCGGCACGGAGCGGCCGGCCAACGGCCCGTTGTCTTTGGTCAGCTCGGCATACGCGTACTTGTTCTGCGGGACGCCCCACCGTTCGCCGAGATACTCCACCGCGCCCGGGTAATTCCCGAAGCCGAAATCGTCGTACAGCTTCTGCATCAACTCACTGCCGACGGTGGGATAGCCTTCCGGGGTGAAGGTCTTGTTGATCTCGCCGGTGGCCCAGCACGGCTCGGTATCGTCGTTCATCGACCCCGAAAGGTCGACGACGAAGGCGATGTCGCGGGGGTTGGCCATGGCGACGGCCGAGGCCGACATAGAGAAGGAGTAGTTGCCGAAGATGCGGGCGAAGAAGAGCGGGGCCTCGCCGCCGGCCGAGGCGTCGCGACGTGTCGTTACCCGAACTGCGTTCCCCATCTCGTCGGAGGGCGTGAAGGTTCTCGTGTCGCTGTCCCAGGAGCCCAGTTCCACGTCGGACGGATCGACGTCGACCGGCTTGCCTCCGGCGGAGTGATAGCCGGCGTACTCGTCGGCCGACGCGAGGATTTCCTCGAACGGCTTCCCCAGATGCGCCGCGGCTGCCATGGCGGCCGAATCAGCGGCCACCTGCAACTGCGTGCGGACCAGCATGATGTAGCCCATGTCTACCGCGAAGGCAACCACGCCCAACATGGCGACGATCAGCAGCGCGGCCAGCACCAGGGTGACGCCTCGGCGCCGCGGACTCTTGCGTTCTCGGGATTGTTTATTCACCGTCAGTCTCCCATCTCGAACAGCATTGGCTTGGCCATCGCGGCGATCGGCCGCCGGCCGCGCGCGAATCGGAAACGGCAGCCGGCATTCCGCGGTCGAAGAAGTGTGCCCAAACCTGTGAAAGTGTTGGTCTCAGAAGCCCTTGCGTCAAACGCGTCCGGGCGTCGTTTGGGCGGGAGAGAGAATGCCGAAACGGGCCGGGCTCCGAGCAGCCCGATCAGTCGCACGCGATGAGAACGGCAAAGCCGACGTGGGAGCCCGCCCGGAGCGCGCTGGAAGCCGCTCAGAGCGGAAACGAAGAACGCGAGTGACGAGACGCACGCCGACACGGCAACATCCTCAAGAGAAGGACTCAGCCTTCGGCAGCCTGGCCAGCTCTCCAAGAGAGCCCCACGGCATTGCGTCCCGACCTCGCAGTCGGTTTGCCTTTTCGGGCTTGCAGGCGGTTCGTTGGGTGGGGAGAAGAAATGACCTGCTATTAGTTCTCTAGGTCACGTTTGCCGACTTGTCAAACGCCTCTCTTGGCAAATCGCTCGGCTTGCGCCGCGATATCGATGCCCACCAGGCCGCTCCAGGCGGCCAGTAGCCGGCGAAAGACCTCGCCCGGAACCCCGTCGCCGATCGGCCGGCCGTTGAACCGCGTGACCGGCAACAGGCACATCGGCGTGCTGGTCAGGAGGACCTCGTCGGCCGCGGCCACGTCGGCCGGGGTCAGCTCCCGCTCGGCGGCCGGGATGCCGAGCTTCTGGGCCAGTTCGTGGACCTCCCGCATGCTGATCCCCGGAAGCACCTTGTGACGCGGCGGGCTTTCGAGGCCGTCGCGGGCCGTGTGGATCATCACGTTGGCGGTCGATGCCTCGACGACGAACCCCTGCGCGTCGAGCATCAGCGCCCGGGCGCCCGGCTCGGACATCGCGGCCTGGCGATCGGCCAGGTAGAAGTGCATGCGGCTGCGACATTTCAGCCGGGGCGGCCACGATTTGGGCGACACCTGCTCCACGTCGGTGGTGACCAGCACTTGCCCCGTGCGGTACTTGTCGGCCCAGAGCCGAAACGGCAGAAGATACGTGTGCAGACACACCGTCGGTCCACCCGACCCCGGCAGGGAATACGCCGGATACGGCCCCGGGGTGACGACGATCGACAGGCCCAGGTCGTCGCCCGGGGGCAGCAGTCGGTAGTTGCGGTCGACCAGTTCTCGGGCGACGTGCGTCAGTTCATCACGTCCGAGCCCCGGGTCGACGCCCACGATGCCCAGCGACTGCTCCAGACGATCCAGGTGGTCGTCGAGCCGGAAGAGCTTCCCGGCGAACGTGCGCAACTGTTCGGCCACCGCGGCGCCCTGCACGAAGCCGGAATCCGTCAGCGGAATTGCCGCCGACGAGGCAGGAACAAACCGGCCGTCAAAATACGCCTGGGGCTCGTCCATGAATCTTGCTACACGGGGCACACGTCGTTTCGCCGTTCACGGCACGCGGACAGTGTCTTCAGTGAAACTTGCGCGACTCAGGGGTTGCCCTGCCCCGCCGCCTGACCGGTGGGCTGGGCGGGCTGCTCGGATCCCGCTTTGGAATCCGAAGCCTCTGATTCGGGTTTCGGCGCGTCGGCCTCAGCCTCGGCCACGGGCGGCTCCAAGAAGGCGTACCAGGCCAGGCGCGAGCGCACCGGGGAGGCCCGGAGATAGCCGTTCAAGCCGTGGTTGCTGCCCACGGAGCGTTCGACGGGCAGGATTTCGACCTTTTCTCGCTGCTCTCCGAGTCGCGACGATCGGGCCAGCCCGGTGTAGCCCAACGCTTGCGGACCACCGCGGCCGTACATCCTGGGATAGTATTTCAGCACCGGGTCGTACGTGTTGCGCGTCACCAGCACGCGGTCGGCCAGCGAGAGCGCCAATCCGTTCGCCCCGCCCGACGACAACCAGTGGGCACTCATCGCCGCGGCCACCAGCACCGCGCGGACCGGTGTTCGCTCCACGGGGGCCGCCCCTTCGGGCAGACTGCGCCCGGCGAACCTTCCTCCGGCCAATAGCTGCAACGCGCCGGTGATCGTTCGGGCGCCGAAGCTGTAGCCGATCAGACTTACCCGAACCTCCGGGTTCACCCGTCCCAGCCAGTAGGCCAGGTAATAGGCCTGGACGTCGCTGCGGTAGGCCTTGACCTGAACGTCCTGCCGGATCCCCCCGATCTGGTCGGCCGGCCACGACCAGATGACGAACCGCAAGGGGCGGTCGGGCGCTTCCCGCTTGAGCTTCTGCGACACGCTCCAGCCCTCTCGCACCGCCCAACTGTGACTGGTGCGGTTGCCGTGGATGTACACACACGTGGGCACGGCCGGGTCGTCGGTCGCCAGGAACGCCTCCAGATCGGCCTGCTCCCAGTTCTTCTCCGCGTCCAAATGCCAGTACACGATCCGGTCCTCACCGCCGACGGGGTTCGACCAAGGGGCACTACGGGTGCTAATCAGCCAGATGTCGTGCGGTGTTTGGGCTGCGGCGCACGCGCCGGCGGCCAGAAACACGGCCAGCCCGACCGCCACGGCGGCCGGCGCCCGCATCGCTTGGTTCCAACGGATCTCGCGCATCAGGGTTCTCCCGAGGTTAACGAGGCAACTGAGGATTCGCAACTTCCGAGCCGTCGGCTCGTCTAAGGAAGTGTAGCCTCCATTCAACGTTGAGGGTGGCGAAAAATATACGGTCCATTTCAAAGAAACGGCGCCGTTTCGTTTGCACATCATCGGGCGTGGTGTAGAGTTGTCTGGTCGATGGTCCGGCAAGACGATACCCCATGGGTATCGCCGCCGGTATGTCTCGACAGGAGATCCCCAGATGAAAAAGCTGCTAGTTCTGACGGCAATCGTGATGCTGACGGTCGGCACGGTCGGCTGCAAGTGCTGCGACTGGTTTCGCCGCGGCGTGCTATTCCCCACGACCACCACGATGGCGCCGGAGGTGATCTGCGACCCCTGTTACTCGGCCAACCCGTGCGATCCGTGCGATCCGTGTGGCTCGGCCGTTTCGTGTGATCCCTGCTCGCCCGGCACCTACAGCACGCCCCCCGCCACCTACGGCACGCAACCCACCACCATCCTGCCCGGCCCGGGCCCTACCACCACCGTCCCGAGCCAGTAGGACACCCCGCACACTCAACGCAAGACTTGCCAAGAGATACGAGACTCCCTGAGCCCGTGCGGCCAGAATCTCGCCACCTGAGTCGCCGTGGGCAAGGCCGACGTGACCCTCCTCGCGAGGCCACGGGCGTCAGGGCCCCGCGCCGAAATATCCTCCCGTTCCCGATCCATCGCACGCCGGTCGTGCCATCCTGAACACGACCGGCTCCGATGGGCGGGATTCGCGGAGACTCACGCCCCCAGGCACGCTCGGGCCCGGTGCGGGCCGAGCAACGTCATTCTACCAGGGCGAACGCCTTCTTCATCGCCGCGGCGGTGGCGGCCATCGCCTCTTCGTTGGCCATCTCGCGGAGCTTCTTGTTGAACGGCTCCGCCCGGACCGGGCCGTCGTAGCCAATCTTGACCAAGGCGCCGAGGAACGCCGCGAGGTCGATCACGCCCGTGGCGGCGGGCAGCTCACGGCTTCCGTCCATCTGCTCCTCGACGGGGATCCCCCCCGGCGCATCGTTCAGGTCGCAGGCGACGACGTCGCGGCTGGTCAGGGTGAGCAGGTCGGCTTCGGTCTCCTCGGCCGTGTACCAGTGCCAACTATCGAGCACGAAACCGACGTTGTCCCGGCCGATCTCGGCGATTAGCTCCTTGGTCTCTTCCATGGTGTGCACGAAGGAGTGCCGGCCCCTGGTCCAGGATGTCTTGGGGCCCACGTACTCCAGCCCAAACCGCTGCCCGCAATCGCCGAGGATCTTGGCCACCTCGCGCAGCCGCCGCGCGTGCTGGTGGAAGTTGGCCAGATAGGTGAGCGAGTTGTGGGTGGGTGAGATCCACGTGCCCACGCGGCTCACGCCGGCCCGTTGGAGCCCTTGGGCAAGCTCGGGCAACTGCTTGAGGCCTTCGTTGAACTTCGCCTCGTCGCCGCGGAAGTCGACGGGCAGCCCAGCCGCACCCCAGACCAGGTTCTTCGCTTTCAGATCGGCCAGCAGCTCCCCCAGTTCCGCGTCGGAAAGCTCCGCCAGGAACGGGGCCGACGGCTCGACCGACTCGAATCCGTACTGATGCGCAAGCCGAATCGCCTCCCGTAGGTCGGCCTTCACGCCGATCGCCCCGCAGCGGAGGTCCATGGTAAATTTCCGCTTGCCCCGTTCCGCGGCAGCGGCCTGTCGAGACGCACGAAGCCCGACGCCGGACAAGCCGACGGCGGTCGCCGTTTTGAGAAACACTCGGCGGTCAAGATGGCTCATGATGCAAACTCCAGTTATCTAAGTTCGACTGTCTGATTTGGGTTGACACGGCGTAATCGTCTTCGATCCTTCGGCCTTTCCCAAGTCGGGCCACGACTCGGT
>CAZDHR010000369.1:0-7159 GCA_964505295.1 uncultured Planctomycetaceae bacterium
AAACACAGCAACTTCCAGCCATCGCCGCGTGACACGCTTTGGGATCAGACCCGTACGAATCGGTCCTCCACTGGGACGGCAAGACCGTGCGTGCCTACGCGGCCAACAACCCCCAGGAGTACTTCGCCGAGCTGACCGAAGCGTGGTTCGGGGCCAACGACTTCTATCCGTTCGTCCGTGCTGAGGTCGTCGAGCATGATCCGGAGGGCGCCAAGCTGCTGAAGAAGCTCTGGGGTCGTTAGGTCGTCGGCTCCCTCGACACCCCCCGCTCGCGGGCCCCCCCTGCCGACGGCCGGAAAGGCGTAGGGTGCGTGAAACGCACCATAATGGGGTGATGGTGCGTTTCACGCACCCTACGCCTTCGGTCGTGCTCGCTCGGGCGCGATCCGGCCCGATCGCCCAATTCGCGTTGGGAAGAATATCTTCCCTCGTCGCCCTGCCACGACCGCCCGGCGTCCCGCCTTTGCGCCGCTGATTCTCCCCCCGCCGCGATCCTCACGTCCCGTCTGCTCAATCCTCCCGCGGTTCAGGCCGGGTGGGCTTGTCTGAGATACACTTGTCTAGGACACGAATGCGTGGGACGCCGCATCGCCAAGTCCACACACGCTTGGCCGAAGTCCAGCCCCCCACGCGACCGATCCCCCCAGACTCCGCCCCTTTGCCATGGCCCTTTCGATGTTTGCACGTCGTCGAAGACTGGTTTCCCTGGAAGACCGCGGTCCGCTGCGGGCGATGTTCGTGATCACCAGCATGCCGGTGGGCGGGGCGGAGACGTTACTCGTTCAGTTGATCCGGCGCATGGACCGTTCGCGGGTGTCGCCCGAGCTGTGTTGCTTGAAGTACCTGGGGCCGCTCGGCGAAGCGGTTCAGGACGAGATCCCCACGTTCAGCGGGCTGTTAACCGGGAAGTATGACTTCGGCGTGTTGTGGCGGTTAGCGCGTTTGATGCGCCAGCGGCGGATCGATGCCGTCGTGACCGTCGGAACCGGCGGCGACAAGATGTTCTGGGGACGTTTGGCCGGGTGGCTGGCCGGCGTGCCGGTGATTTGCTCGGCGCTGCACTCCTCGGGCCTGCCCGATCGTGTCGAGTTGCTCAACCGGCTATTGGCGCCGATCACCGACGCGTTCATCGCCGTGGCAGAGACGCACCGCCGCTACCTGGCCGCAAACGAAGGCTGCCCGGCGAACAAGCTTCGCGTGGTTCCCAACGGCGTGGACGTGGAGAAGTTCCATCCCCGCTGGCCCAGCCCGACGCTCCGCGACGAGCTGCACTTGCCGGAAGGCGTCCCGGTAGCCGGGATCGTAGCGGCCTTGCGTCCGGAGAAGCACCACGAGCTGTTCCTGGCGGCTGCGAGGCTGATTCGCGAAGAAGTCCCGGAGGCGAGGTTCCTCATCGTCGGCGACGGTCCCCATCGCGTCCGGCTCGAGGCGCTCGCTCGGGAGCTGTCGCTTGCCGACGCAGTCCATTTCCTGGGCACGCGGAGCGACGTGGCCGAAGTGCTCTCGCTGGTCGACGTGGGCGTCTTGACCTCGCACATGGAGTCCAGCCCCGTGTCGCTCCTGGAAGCCATGGCTTGCGAGAAGCCCGTGGTGGCCACGCAGGTCGGGTCCGTCCCGGAGACGGTCCTCGAAGGCGAGACCGGCCATCTGGTCGCGCCGGGCGACGCCCGCGGGATTGCCGACCGCGTGGTCGAGCTGTTTCGCAACCCGGATCGGGCTTCGCGCATGGGCCGGGCCGGGCGCGAGCACGTCGTGGCCCACTGGTCCGTGGAGCGGATGGTATCGGGCTACGAGGACCTTATTCGCCGCATCTATACGGCCAAGTGTGGTGCCCGGACGACCCGCCGCGAGTCCGCCGAGGGCACGCCCTCTCCTGCGCACGCCCCTGGCCGCTGACCGACGCGACGTATATTATCAGTCGGTCGTGTTCGTCGCCTACTCAGAGGGCTCCGTGAATGGCCGGTTTTGACGGGCAAGTCTGGCAAAGCACGTTCACCCTCGGACTGCTGCTGATCGCCGCGCTCTTGGCGGGGGGGATGGCTACTTATCTGCGCCTGCCCAGGGTGACCGTCTACCTCCTGATTGGGGTTCTCCTCGGGCCCGGCGTGCTGAACTGGATCCACGAGGGTCAGATCACGCTGTTCGAGCCGCTGACCAAGGTGGCCATCGCCTTGGTGCTCTTTCAGTTGGGAGGCCATTTTCCCATGGCCCGGGTCCGTCGCACGGTCCGCCGGGTGTTGCGGCTTTCGGCGGGAGAGCTGGGCTTGACGTTTGTTCTGGTGGCGGTGGGGATTGTACTGTTCGGGGAGCGATGGGAGCTGGCGGTTCTGCTGGGAGCGTTGGCCTTGGAGACGGCGCCGGCGACGACGATCCTGGTGCTCAAGGAGACGGAGTCCGAGGGCCCGGTGACCGAGTACGCCAATTCGCTGGTGGCGCTGAACAACCTGACCGCGATCGTCCTGTTCGAGATCTTCTTCCTGGCGATCCACATCCCCGGCGGCAGGCTTTCCGCTCCCTTCTCGGTGGAGTTGAGGCTCTTGGCGCAGGACTTGGCCGGGTCGGTTGCCCTGGGCGTGGCCGGGGGCCTGGTGGTCAGCTACGCCTTCGGCTTGGTGGCCGAGACGCGCCGCCTCATCTTGCTGATGGCGGTCGTCGCGTTGCTGCTTTCCGTCTGTCAGCTTGCCCGGGTTCCCTACCTGCTGACGTTCCTGGCGATGGGCGTGACCGTCGCCAACAGCTCGGACCAGAGCCGTCAGGTGCTTGCTGAGCTGGATCGTCTAACCGGGCTGCTCTGCGTCGTGTTTTTCGTCACGCACGGCGCCGAGCTGAAGCCGGGCGAGCTGGGCCAGGCCGGCTGGGTGGGCGTGGCGTACATCGTCCTCCGGCTCGCGGGCAAGTACTTCGGCACTCGCATCGCCGCGAGGGCGGGCCACGAAGAGCCGGCGGTTCGCAATTGGCTGGGGACGACGCTCTGGGCCCAGGCAGGCGCTGCCCTCGCCCTTTCGTCGATGGCCGTTCAGCGGACGCAGCACGGGGATCCCGCGCTGCACGACTTGTGCCGCCAGGTGCAGACGGTGATCCTCGGCTCGGTCGTGGTCTTCGAGATCGTCGGTCCGATCCTCATCCGCCAGGCGGTTCTCCGGGCCGGCGAAGTCCCGTTGGCGCATGCGATTCGCCATCGCGGCTCAAGCCTGGCCGACCAGGCCCAGACGATTGGGAATCGCCTGCTGCTCGCCGTCGGCCTGGACCCTTGGAGGGGACGCCGTCGGGAGGACCTCACCGTCGGAGAGTTGATGCGCAAGAACGTGAAGGGCGTGCCGCAGGGTGCTACGTTTGACGACGTCATCGCTTACATCGAACACAGCCGCGACAACGCCTATCCGGTCGTCGGCCCCCGCGGCGAGCTGGTGGGCGTGATCCGCTACCGCGAGTTGAGCAGCGCCTTGTTCGATCCCGCGCTCGACACCCTGGTCCGTGCCGCCGACGTGACCACCCCCGCCCGCTGGGTCCTGCACCCCGATGAGCCGGTCCCCCGAGTGCAGGAGATGTTCGAAGCCAGCCAGGACGACTGCCTCCCGGTGGTCACCCGCGAGGAGCCCTATCAGCTTGTGGGCGTTGTCCGGCGCCGCGACGTGTTGCGTCTGCTGATCCGAGGGCAAATCAGCTCGCAGGAGGGCTCACCGTAGCGCTTCGGCTACTTCTGCGGCAGCTCGATGCCCATCTCGGCCATCAGCATCTGCATGTCTTCCCACGTCTTGGCCTTGGCCGACGGGGTCCGAAGCAGATAGGCGGGGTGGTACGTGCACACGACCCGGATGCCCTCGTAGTCGTGCACCCGGCCGCGCAGTTGGCCGATCGACTTGGTCGTGCCGAGCAGATTTTGGGCGGCCACCGCGCCCAGACAGCAAATGAACTCCGGCCGGATGATCGCCAGAGTGCGGTCGAGATACTCGCGGCAGTTGGCCGCTTCGTCGGCCAGCGGGTTTCGGTTGCCGGGCGGGCGGCAGCGGAGGATGTTGCAGATGTAAACGTCGTCGCGCCCGAGCGTGCACGCCTTGAGGATCCGGTTGAGAAGCTGTCCGGCGGCTCCCACGAAAGGCTCGCCCTCCCGGTCTTCGTCCGCGCCGGGGGCCTCGCCGACGAAGACCAGCCGGGCGTGCGGGTTGCCTGCGCCGAAGACGGTCTGGGTGCGAGTGCGGGCCAGCTCCTTGCAGCGCGTGCAGTTGGCGACCTCTCGCCGCACCTCGGCCAGGGCGCCGACGCGATCGTCGCCCCCGGCTCCGGGTTCCCCCTCCGACGAGGTGCGACTCGGCTTGCCGAGATGCGTCACCCCCGACTGCTCCAGGCTCTCCAATCGCTGCACCATCGCCCGAACCGCCCGGTGCCCGCCTGAATCGCTCTTCTTCCGTCCCATCGTCGTCCCTCGAAGCCATTCCTTGCGCAGGATTACCCGTCAGTATAGCGTCGATCCGGTTCGCGTCGATCCGGGCCGCGTCGATCCGTCCCGATCCGGGCGGGCGTTTGCGAACCAGCCCGGCTGGTGGGCGTAGGGAGGGAAGGGAATCGGGCGGCGCGCGCTGTGGCGTGAGCCGAGTTGTGGCGTGAGCCGAGTTGTGGCGTGGTCTCCGGACCACGCCACTGTCGCGACCGTAAGTCTCCCCCAAGGCGGTTCGCGGAGCCTAGCGGTCCGCTCCTGGCGGTTCGCGGAGGCCTGCGGTCGCTCCTGGGGCACGGTCGGGAGACCGTGCCACAACACGTGTCGAACCGGGTCGCGTCGATCCATCCCAGGCGGGGGCGGGCCTTCCGGAACCCAGATCCCGTGTCGGCCTGTCCGCCGGACAGCCCTTGAATTATGATGGAACCAAGGTGCATGGGCTGACCCTTCAACATGGGTTGGCCGACGCCGTTGGGCGGGGGTGAGCTTTTGGTGCGGGCAAGAGTTTCGATGGGAATCCCACAGGTTGTGATTGTCGGCCGGCCGAACGTCGGCAAGTCGAGCCTCTTCAACTGGCTTGCCGGCCGACGCATCGCCATCGTCGACCCGACCTCCGGGGTGACGCGCGATCGGGTCACCCACCTGCTCAATCTGCACGATCGGTACGTCGAGCTGGTCGACACGGGCGGCATGGGCATCAACGACGTCGACAACCTCGCCGATCACATCGAAGAGCAAATCTCGCTGGCCATCGACTCGGCCCACGTGATCCTCTTCGTGGTCGACACCCTCTCCGGCCCCACCAGCCTGGACGAAGAGGTTGCCAAGCGGCTCCGCTACGTCAGCGTCCCCATTCTCTGCGTGGCCAACAAGACCGACTACCGCGACCTGGATCCCGAGGCCAGCACGTTCTATCGCCTCGGCCACAAGGTGCTCGCCGTCAGCGCCCAGCAGAACCGGGGCAAGGAGCGGCTTCTCAAGGCGATTCACAAGCGGCTCCCCCCGGAGGCCGACGTCGCGGAGGTCTACGAAGAGCCGACGATGAAGGTGGCCATCGTGGGCCGCCGGAACACGGGCAAGAGCACGTTCGCCAACACCCTCGCCCACGCCGAGCGGATGATCGTCAGCGAGGTACCCGGCACCACGCGCGACAGCGTCGACGTCCGCTTCGAGCTCGACGGCAAGGCCTTCATCGCCATCGATACGCCCGGCTTCCGGCGCACCAAGAGCGTCGCCTCGAACCTCGACTTCTACAGCACGCACCGGGCGCAGCGGAGCATCCGCCGGGCCGACGTCGCGCTGTTGTTCTTCGACGCCAGCCAGCGGATCAGCAAGGTCGACAAGCAGCTTTGTGACTACATCGCCAAGCAGTACAAGCCGTGCATCTTCGTCGTCAACAAGTGGGACCTGATGGTCGAGTCGATGTCGACCGACCGCTGGGTCACCTATCTCCGCGACACCTTCCGCACGATGTGGTACGTGCCGATCGCGTTCGTCACGGGTCAGACGGGCAAGAACGTCAAGGCCCTGTTGAACCACGGCCAGATGCTGTTCAAGCAGGCGCGGAGCCGGGTGGCCACGGCCGTTTTGAACAAGATCGTTCGGGCCGCCCTGGAGCACAACCCGCCGCCGCTCTATCGGCACCGGCGTCCCAAGATCTACTACGCCACCCAGGTGGCCGAAGAGCCGCCCACCATCGTCCTCTTCTGTAACACCCCCCAAGGCCTTTCGGCCCAATACCAGCGCTACATGCTGGGCGTGTTCCGCGAGCACACCAGCTTCGGCGAAGTCCCCATCAAGCTCTACCTCCGCAAACGCGAAAGCCACGATCAGACCGACTTGATCGATTCGAGGTTGGGGCGGAAGTAGGGAGTCGGGAGTGGGGAGTAGGGAGTGGAGTCTGGGAGTGAGACTGGTTGGCGCGGGTGTGTGGCTGAGGGAGTTGGAGGCTGGAGCTTCGGAGCGAGGACGCGGAGTAGGGAATTCGTGGGCGAGCCGCAAGCGGGACGGAGCGGATCCCTCCGTCACCCTTCCTCCCCGGCGAACACCTCGGCCCCGTTGCTCGGCTGGCAGATGTAGACGGCCGGGGTGTGGCCGGTCTTTCGTTGGTAGTCGGCGGCGACGGTTTGGGAGAAGTCGTCGTCGGCCTCGGCCTGGACGACCGCGACCGCGCAGCCGCCGAAGCCGGCGCCGGTCATTCGGGCGCCGTAGCAGGCGGGGTGGGCCTGGGCCGATTCGACCATCGCGTCCAGGGCGTCGCTGGAGACCTCGTAGTCGTCACGGAGACTGGCGTGGCTTTTGCGCATCAGCACGCCCAGGGCACACAGATCGCCGCGCTCCATCGCGTCGACCGCTTGGAGCGTGCGGCTGTTCTCGGTGATCACGTGCAGGGCGCGGCTCTGCGCCGGCTCGTCCAGGCCGGTAGCGAGCCGCTCGAACACCTCCAGCTCCACGTCGCGCAGCGCCGGCACGTCGAAGAACCGGGCGGCGGCCTCGCACTGGGCCCGGCGCTCGTTGTAGGCCGAGTCGACCAGCCCGCGACGCGTGGCCGTGTCGAGGATCACCACCGCGACGCCGGGCGGGAAAGGGACGGGCCGTGTTCGCAGCGAGCGGCAGTCGATCAACAGCGCGTGGCCCGCGTGGCCCGAGGCCGAGATCAGTTGGTCCATGATTCCGCAGTGAACGCCGATCCAGAGGTTCTCGGCGCGTTGGCCGAGTCGGGCC
>CAZDHR010000370.1:0-7151 GCA_964505295.1 uncultured Planctomycetaceae bacterium
TGCCCTTCGCGGACGTTGCCGGGGCCGGTCACTCGTTCGACGATCACTTCGCCCCCCTGCTCGTAGCGGACGGGCACGACGTCGATCCCCACGCCGTCGCCGGCGAGCGACTGGGCCAGCTCGGCGGCGTCGCCCAGGTTCTCGTTGCCGTCGCTCACCAGCACGATTCGCTTCGAGGCGTCTTCGGTGAACGACGCCTGGGCCAGGCGCAACGCCCGGGCCACGTCGGTGTAGTTCGGGTCCAGCTCGCTCTCGACGTTGAAGATCTGCACGTCGTCGTCGAAGGGGGGGATCTCGATGGCGGCATCGCGCCCGAAGACGATCACCGAGACCCGGTCGTCCCGCTGGCGATGCTCGAGGATCGCCGCGTTGACGTAGCCCAGCATCGCCTCGCGGCGCTCCGCGGGGATGCTCTCCGACTGGTCCAACACGTAGATCACCGTCAGGCGGTCGTTGCGGCGGACCAACTGGAGTTCGGCCAGCGCGAGAATGAACAGCAACAGCACCAGGCTGCGCAGCACGAGCGACACGATCCGTCGGCCGGGCCCCAAGGCGGCCAGCGTCCGAAAGCTGAACCACCACAGCACGACGACCGCCACGATCCCCAGCGAGAGATAGAAGAGCCACCAGGGCGATTCGAAGCTGATTTGGTAGTCGAACATGGCGGATGCCCCATGCGGTCCAGGGCTCGGCGTTCACCGAGTTTGTCCTCGTTCCCAGGCTCCGTCTGGGAACGCAATGCCTGGCAGGCTCTGCCTGCCCTCATTCACGGCTGACCTCGCGTGCGGTCATCGTCGCCTCCGTCGCCCCCGTCCGAGGCGGAGCCTGGGAACGAGGCAACCAGCGATTGTCAATCTGCAATTGGCAATCTCCAATTGGCAATTCTCAATTCTTCAATTGGCAGCTCCCCCTCAAACCCTCACTTTCTGCACTCGGTGGTTCTTCGTATCCAGCACGTGGATCCTTCCCCGGCTATCGAGGACCAGGGCCCAAGGGTCGGTAAGCTGGCCTTCCTGGCGGCCGTAGGTGCCCCAACAGCCGCGCGACTGGCCGTCGTGGGTGAACCGCTGGACGCGGTGATTGCCGAACTCGGCAACGTAGACCAGGCCGTCCGGGGAGAGCACGAGGTCGTAAGGGTAGTAGAGTTGGCCGGGTTGCCCGCCCTGGCTGCCCCACAGGCCGAGCAGTCTCCCCTCGGTGTCGAAAATCTGGATCCGGTGGTTGCAGGCGTCGGCCACCCAGATCCGATCCTCCTCGTCGATGGCCATGCTCTGCGCCAAGGTGAGCTGGCCGGGCCGGGCACCGGGCTCGCCCCACTGTAGGAGGAACTTGCCGTCGGCGGTGAACTTCTGAATCCGGTCGTATTCGCCCGACTCGCAAACATAGTAGTTACCCTGCGAGTCCTGCACCGCGTCGCGGACCAGTCCGAACTGGCCCGGCGCCTCGCCCGGCGTGCCGCCAATCGTCTGGAGCAGGCTGCCATCGGGAGAGTAGACCAACACGCGGTAGTAGTGGGTGTCGGACACCAGGATCCGGCCGTCCCGGGTCGCCGAAAGCCCGGTCGGCTTCCCCACTTTCTTCTCCGGAGTCCGCCACCCGTGAAGGAATTCGCCGTCGGCGTTGAACACTTGGATTCGGGCGGTCATATCGACCACGTAGATGCGGTCCCGGTCGTCGATCGTCATCGCCCGGGGCTTCTGAAACCGCCCGTCGGAAACCCCCCGGCGGCCCCAGACCTTCTCCAAGCGTCCCATCGTGTTCCCATCCCGGTTGCACCCGGTGACCACCGCCGCCAACGCGATGAGACACTGTCTCCTTGTGATCCGACCCCTTAGGGAGCGGAGCGCCGTGGAGTCAGGCGGGCAATGCGGCGATTTGGGCATCTCGCCGGGGGGCATTCCGAGCGAAGGGCTTTGACGTGTTCCTTATGATGAGCCTACACGCTTTCGGAGGGGGACGCCAGGACCATCGGGCCGGCCGTGATAGGCCCCGGCGCGCCGGACCGCGCTCGATCGGCCCAGGAAGAAGGCGGTCCCGGGGAGCCCCCCAGGCGCCAGAGCAACCCCTTCATGGGGGGGCGCTCGGAACGCACCACGGCGTTGCCCTTGACTATCAGGCGCAAGATCCTATATAGTAACATATTACGTCGATCACAAGCAGATACCAACCGAGTGTGGGCGAGCCGCCATGCCCCCTGAGATCGTTGATGTGCATCGGGCGGAGGATGTCCGCGATGTGATCCATCGGGCGGTCCAGGCCCTGTCGGAAGGGCGGCTCGTCGTCTTCCCCACGGAGACGGTTTACGGGTTGGCGGCTCGGGCGCTCGACTGGCACGCCGTTAGGCGACTGCTTCAGGCAAAGGGCCGCGAGAAAGGCCATCCGCTCACCTTGGCCATCCGCAGCGCCGAAGAGGCCCGCGACTACGCGCCCGACATGAGCCCCCTGGCCCAACGTCTCGCCCGGCGGTGCTGGCCCGGACCCGTCACTCTGGTGGTCGACGACTCGCATCCGCGGAGCTTGATCAGGCAGCTTCCGCCCAGCGTACGCCGGGCGGTCTCGCCGGAAGGCACGGTGGGCTTGCGCGTGCCGGGCCACCAGCTCATCCTGGAGGTGCTGTGGATGCTCTCCGGGCCGCTCGCGCTAACCAGCGCAAATCGCACCGGAGAGGCCTCCCCGAAAACGGCCCAGGAGGTCGTCGACTCGCTGGGCGATCGCGTCGAGCTGGTGCTCGACGACGGCCCGAGTCGCTTCGGGCAACCGTCCTCGGTGGTCCGTGTGTCGGGCAATGAGTACGAGATCCTGCGAAACGGGGTCGTGCCCGAAAATACGCTTGTCCGGCTCTCCCACCTGATGGTGCTGTTCGTCTGTACGGGCAATACGTGCCGCAGCCCGATGGCGGAGGCCCTCTTCCGGGACATGGTGGCCCAGCGGTTGGGCTGCTCGCCCGAGGAGATTGAAGACGGCGGCGTGCTCGTCGTGTCGGCCGGGGTGGCGGCGGTGACCGGGGGGCGTGCCAGCGAGCAGGCGATCCAGGTGATGTCGGAGATGGGGCTCGACGTGAGGGGCCACATCACCCAACCGCTCACCCAGTCGCTGGTCCGCTACGCCGACGTGATCCTGACGATGACCCAGTCCCACCGCCAGGCGATCGTGGCCCAGTGGCCCGACGCCGCCGAGCGGACCAGCGTGCTGCGTGCTGACGGGGGCGATGTCTCCGACCCGATCGGGGGAAGCGTCGAGCGATACCAGCGGTGCGCTGCCCAAATCCAGTCCGAATTGGGGGTCCGGCTGGACGAACTGGGTCTGGCAGCGGACAATCAAGGCTGAGGTTGTCCGGGGGCTCTCGTAGCCGACGTCGCCGGAATTCCGGGAGGCTTGGGGGCTTCCCTCACTCCGGCCGGGCCTGGACGGGCGGCACAGAACCCGGAAGCCCGCGATAGCTCACCCTCTAATTCGCGGACGGCCTCGATAAGGACGAGTAGCCTCGACAAAGGCGAGTAGCCTCCGCGGAGGCTTTCCGGCAACCGCCCCCCCGGGTGCTTTCCCGTTTGGCCGATCTGGATCGGCGCTCCACTAGACTGGGCTCTTGGCGATGCGTATTGTGGTTGGCAGCGACCATCGTGGATATGCCGTTCGCGGCCGGCTGATTGATTTACTCGAGCGTTTGGGCCACCAGGTGATTGACGTCGGATCGCACAGTCCCGACCCGGTCGACTATCCCGACGTCGCGCTCTCGGCGGGCCGAAAGGTCGTCGACGGCGAAGCGGATCGGGGCATCCTGATCTGCGGGACGGGCCTGGGCATGTGCATCGCGGCCAACAAGATCCACGGCATCCGAGCCGCCCCGGCCCACGACGAGCTGGCCGCCGAAATGAGCCGCCGCCACAACGACCTGAACGTCCTCTGTCTGTCGGCCGATATGTTGGGCGAAAGGCTCATCGGCCGGATGGTGGAGATCTGGCTCGACACCCCCTTCGCAGGCGGCCGTCACGCCCGACGCGTCGAGAAGATCGCCGCGCTGGAGAAAGAGTTCAGAGCCGACGAGGATTGCCGCGGCAAGGAGTAGCGGGCAGCGGGCCGTTGTGCGCTGCGAAGCCGCAAGCGGCTCTGCGCCTCCTGCGGCCGACTGCGCCCTACCGCCTGCCGACTGACCAAGAAGGAGCCGCCCCATGAACGTCGCGTGCCGAGTCGTCATCGTCGGGATGGTGCTGGTCGTCGCGGTTCCACCGTCGACTGGCGCTCCTGCCGACGGATCGACCACCAAATCGATCCTCAACGTCCGCCAAGCCGGCGAGAACCTGCTCGAACCGGACGCGTGGCGACCCTGGCAGAAGGGGTTCGAGCGCCAGGGCGACCTGTTCGTCTGCGATAACGGCGACCAGACCGAAGCGCAGCGGGGCGCGAGCCAATCGGTCGTCCTCAATCAGACGCGTCCCGAGCCGATCGTCGCCGTCGCCTGGAGCAAGGCCGAAGCGGTCACCGGCTCCCCGGACAGCAACTACTCGCTCTACCTCGACCTCGTGCTCGCCGACGGTTCGTCCCTGTGGGGGCAAATCGCCCGATTCAAGGTCGGCTCGCACGACTGGGAGCGTCGTCAGGTGACCATCTTGCCGGAGAAGCCCGTCCGGAGCGTGTCTTTCCACATGCTCCTGCGCAACCACGGCGGCAAGGCCTGGTTTCGCAACGCCGAGCTTCGCGTCGTCCAGACGCCCGAGGGCGCGTGCATGTTCGACGGCGTGCCCGTGGTCGCGGGCACCGAAATCGCCGAAGGCTTTCAGGTCCGCGACGTGGCCGCCGGGAGCGATTTCGTGCGGATCGACCGCGAGGCCCTCGGCCTGAAGCTCGACTGGAAGGAGAGCGAGAAGGACGGCGCGACGTTCGTCGACGCCACGCTCTCCGATACGACGGGCCAAGACCGGGCGGTCACGCTCTTGTACGCGATTTCGGTCCGTGGCGACGCGCTTCGCTGGCTCCACGATCCGCGCCGCACCAGCGACGTCGAGCCGGGACGCGAATACATGAACGCGGGCCGATTCCGCGTGGGGGCCAACGGGCGCCTCTCGCGATATCCGTTTGCCGGCGTGGCCGACGATGAGCAGGGCATTGCTTTGGGCATCGACCTGGCCCACCCGGCCTTTTTCCGCATCGGCTACAACGCCGGCACGGGCGAGCTGTTCCTGGCGTACGACGTCGGCCTGGCGCCGGAGAAGCCGACCGCCCGGGTCCGCTTCTGCCGGTTCACGTTCGAGCCCGATTGGGCGTTCCGCGCGGCGCTGGCCCGATACTACGCGATCTTCCCCGAGGCGTTCCGCTCGCGCACGCCGGACCAGGGCCTCTGGATGCCGTTTGCCAAGATCAGCGAGGTCGAGGGCTGGAAGGATTTCGGGTTCCGGTTCAAGGAGGGGAACAACGAGACCGAATGGGACGACGAGCACGGGATCGTCACCTTCCGCTACACCGAGCCGATGACCTGGTGGATGCGGATGCCGACCGATATGCCCCGCACGCCCGACGCGGCGATTGCCGAGGCGAAGCGCCGGGCCGAGGAGAAAAACGACCCTCAGGCGAAAGCCCTACTGACGAGCGGCTACCACGACGAGGAAGGCAAGTTCCCCGCCCGGCTGCTCGACACGCCCTGGTGCAACGGCGCCGTCTGGAGCATGAACTCGATGCCCGGCGTCGCCGGCGAGGTCACCGACTTCCGAAACAACTGGAACCCGGCGCTCCGCGAGCGTCTCTACGGGCCCGATCGCTCCGGCGACCTGGACGGCGAGTACATCGACTCCAGCGAGGGCTACGTGACCGACGAGCTCAATTTTCGCCGCGATCACTTCGCCGCGGCCGATACGCCGCTCACCTTTTCACCCCAAACGCACAAGCCGGCCGTTTTTCGCGGGTTGATCACGTTCGAGTACGTTCGGGCGATCGCCCGCGACGTGCACGGCATGGACAAGCTGATGATGGCCAACAGCACGCCCATCCGGCTCCCGTGGCTGGCCCCGCTGTTGGAAGTGATGGGCACCGAGACCAACTGGAACCCGGGCCGGTGGCGCCCGATGTCCGACGCCGAGCTGCTCTACCGCCGGGCCATGTGCAAGGGCAAGCCGTTCTGCTTCCTGATGAACACGCGGTTCGAGGAGTTCTCCCACGAGCTGGTCGAGCGGTACATGAAGCGGGCGCTCGCCTACGGCATGTTTCCGGGGTTCTTTAGCCACAACGCCTCCCAGGGCCACTACTTCACCCGACCCGAGCTCTACAACCGCGACCGGCCGCTGTTTGAGAAGTATGTCCCCCTGTGCAAGCGCGTGGCCGAGGCCGGCTGGGAGCCGATCACCCGGGCGCGTTCGAGCGACGAGCAAGTCCACGTCGAGCGGTTCGGCGAGCGGTATCTGACCGTATTCAACGACGGCCCGGATCGCCGCACGGCGACCGTGCGCCTCGACTTCGATCCCCCGCCCTCCAGCCGCGAGCTGCTCTCCGGCCGCGCGGTTTCCTGGCGCCGGCGCCAAGCCACGCTCACGCTCGACGGCGAGGACGTCGCCGTGATCGACCTGGGCGGTCAGTAGCACAGCACCCATTTGGGGCTCCGACTTCGCAGACGGAGTCCCGCACGGGACAGTGAACACGGCACAGTCGGCATGGGTCATTCGGCATGGGCCTGTCGGCACGGACTGCTCCGTATCGGGCGCGCAAGTCGGCTTCAGCCGACTGGTTTCGGCATCCAGTGTCGGTCTCTTGGTACCTTCTTGTGAGTGACCTATCAGAGGGCATTGACCCCTGGGGCTCAGATTTCTTTCGTGATCCCCGGCTGCGGGGCCGGGTAGATGCCGTCGGGGCCTTCATGGATGGGGGCGGGGGTGTCGAAAGTCAGGTGGTCGATGTCGTCGATGAACTGGAAGTCGGACTGCATCACCTCGTCCCACGTGACCTCCTTGCCCATGTGCGTCGCCGCCCGGCCCATCAGCGCGGCGATTTCGGCTTCGCCGGCGCGGCGGGCTTCGTTGTGCGGCTTGTCCTGCCGGATCGCGTCCAACAGCAACTGCCACTCGACGACGTAGGGATTCGGGTCGGGCCGGCCGAACTCCCAGACGAGGTTCTCCTTGACCATCTGGTGGCCCTTGTAAATGCGCGGCTTGGGGTCGCCCAGGCTG
>CAZDHR010000371.1:0-7128 GCA_964505295.1 uncultured Planctomycetaceae bacterium
CGCAAATCGTTTCCCCCCTTACACTAAGAGCTGTTGACAGTGCCATTCAGGTCTGGACCAGAGGCGGGCTGGTCACCTACTATCGGTTGTTTGTCATGGAGATCGCGACCCGTCACGTCTTCTTTGCCGGTCGCACGCCGAATCCCGACGAACGGTGGATGAAACAGGTGGCCCGGAATCTGACCGACGCCGAAGACGGCTTCCTGATCGGCAAGCGTTACGTGCTGATGGACCGGGACGGCAAGTTTTGTCCGGTGTTCCGGGCGATCCTGAAGACGGAGGGCGTGGAGGCGGTCCTCCTGACGGCGAAGAGTCCGAACTTGAACGCACAGATCGAACGGTTCCACAGATCGCTCAAAGAGGAGTGTCTCGAAAGGATGATCTTCTTCGGTGAGAGGATGTTGCGTAACGCGATCGCTCAATTCCTCGATCACTACCACCAGGAGCGCAATCACCAGGGGCTGGGCAATCAGATCCTATTGCCGGCTGCCGAAGTGGGCCAAATAACCGGGGCGGTCCAATGTCGTGAGCAACTCGGCGTACTGTTGCAATACTATTACCGTCAGGCGGCGTGATCGCAGTCGTCACCCGAGGCACACGCCTCGGTGCCGCTGCGCGTCCCATGGGCCGTCGGCAACAATCTGCGACCAAGAACCGGCTTCATTCCGACCGCATCTCGGCTCGATCGAGATTCGTCCGGCTGACGGCCAGAAAACGCAAGTTCTCAATGGGATTGGATGTCGCTCCAGTTCTTTGACCGTACGCCATGCCGGCGACGTCGTGGAAGCGGTCGTCGCTGCGGGCCTTGAAATCCGATTCTCGCCCATCGCCGCCCGCGCGACAAGCTGGCATCGGGCGGGCGCTGCGGTATACTCCGGGTATCCCTACTCGATCTGGAGACATCACGATAAGGATTCCTCGCTGCTGCCTTCGGGCTTGCTCGGTCCCGTGACGATCCGAGCCGTTACCATCCGCGACGTTTCAACGGGGAAATCGCCATGAACCGACACCTTTGCTCCCTGCTGCTCCTGCTCTTGTTCCTGCCGCCGGTCGCTCTTTCGGCCGCCGAGCCGCTCGAATCGGGCTGGGCCGCGCCTCCTCGCGAAGCGCGGCTGCGCGCCTACTGGTGGTGGCTCAACGGGTGCGTCACCAAACAGGCCATCACCCGCGACCTGGAGGAAATGAAGGCCAAGGGCTTTGGCGGCGCGCTGATCTGCGACGCCGACGGCTCGGCCCAGCGTGGCAACGAGCGGGCCCCGCACGGGCCGACCTTCCTGTCGCCCCCGTGGCGCGAGTTGTACCGGCACGCGCTTCGCGAAGCCGACCGTTTGGGGCTGGAGATGAGCCTGAACATCCAAAGCGGCTGGAACCTGGGCGGTCCGATGGTCACCGACGACGACGCCGCCAAGAAACTCACCTGGTCGGAAACGCTGGTCACCGGTCCAACCAAGCTGGAGCAGAGACTGCCCGAACCGGCCGCGCGCGACGGCTACTATCGCGACGCGATGATCGTGGCTTATCCTCTCAAGGCGAAGAAAGAGCAGGACACTCCCGGGGATGCAAGGAAGCGCCCACTCCGCCACTGGCAAGAAAAGGCGGGGCACAAGCCGCTGCATTTCTCTGCGCCCGACACGACGCTGCTGTTGGAGGAGGACTCTCCCGAGCCCGGCGAGGAAAACACCCTTGCGGCCGACGTGATCGACCTGACGGCCAAAGTGGACGAAGGCGGCACGCTGCGATGGGAGGCGCCGGCCGGCTCGTGGCAGATCTTGCGCTTCGGCTACACGATCGGCAACCGGTCGTACGTCTCGACGTGCAGCGAAGGCTGGGATGGCTACTCGATCGACGTGCTCGACGCCGGCGCCTTTCGCCGCTACTGGGACGCCGTCGTCGAGCCATTGATCGCCGACGCCGGCCCGCTGGCGGGCACGACGCTGGCGTATCTGCACACCGACAGTTGGGAGGTGGAGCCGCTCAACTGGACGCCGACGATGCGCGAAGAGTTCAACAGACTCCGCGGCTACGATCTGCTGCCCTGGATGCCCGTGCTGGCCGGCCGCATTGTTGAAAGCCGGAAGGCGAGCAACCGGTTCCTCCACGACTTTCGCAAGACGCTCGGCGATCTGGCGATCGACAACCACTATCGCCCGTTTCGCGAAAGATCGCACCAGCATGGACTGAAGATCCACCCCGAGTCGGGCGGACCGCACGCGGTGCCGATCGACGCCCAACGATGCCTGGGCTACAACGACGTGCCCATGTCGGAGTTCTGGGCCTGGTCGTGGCAACACCGCATCGGCGACGACAACCGGTTCTTCGTCAAGCAGCCGGCCTCGGCGGCCCACACGTACGGGCGGCGCTTCGTCGCCGCCGAGGGTTTTACGACGATCGGCCCCCACTGGCAGGAAACGCTCTGGGACAACCTCAAGCCGTCGTTCGACAAGGCCTGCTGCGAAGGCCTCAACTTGCTGGTGTGGCACGAGTTCGTATGCTCGCCCGCCGAGCAAGGCCTGCCGGGCATCCAGTACTTCGCCGGCACCCACCTGAACCCCAACGTGACGTGGTGGTCGAAGTCCGGGCCGTTCTTCCGCTACATCAACCGCTGCCAGTTCATGCTGCAGCAGGGCCTGTTCGTGGCCGACGTCTGCTACTACTACGGCGACCACGTGCCGAACTTCGCCCAGCACAAGCGCACCGATCCCGCCCACGTGCTGCCCGGATACGACTACGACGTCATCACCGAGGAAGCGCTGCTGAGGCGAGCCGCGGTCCGGGACGGCCGCATCGAGCTGCCCGATGGCATGAGCTATCGCGTCCTGGTGCTGCGCGATCATCGCGCGATCTCACTCGCCGTGCTCCGGAAGGTCAAGCAGTTGGTCGAGGCCGGCGCCACGGTCATCGGACCGAAGCCGTCGGAGGCGATGAGCCTGGCGCACAGCGACGTCGAGGTGCGCCAGATTGCCGACACGCTGTGGAACGCCGATCGTGTGGTCACCGACAAGACCGCTCGCGAAGTGCTACTGGCTGACGGCGTGAGCCCGGACTTCGAGGTCCGCGGCGGCGACGCGCAAGCCGACATCGACTACCTCCATCGCCGCGATGGCGAGGCGGACATCTACTTCGTGGCCAACCAGGGCAAGTCGGCCGAAGCGGTCACCTGCACGTTCCGCGTGGCCGGCAAAACGCCGGAATTGTGGGACCCTGTAAGCGGCGGTCGGCGGTTCGCGGCGGCCTACACCGAGACCGACGGCCGTACGTCACTGCCGCTGGAGTTCGCGCCGTGCGGCTCCTGGTTCGTCGTGTTCCGCGAGCCGGCCCAAGAACACCCCGCCACGGCGCACACCAACGCCACGCCGCGCTCGACGCTTCGCCGGCTCGCCGGCCCGTGGGAAGTGACGTTCGATCCCCGGTGGGGCGGGCCGGGAACCGTGGAGTTTGCCGAGTTGGTAAGTTGGCCGAAGCGCGAGGAGCCGGGCATCCGGTTCTATTCGGGGACGGCCGTTTACCGCAAGAAGCTCCAACGGCCCGACGAGTCGCGACGTCTCTCGAAGAACGAACGCCTCTGGCTCGATCTCGGCGACGTGCGTGAGCTGGCCGAGGTCAAGGTCAACGGCCAATCGTGCGGCATCGTGTGGTCGCCGCCGTTTCGCGTGGACGTCACCGGTGCCGTGAAACCCGGCACCAACCAACTGGAAATTGAAGTGGTCAACTTCTGGCCGAACCGCATCATTGGCGATGATGCGCTGCCGCAGGAGCGGCGACTGACCCGAACCAACGTCCGCAAACTCACGAAGGACACCGAACTGATGGATTCCGGCCTGTTCGGCCCGGTCGTGCTGCAGGTCGAGGCGACAAACGACGGCCCGTGATCGTCGTGGTTCGTCCCGCGAACCAACGCTCTGATCGCGGAGCGATCAGCGATTGTACGACGGCAATTCCTCGAACGATGTCAAGCCTTGACGGAGCATCAGCGCTCAATATCCCTTTTTACCGGGAGGAGGATCAACTCATGAATCGACCTGGATTCACGCGTCGCAGTTTTCTCAGGACCACCTCCGTCGGCACGGTCGCGGCAACGACCGCCGCCCCGCTGGTTGCGTCGTCCCGCGCCACGAAGAAGCTCGCCATCCACGGGGGAGAGCCGGCACACAAGGGCGGCTGGCCCGGCTGGCCGATCTGGGACCAGGCCCACGACGAGGAGCGCGTGCTCAAGGTGCTGCGCAGCGGCGTCTGGTCGCGGCGCGGCGTCGTCGCCGAGTTCGAGAAGAAGTACGCCTCGCTGATGGGCACGAAGCGCTGCCTGGGGACGACCAATGGCACGAACGCCCTAGTAACCGCGCTCAGCGCCCTGGACATCGGGGTGGGCGACGAGGTGCTGGTCGGTCCGTACACGTTCGTCGGCACGGTCGACGCCATCCTGCTGGTCGGCGCGCTTCCCGTGTTCGTGGATACCGACCGGGAGACGTTCACCGTCAACCCCGACGCGATGGAGGACCGGATCACGGAGAATACCCGGGCGATCTTGCCCATCCATATCCTCGGTCTGCCCGCCAACATGGACAAGATCACCGCCCTGGCCAAGAAGCACGACCTGAGAATCGTCGAAGACGCCTGCCAGGCGTGGATGGCGGAGTGGCGAGGGAAGAAGGTCGGGTCGATCGGCGATCTGGGCTGCTTCAGTTTCCAGAACTCGAAGAACTTCACCTGCGGGGAAGGGGGCGCCGTCATCGGCAACGACGAGCAGTTGATGGACATCTGCTACTCGTTCCACAACTTCGGCCGGCCGTTTGGGACGGTCGCAAGCGGGAACGGTTGCGTCCGGCTGGGGACCAAGGCCCGCATGGCCGAGTACCAGGCGGCCATCCTGCTGGCGCAGATGGAACGCCTCGAGGAGCAGACCGCCCGCCGAGTCGAAAACGCCAACTACCTCACCTCGAGGCTCGAACCCATCCCCGGGATCGTTCCGCACAAGCTGTACGACGGCGTCACGCGGGCCGCTTACCACATGTACGCTTTTCGATACCTCGAGGAGGAGTTCGGCGGCGTGCCGCGGAGCAAGTTCCTTCGAGCCCTCTCCGCCGAGGGCGTGCGCTCGAGCGGCGGCTACTCTCCGCTGAACAAGCACGACTTCGTGGAGCACACGTTCCGGTCGAAGAACTTCCAGAAGATGTACTCGCCGGAGCAGATCGAGCGAGCCAGAAAGATGAGCGAGTGCCCCGAGAACGACCGTCTCTGCTCCGAGGCCGTCTGGTTCTTCCAGAGCCTGCTGCTCGGCTCGCGCAGCGACATGGACGACATCGCCAACGCCATCGAGAAGATCTACGAGAACCGCGATCAGCTCGCTTGAAATCGTGCGGCACGAGAGAGTCGCGTCGTTCCGGGCTACCCAGTACCGCGTACCATCGTCATACTGACCGCCGGCCGGGCAGATTGGAGTGCGACCGTTCGCGAGGACTGTTTCCCTCGCGCCGTCAAAGCGGACAGATCCATGTTTTCGGCTTGCGCGTCGATAGGCGACGGACTATCAACCGGCCGAGAGATGGACCAGTGCCCCATGAACGGTTACATTGGAGCAACACACCCGTTGAACCAAGGAGTCATGCGATGCAATCGAGCAAAACGTCACGACGTCGTTTCTTGGGCGCGGCCGCCGGCATGGCAGCGCTTACGGTGGTTCCCCGCCACGTGTTGGGCGGTGCGGAGAAAGCGCCGCCCAGCGAGAAGCTGAACATCGCGGGCATCGGCGTGGGAGGCCGGGGGGGTGGAGACCTCCAGGCAGTGGAGAGCGAGAATATCGTCGCGCTTTGCGACGTCGACTGGCAGCGGGCCGCCGGGGCGTTCCGGCGCTACCCCGACGCCGCGAAGTACAAGGACTTCCGCGAGATGCTTGACAAGGAGGATAAGAACATCGACGCCGTGGTCGTCGCCACGCCCGATCACTGCCATGCCGTGGCCTCCATGGCGGCGATCAAACGCGGCAAGCACGTCTATTGCGAAAAACCGCTGACCCACACCGTGTTGGAGGCCCGCGCCGTGGCCGAGGCGGCGCGCGAGCACAAGGTGGCCACCCAGATGGGAAACCAGGGCCAGGCGGGCGAGGACGTGCGCCTGTTGTGCGAGACGATCTGGGACGGAGCCATCGGCCAGGTCCACGAGGTTCACGTCTGGACCGATCGCCCCTTACGAGGGATCAACGACGTCTACTGGCCACAGGGCGTGGACCGACCGACGGACACGCCGCCCGTTCCCAAAACGCTCGATTGGGATACGTGGCTCGGCCCGGCCCCCGAGCGCCCCTATCATCCCGATTACCTCCCCTTCAAGTGGCGTGGCTGGTGGGACTTCGGCACCGGCGCGTTGGGCGATATCGGCTGCCACAGCCTCGACCCCGTGTTCCGCGCGCTGAAGCTCGGGCATCCCACGAGTGTCGAAGCCTGTTGCACGCTGGTCAACAACGAGACCTACCCGGTGGCTTCGCGGGTCACGTACGAGTTCCCGGCCCGGGGGGACATGGTGCCCGTCCGGATGCACTGGTACGACGGCGGCATGAAGCCGCCCCGCCCACCGGAGCTGGAGGACGGGCGTTCGTGGGGCACCAACGGCGCACTGTACGTCGGCGATAAGGGCAAGATCTTCGGAGGCCGCCTGATCCCGGAATCGCGGCAGCAAGAGTACGGCAAGCCGCCGCGCAAGCTGGAACGCTCGCCCGGCCACCACGTGGAATGGACCCTGGCCGCCAAAGGAGGCAAGCCCGCCGGCTCGAACTTCCCCGACCACGCCGGTCTGCTGGCCCAGGTGGTCCTATTGGGCAACATCGCCCTGCGACCCGACCTCAAGCAGAAGCTCGTGACCACCAAGTTGCTCTGGGACCCCGAGGCCTTCAAGATCACGAACGTGCCGGAGGCCAACGCGTATCTGCATTGCGAGTATCGCGAGGGCTGGAGCTTATAGGCAACGCGTAACAGTTCAGCCAAATGAAGTGACTCGATGTGTAATAACTCAAACTGTAAGCCGATTGCATGCGCGCTTGAGTCGTTAAGGCGTCGTTACAGTTCGATGATGTCCTTGAGCTTCTGTATTGGTTCAGCGTAACGTTGAGTTTGGCCGTGCTGGAGTTAGCGAGTTGAG
>CAZDHR010000372.1:0-7063 GCA_964505295.1 uncultured Planctomycetaceae bacterium
ATGGCGGCACTCTGGCTGCAGAGCTGCTTGCCTGCCGCCCCCTCATACCCGCCCATCCCCCCGCCCCCGGTGGCCAGCAACACGCCCTGGGCCAACCACAGCTCGGTGCGTCCGGCGATGCCGTCTTCCGTCTCCCACGCGACCTTGCCCGTGGCGGCGTCGAGCGCCACGAGCCTCCAGTTCGCGGGCACGCTTTCCCCACGCTTTTTCGCCCGGGCGATCTTGTCGGGGCTGGTCCGCTCAATCAGATAGACGCGGCCTTGGTCCATCGAAATCGCGTTGTTGCTTACGGCCCCGCCGGCCGTGTGCGTCCAGAGGGGTTTGCCCTCCTTGCTCAGCAGGAAGACGTGCTTACCCTCGCGGTCGTTGCCCACGCTCCCGAGAATTCCGCCGCTATCGACCGCCAAGTAGCTCCAGACGAGCGATTGGGCTGCGTCGCCCTGGAGGCCCAAGCGATCGAGAGGCAACTCGTACGTTTGCACGGTCTCGCCGGTGGCGGCGTCGAGGCGCAGGCAGGTTTTTCCCGTGGCCACGTAGACGCTATCGTCGTCCGCGGCGACGTTGCTCCCGCCGGTGTGCGCTGGGAACCGGCCCACCTTGGGAAAGTCGCGGCGCCACAAAGGGCGGCCGTTGTAGGCGTCGACCGCCATCAGACTGTACTGGCCGACCACGAACATGCGCCCATCGACGCACAGCGGGGCCGGCCCCTTCCAGTGACGTGCGATCATCCGGGCCGGGCCGGGCTCGCCGAACCAGAGCAGCTTGAGCGGCAGGCGCACGCGCTGGTCCGTGGAGCATCCGGTCTTCGCCGCACTGGCGTACTGGTGGGTCCAGTCGCCGGCCCCGGGCAGCCTGCCCCGCACGACCCGAACTGCGCCCTCCGACGTGCTGATTTCCTCCGCCGGGACCTGCCCCGCGGTGAGCCATTCTCTGACGGTTGCCGGTCCTCCCGAGCGACCATCTGCGACCACATGGGCCGTGCCGCCGCAGGGTCGCAGCACGCGGTAGACCTCCTGGGACGGAAGCCGCTTGAGACTCGTTGCGGTGGAATCGCCCAGGATGACCAGATCGGCGAAATACTCGGGGTAGGCCACTTCGCCCAGGGAACCGTGATGGATCACGACCCGCACGCCATACAGTTGGGCCTCGTCCAGGACGCGTCGTGTCGAAGCGACCACCTCGGCGTCGGGCTCCAGGCAGCAAATCTGTAGCTCGGACTGCTTGGCCAGGTCGTAGAGCAACCGGCCGTCGCCGGCGCCCAACACGAGACAGTAGCCGGCCCTCTTGCCGGTCTGGTCGAGGATACGCCGAGCCAAGGCCGACGCCTCCGGCTTGCCGTCGGCGAAGTCGGGCGTTTGGGCTTTGGAGGTGATAACCGGCGGCTTGGCGACTGCCTCGGGGCCATAGCAGGTGATCCGGCCCGTGGTCGTGCTGACCAGGAGCCTTCCGTCCGCCACGGCAAGGCTGCGTGCTTGTCCTTCGACTTCGTCCCGCCAGACGATTTCGCCCGTGTCCGCGGCGATTGCCGTGACCGTGTCCTGGCCGCCGACCACCAGGGTGGCGCCGGCCAGGATCATGGCGTAGGCCCGATCGTGCGGAGCCGACCACTTCGCACAGTCGGAGGGCTTGGCACCCCGGACCCAAGACTCGAAATCGTAGGCGTCGACCTTGCCGCCGCCCGACATGTAAAGCGTGCCGTCGTTGACCACGGCGAGGCGCTTGCCCGGGAAATCCCGCTTGACGCTGCCCGTCTTCGCGTCGAAGGCGATGAGACCGTCGTCCTTGTGCGGCGAGAACTCGTCCAACCGGACGTCGGTGTCGGGCGCCACGTGGCAGCGCCAATTGAACAGGAGCCCGCCGTGGAGCATGGTCCACGAGCCACCCCAGCGGTCGCCCCAGGTGGTCGGGCGGCTGTGGTAGTAGAGCAGATCTCCGGTGTGGCGGTCATACGCCGCGGGCACGTTCCGGCCGGTGGGCAGGAAGAGTTGCCCTTCGTGCCCCGAGACGTACCCCTGCGGCGCGACCCCGGTCACCGCAACGGACGGCGGATGCGGCTGGCTGCGGTAGTCGATACCGCTCGTCTCATTCTTCCAAAGGACCTCTCCCTTCTCGGGGTCCACCGCATAGAAGTAGACCCCTTCATTCGGCCACATGCCCGCCGAGAAGTAGACCACGCCGCCGTCGACCGCAACGCCGCTCCGCAGCGGCCAGCGGGAGATCATCTGCTGGTTGCCGAACATCCGCTCGTCTCTCGGGCCCCCTTGGAACCGCCACAAGGGCGCGCCGTCCGCGGCGGAGAGGCAGTAGAGCCGGCCGTCGTCCGAGGCGACGAAGACTCGCCCCGCGTCGATCGCCGGGGCGAATCGAACCGGACCTTCGGTAAAAAAGCTCCACCGCGGGCGCCCGCCGTCGAGCCCGATCGCGTAGACCTTGTGATCCGCCGACGAGCCGAAGTAGACCAGCCCGCCTGCCGCGGTGACCTCATAGGCGTAGTCGAACGCCACGCGATTCAGCTCTCTGCCGGGCTCCGGCCAAGCGGGTCGGGGAGGGTGTGCGGCCGTGTAGACCCATTGTGGGTGCAGGGGAACCGGGAGGGCCTCTTCGGTGACCCCGCTTCGTGCCAGGTCGTGGCGATAGGCGGGCCAATCGGCGGCCCGAAGTCCCTTTGCCGTGGTAAAACTCGTGCCAAGAAGAACGAGAGCCATGAGGATACGCGTTTTGCCGTTCACTACGGATCTCCTAAACTGTGGCCTTGTTTCCTTCAGAATGACGCGATGGCGACGCAAATCACGACGAAGCAAGTGGTCCTACTCCCTGGTTGGCGCTTTCGACGCTCATTCTCAAACGGTATCGTCTCTGCCAGCGCCCTGCAAGAGAACAGCCGCCTTCGCAAACGAAGAACGTCAGCGCAGGATAGCTCGGCGGTTCATCGTGACTCCTGGCAGGACTACCTCGCCCGACTGCGCCCCTGTTGCCGGCACCGTTCCAGCCGCTCGGTCAACTGCCGAACGATTTCGGGCCGCTGGTTGTAGAGATTGTCTTGCTCTAGGGGGTCGTCGGCCAGATGGTACAGTTGGCCGGGCGGGTCTTCCTTGGTGATAGGGACGCGGGTCCAGCCGCCGGAGCCGCGCCCGGCGATCAGTTTCCAATCTTCTTGGCGGAGGGCGAACATGCCGCCCGCGGAGTGGTGAGCCACGTCGCTTCGCACCGCCCGGGACGGATCGCGGAGCGTCGGCCCCAGATCGCACGAGTCTTCCGCATCGAGCAGTGCACGCCGCGGCTGAAGGACACAGTATAGCAACTGGAATGGCGCCTCGCTAATCCCTGATTTCGGTCTGACCCAAAGGACGCCACTAAGGACGCCCACCCCATGGTACCACAAGCTCGCGGACATGTCGGCATTTCCTGTCTGAGGTCTTGTGGACCACTACAGATAGGACCAACATGTCCACATCTTTTCAAGCCAACGTACGCTTCCGCCGGATGAACCAAAACCAACTCGATGAATTGAGCCGTCTGAAGAGAAGCGAGCACTGGCGATGCCAGCCCGGGCGGCGTAGAATGTCAAACGGCGTAAGTCGTTGATGGTAAGAACGGTCAGAGTTTTCCGTAGGGAGAGAAGAGCTATGCGTTCACCAACGATGAAGCTTGTCGCCTGGGGACTCGCATGTTCCTGGTGCCTGGCCGCTCGGGGAGCGTCGGAAAACAGGCGCCTGGATGAATGGCCGCAACTCAAAGGAAACTCCGGCTTCACCGGATTGTCGCCGGATGACACGGTCAAGCCTCCGCTGAAGCTCGTCTGGTCATACCGCCTGGACGGAGACGCGTCCGGAGACGCCGGCGCCGGGGTCATTGTGGCCGGGGGCAAGGTTCTCGTGACTTCTGCCAACAGTCATTCGATTGTGGCCCTGGATGCGGATACCGGCCACTTTCGCTGGGAACACCGTGATCCATCCATCGGATACGTCGGGTATATTGGACATCTGACGGTCCCCTCCTACGACAACGGCCGCGTGCTTCTTTGGCAACGGCACAAGTCTTCGGCGGTGACGGCCCTCGACGCCGAGACGGGTTCGGTGCTCTGGAAACAACCGCTTAGCCCGCAGGGCAAGGACGTGAGCCGGGGCGGACTACCCGTTGCCGATGGAATGGTCTACTGTGGCGAAGGAGGTCCCGAACCGGCGATTTGTGCGTTGGACACCGCGACGGGCCAGCGCGTTTGGCGGACGGCGCTTGGTAGCGACGCCGGCGAGTACACGATCGGGCCGACCGTTGCCGGGGGCCGGGTGTTCGTGGCCACTCGAGCGAACGTGCGCCGCAGCCCAGGCTGGAAGGAGTGGGTGAAAAAGCTCCGCGGCGCCATTACGGCGCTCGACGCTAAGAATGGCGAGATTCTCTGGCGCCGCGAGAACATCTATCCGTGGAGCCCCATGGCTTCTGACGGGACGGTCTTGGCGTGTCCCATGTGGTCTTCCGCAGACGAGAAGCTCTACCTGCTGGATTGCCGCACTGGAGAAACGATTTGGGCCAAATCCCGCGTGTCCATCCACTTCAACCCCCCGGTCACGTTGACGAAGGACCTGGTGCTCTATCAGCCGTGGGGCCCGAAACTCCATGCGATTTCACGAACGACCGGTGAGCCGCTTTGGATGTTCCATAACGAATTCACGAGTGCCGGATGCTGCACGCCGGCCGTCTCGGGCCAATATGCCTACCTCGGCACGTCCGTTCCGAAGCGGTCAGGGGACCTCGAGTCGCTACGCGGCTTTCGTCTGGCGGACACTCCCAGCGACACCGGGAAGTATGGAACCATGAACGCCATTGACCTGACGACCGGCAAGTCGGTCTGGCGCTTCCCGACGACGAATACCATTTGTGGGGACCCAGCGATCGCCTACGGACGTCTCTACTTCGCCAGTCGGGATGGAAGGGCCTACTGCTGTGCTCCCGCGGAGAAGGGCGAACCGACTACGCCGGAAGCAAAGGACTCTTCGTCGCCGGCTCCGGAAGCCGACGTCGTGAAGCTTCTCTCTTTACGCGATCCAGAGACGAAACCAGGCTCCAACTGGCCAATGAACGGAGGAGGTCCGGACCGAGTCGGTTTGAGCGGTGTAACGTTGGAGCCGCCCCTCGCGCTCGCCTGGAAGTTCGATACGCAGGGCCGTGTGCTTGCTTCCGCGGCAATGGTTGGCGGCGTCTTGTATGCAAGCTCGGAGTCCGGCAGGATCGTGGCCGTGGACGCTGAGCAAGGTCGGAAGGTCTGGGAATTCGCCACGGGTCAGCCCATACGGTGTTCGCCGGCGGTAGCCGGTGGCGTCGTCTATTGTGGTTCGGACAACGGTGTTTTCTATGCACTCGATGCACAGACGGGGAAGCCCGTTTGGCAGTTCGAGACGGGTGGACCGATTCAGGCGTCCCCCACAGTCGTGGGCGGCCTGATTGTCTTCGGTGCCAACGATCACAATTTCTACGCGCTGGACCGCCGAACCGGCCGGAAACTCTGGAACTTCCGGACCAGCGGCTTCTCGATCCAGGCTCCCCCGGTAATTCACCGCGATCGCGTCTTCGCGGCCGGGTGGGCCGATTGGGTTTGGTGCCTTGATCTGAAGTCCGGCAACCCCATTTGGCGATCGTTTATCCCTGTCTCGATCGAGGCGGTCTCCTATTACCGCGATCGACTCTGGGTTCGCAGTCCCTACTACGTTGTTGAGCTCGATCCGGCCAAGGGTACGTGGCTCCGTATCGCCGAGGCGTCGTACGGCTACGGCGGGATGGCCTTCGCCGGGGACCGGCTCTTTCAGTCGGGTGTCCTCGGCCAGTACGGAACGACAGGAGCAACGTCCGTTTCGTTGGATGCCAAGGGAGGACCGCCGCCCGAGTCGATGCTTCCCACGCTCAAAGGCGTTTCCATGCTCAGCCCACAGCCGCTCGAAGGGGCTTCGGAGCTTGCCTCGATGGCCGCGCCGTTGGCCCTGGGTGATAAGCTCTGCTTCGCGACCTTACAGGGGAAGGTCATCTTGACCAAGCTCGATGGTACGCAGCTCTGGGACTATGTGCTTGGCGGTCCATCCCACACTCCGCCGGTCGCTGCCGATGGACTGTTGGTCGTTGGCTGCGATGATGGAAACCTCTATGCCTTCCGAGAAGGGCAACAAGCAGAGTGATCTGCGGCGTTGTATGATTCCCCTTCCCCGGTAACGAGCGGGCCCATGGTCCGCGATCACGTCGCCCGCCGAAAGCCATGCGCACGCCAGGGCGAAGACGACAAGATGACGCGACGTTCTCCTTCCCTCCGACCTCGATTCGCGCCCTTGCCCAAGCCGACGATCCAACTCACCCGACCCAGCTCACCCAACGGCTGCGGATGCTTGTCAAGGCACCTTGACGGGTGAAATTGCCGGCGCCTCGGCGTCGACCGTGAGGACGATCACGGTTGCGATCTGGTCGCGATCCGGCTTCGGAACGTCAACCGTGACTGCCGACTCGCTCTGCCGGACCACGGCCTTTCCTCCGCTCAGCGCCCGGCCGCCGAGGACCCGTGGCTCGATCGGCGGCAGCCGGAGCGGGCCTTCGGGCGGCCAGCGGGTGACGAACAGATAGATGGAATCGCCCTTGCACGTGGAGGCGCCCCACGCGCCCGGCATGAATGGCCCGCCGCGCGTGCCGTAAATGCCTTCGCCGTACTTCGCCAGCCACGCGCCCAACTCCCGGAGCCGTTCGACTTGCCGCGGCTCGATGCGGCCGTCCGGCATCGGGCCGACGTTCAACAGCAGGTTGCCGTCGCCGCCGACCGTCTGGACGAGTGTCTCGACGCACTCCCCCAGCGACTTGAGCTGATCGTCCGGCTTCCACGCCCATTGCCGGCAGATCGTCATGCAGGTCTCCCACGGGCGCCGGCGATTGAAGCCGCCGATCCGCTGCTCGGGCGTGTCGTAATCGCCGACGAACTCCTCGGAAATCGTCGCGCCCTGCATGCCCCGGCGACCCTTGTCCACGCGGCTGTTGATCAGGATGCCGTCTTGAAGGGCTAGGACGTAGGCGTAGAGATCCAGGCAGTGCCGGT
>CAZDHR010000373.1:0-7061 GCA_964505295.1 uncultured Planctomycetaceae bacterium
AGGGGATTGCGATCTGGACGCCGTCCGGGCCGCAGTCCACGGCGGCGCGGACCCGCCGGCGCACCGTTCGCGTCTAGAGCGCCGTGCAGCCGATTTGCACGGGCGCGCCGATCGCGTGTCCCTCGCGGCAAGCGCGCTTCGCGATTCGCTCGAACGTGCGATCATCTTGGGCGTAGAACTCGCCGGTGGTCCCGCCCGTGTAGATGCCGTGGACCCCGGTCTCGGCGTACGCGCGGATCTCGTCGACAAAGCGCCGTTCGTCCACCTCGCCGTCGTCGGTCCACGGCGTGATCAGCGCGGGCCAGATGCCCCGAAGGGTGTTTCGAGAAAGCGTGGTGGGCATGCGTTGACTTCGGAAGGTCGTCTGGGCTCCCGGGAGGCACCCCGTTCTCGAATGGGCAGACCACGAGGGCCGGCTCAGCCTTTCGCCGCGTAGAGCTCGGCGTATTCGAGGACCCAGAGGTCGACCAGTTCCGTGAAGCTCGTGGGATCGGCTTCGACGAGACGCTCGAAGTGGTTGCGGTTGAAGACCTCTTTGTTGCGGATCGTCCCTTTGGCCGCCAGGTCGAGGACGTGGTATTTCGAGGCCGGGCGGATGACGATCTCCAGGCGGCTGTAGTAGTTGGTCCGTTTGCGCCCGGGGCCGACGTCCATGTCGTCGCGGCTGACGGCCGCGCCCCACCCGCGATCGGAGACGACCGTCTCGAAACGGAAGCCGGGGAAGTGCTGGGGGAGCTGCTTCAGACACGCTTCGATGTGCTCGGAAAGCTCCAGCCGGTATTGCGTGTGCAGCCGGCGAAGCTCCGCCTGCGACATGGCCTTCTCGGCTTCGGCGCGTGCGTGGGCGTCGCCGGCCCGTTGGCCTCGCTCGATCGCCTGCTGGAGTCGCCTTTCAAAATCGGTCATGGATTCACGATTGGGTCGCGCGAGAACGGGCGGGGCGTTACGGAGCAAGTGGGAGTAAGGATCAGCCGGAAAACAACTTCCCGACTTCCGTAGCAGGCACACGCCGTGTGACGTCCGCCGGCTACGGCACACGGCGTGTGGGCTGCTACTCCGCCAATGCGGAAGTCAGTCTTGGGCCGATCCTAAGGGCCAAGGGAACCGAGGCGTCAAGCTGCGTCTTCAAGGGCTAGGGTTCTCGGTCGGATCCTCCCCCCCCTCCGCACCTTCTTGGGACCATTGACTCTCGTCCTTCGGCGGATTCGGTTCGTCTTGCGCACCCTGCCCAAGGGGCTCTGTGCTTGGAGGCTCGGCTTCGGAAGCCTGGACTTCTGCTTGCTCGGGCAATGCTTGCTCGGGTGTCTTGGCTTCGTCGAGCCCGGGCGATGGGGTTGCGGCTTCCCCCGATGGTGCTTGCTCGGGAGCCCTCGTTTGGTCGGGATCAGGGGCTTGGGTTTTGGGGTTCTCGGGTTCGGTCTGGCCGGTTTGCGTTTTCGGTTCGTCGGCCGGTGGTTGGTCGGGCGTGCTCTTCCGGGGTTCGTCCGAGGGCGTCTGGGCCTTGCCTTTGGCCGGTTTTGGCTTGGATTTTTTGCGACCTTTGCCGGCCCCAGGCTGTTCGGGCTGGAAGAATTGGGCCAGGTCGCTGAAGCTTCGCATGGGCTTCTTGCCGGCCTTCATGTCGTCGGTAATGGGGGTGACCGGTTTGGGGCGCGACTTGGGCTTGTACCGCGGCTTGGGAGGCCCTTTGTCTCGGCCGCGCGGCGGGCCTTTGGGTCTCGGCCTCCCTCCCTGGGGGCGAGCCCGTTGGCCCGTGGCGGGGCGCTTCGGGCCGTCGGTGGCGGGCTGAGGGGCGGGCCGGGCTTCGCGGCGTCCCGGGGAGCGTCGGGAGCCGGGCGCGATCATGGTGAGCGACACGCGGCGACGCTCTTTGTCGACCTCCAGCACCCAGACCTTGACGACATCGCCCACCGCGATCACGTCGTGCGGATCGCGGACGAACCGGTCGGCCAACTGGCTGACGTGGACCAGCCCGCTGTCGTGCATCCCGATATCGACGAACGCCCCGAAGTCGACCACGTTGAGCACCGTCCCGGTAAGCTCCATGCCGGCGGCGAGGTCTTCCAGCTTGAGCACGCCCTGCTTGAAAACCGGCGCGGGGAGGTCCTCTCGGGGGTCGCGTCCGGGCCGGACCAGTTGCGCGAGGATGTCTTTGAGCAACAGCCCACCCACCTGAAGCTCCCTGGCCAGGGCGGCAACGTCGACCTTGCCGATCTGTGCCCTGAGCCTCTTGGCCGCCTCCTTGTCGCTCGGATCGGCCGGGCCGCACTCGAAGTGGGCCATCACGCGGCTGGCCGCCTCATAGCTCTCCGGGTGGATCCAGGTGGCGTCGAGAGGATTGTCGCCGCCGGTGATCTTCAGGAACCCGGCCGCCTGGACGAACGTCGCTTCGCCGAAACCGGGCACCTCGCGAAGCTGCTCGCGGTTGCGGAACGGGCCGTGCTCCTGACGATGTTCGTACACGCGCCGGGCCGTCAACTGATTCAGGCCGGAGACGTACCGTAGCAGGGCCGGGCTGGCCGTGTTGACGTCGACGCCCACGTAGTTGACGCACGATTCGACCACTTCGTCCAACGAGGTGCGCAGGTGCTTCGCCTTCACGTCGTGCTGGTACAGCCCCACCCCGATGTTCGCCGGATCGATCTTCACCAGCTCGCTCAGCGGGTCCTGGAGTCGCCGGCCGATGGAGATCGCGCCACGCAGCGTGGCATCGTAGTCGGGCAACTCCTCGCGGCCGACGCGGCTGGTCGAGTAGACGCTCGCTCCCGCCTCGTTGACGATCACGTAGGCGAGGTCCTTGTCGCGCAGCTCATCGGCGATCAAGCCGGCGAAGAAATCCTCCGCGTCGCGGCAAGCCGTGCCGTTGCCGATCGTCACCACCGTGAGGCCATAGCGACGGACCAGGTCGGCGACGGTCCGCTTGGCTTCCTCCTTGCGGTCGGGCCGCCCGACCAGGTAGATGACGGCGTGGGCCAGCAAGTTGCCGAACTGGTCCAGCGCCACCAGCTTGCAACCGCTGCGGTAGCCCGGGTCGACGGCCAACACCCGCCGCCCCCGAACCGGCGGCTGCAACAGCAAGTTGCGCAGGTTTCGGGCGAAAACACCCACCGCGTGCGTTTCCGCACGCTCGGTGAGCTCGCGACGGGCTTCGCGCTCCAGGCTGGGCAACATCAGCCGGGAGAGCGCGTCTCGGGCGCAGCCGCGGAGAAACTCGGCGTGGGGGTGATCCTCGGGGACGCACAACTCGTCCAGCGCCTGGTGCATCGCCTCGACGTCGCACTCGATCCTCACCCGCAGGATCTTCGCCCGCTCGCCCCGGTTGATCGCCAGCACCCGGTGGGGCGGTATCTTCTTGATCTCTTCGCCGTAGTCGAAGTAGTCGCGGAACGCCTTCTGCCGCCTCTCTTCCGCCTTCTTCTTTTTCTGCTCCTTCTTCGACAGCCGGCGATCCGCCTTTGCTTGGCGAGGCCGTGGGGACGCGGCCGGAGTCGCTGCCTCCGCCGGACTCGGTGGCTCCGTCTTGGCTTCGGGTGCCTGCTCGGGTCCGTCGGTGACCTCCGGGGGCCGTTCGGGGCACGAGTTCGTTTCCGACGGCTGGTCCGACTCCGGTTGGACTTCGGCCTTGCCCTGGGGGTCGGCCATTAGCTCGGGCTGTGGTGTGGCTGGGGTCGCCTGTTGGGCGTGCTCAGGCGGTGTGTCCGAGGCTTTGGCTGCGGTATTGGCCGCCTTGGGAGGCGTCTCCGAGGCTTCGGCGGCAGCTTGAGCGTCTTCCGGCTGGTCGCCTGAGCCGTTGGCCGCGGACGATTGCTCGGAATCAGACGACGGCGGCCCCGGGTTGGAAGTCTGTGCGTCCGAGGTATCCGCAGCTTGTACTCCGGACGGACCGACGGCTTCTTGGCCGGCTTGCTTTGCGGCCGGCTCGGCCTTTTCGGAGGCAGCCTTCGTTTCGCCGCCGACCTGCGTGCTGATGAGCTTGCCGCTGCGGCTGAGGATCTCGCGAAGTCGTTGCCGGAGATCGGCCCGCTCGCTGAACTGCTCGGCGATGATGTGTCCGGCCCCCAACAACGCGTCGGCAGCCGTGGGGACCCCCCGGTCGGGGTTGGCGAAATCGGCCGCCCGGGAGTCCAGGTCTTCGCAGCTCTTCTCCGCGGCCAGGATTTCGCCGGCTAACGGCTCGAGTCCCCGCGATCGGGCGACTGTGGCCAGGGTTTGCTTCTTGGGCTTGTACGGGAGATACAGATCCTCCAAGCGCTTGGCCGTGTTGGCGTTGCGGATCTGCTTGGCCAGTTTCTCCGTCAGTTTGCCCTGGGACTCGATCGAGCGGAGGATGGTCTGCTTGCGCTCGGCCAGAAGCCGGAGTTTGTTGAGTCGGGCCTGGATCTGGCGGATCTGCTGCTCGTCGAGTCCGCCCGTCTGATCCTTGCGATAGCGCGTGATGAAGGGAACCGTGTTTCCCTCATCCAGTAACTCCAGGACCGCTTGGACCTGACCGAGCGGGATGCCAAGCCCGCGAGCGACATGGCGCAGGTTGATGGTTACGGGGTCGCCCATAACGGTTTTGCAGGCGTCAAGACTGGATTGACGCGAAGTATGGGAATGCTACGGAATCCTCAAGCTCAGACGGTACCGGATTGGAGTGGAGATGTCAAGCTTTCCAATTCGCTCCTCTTTTTCCCAAACTACCAAGCAAACCGGCACGGGACACAACATTGTTTCCCCGGGCATGACCGTGCCAAGGTCGTCGTCGGGAAAAAGCGGCATTTTCCAACAAATAGTTCAAAACCACACGACGCTTGCTGCCGATACAGGAAGAAGCAGACAAGGCGGCCCCCTTTCGGTTTGACCGACCTTGCCTGCTGCGATCCGACAGCGATGGCAATTCTCGAGGTGGGGGGGAACGTTGGCAGAGCCAAGGAAGGACGTGTTCATGAGGACAAACCCACTTCGCGTCTATTACGGCCCTCCGGACGACACGGCTCCGGTGAGCACGGAAACCCCCGCCCGCGAAACGATTGCGGTGCCCTTGGGAGAGATCCTCCCCCTCCTGGCCGACGCCGTCCAATCGCAGCGGACTTGGCTCCGCGACTTCGAGGACGACGAGATCACCATCTCGATGGATCTCTACGAAGTCATCCTCGCTTACCAGCATTATCGCCGTCCGTCGGCCTGACAGGGTCGCTGGCGGCCACAAGCGACTTCGAGAGAGCCCGGCGATATTCGTCGGGCTGTTTCTTTGCGCTCAATCGGCGTCCGCCGCCCGTTGCTCGCGCCGCACCCCCGATCAGCAGAGCGGGGCGTGGCGGCGGCAGTACCGCCTTGGTGAAGACCGCTGCGGGCACCGCCCCCCCTCCCGCGGGGGGCTCGCTTGCCCATGCTACCCGCGGTCTCAGGGCAAATGGAAACGACCCTCCGGAGGCTGGGTATAATAGGTAGTGTCTCATCAACCTTCTCCTCTCTCGGCCCGACGAGGTCACTCGTGAGTGGTGATCCCCACAAATCGTTCGCTCGCCAGCCCGTGCCATCTTCGGCTCCGATTGTCCGGTCCGGGGGAAACAGCGCTCGGAGCAAGGAGACGAGCGTCATGGCGGATCGTCCCGGCGGGAGTGCGAGCGCGGACGCCCCGGGGCACACGGCCGACCTGATCGCCAAGATCAAGCAGTCGGCCGACAAGCTGGCCAGCGACCACACCAGCCGCGGTGACCTGAAGATCCTCAGTCGCGTGCTCCAGGAGCTGCGATACGCCTTCAAGGTGTTCGCCCCCTACCGCTCCTGCCGCAAGGTGACCGTGTTCGGCTCGGCCCGGACCCCGCCCCACGAGCCGGCCTACGGGCAAGCCGTGGAGTTCGGCCGGGCGATGGCCGAGCACGGGTGGCTGGTGGTGACCGGGGCGTCGAGCGGGATCATGGAGGCGGGCCACGTCGGCGCCGGCCGGGAGCACTCGATGGGCCTGAATATCATGCTCCCCTTCGAACACACGGCCAACTCCGTGATCGCCGGCGACGACAAGCTCGTCTACATGAAGTACTTCTTCACGCGGAAGCTGATGTTCGTCAAGGAAAGCCATGCCATGTGCCTGCTGCCGGGCGGGTTCGGCACGCTCGACGAGGGCCTGGAAGTGCTCACGCTCCTGCAAACCGGCAAGCGCGACATGGTGCCCGTCGTCCTGCTCGACGAGCCGGGGGGCGACTACTGGTGCGAGTTCGAGCGATTCGTCCAGAAGAACCTGCTCGCCCGCGGGATGCTCGATCGCGCCGATCTCTCGCTCTACAAGCGGACCGACGACGTCGACGAGGCAGTGCGCGAAATCCTCCAGTTCTTCCGCGTCTATCAGAGCATGCGGTACGTCCGCGGCACGCTCGTCCTGCGGCTCAACCATCCGCTCACTCCAGGACTCCTCGACCGGATTAACGCCGAGTTCGCCGACATTCTCGCCGGCGGCCGTTTCACCCAGGGCGGCCCCCTGCCCGAGGAAAAGGACGAGCCCGACCTGGCCCACCTCCCCCGCCTCCAGTTCCACTTCAACCGCCAAGCCCTCGGCCGCCTGCGGCAGTTGATCGACTGGGTGAATCGGCAGGCGGTGAGTGGTGAAGAGCCCGGGGAGAGTCGTAAGTAGTGGATGAACAGGCGTGAGAAAGCCTGAAGTCGTGTGCGGTTCGCGCTCTCATCGCTTTTCTCCCCTGCAAGGATAGGAACCACACCCAAGGCAAGACGGACCCGGGCAGGGGTACCGTACCTCTGTACCCTTCATTGTCAAGGGGTGTTCCTAGGCGCGCGGTGCCCCGATAACGGGGGCGACCTGGCAGGCGCGACGCACCCTAACGCATTACCCAGACACGATTTACGATGAAATGGGCGAGGGTTGCCCGGAACGTTGAATGACGATCCGGCGCCACTTTATCTCTTTAGCGGCAAAACGGGGTGGGGCGGGGCGTCTTGGCCTCCCTAGCGCCGGCGCGTTAAACGCCACGACAGACCCCACGAACAAAACCTGCGGCCGCGTCGCTTGGGGTAAACATTCGTCCAACCCGTCAGAGCGAACTCCCCTGGTTCCCAAGCTCCAG
>CAZDHR010000374.1:0-7038 GCA_964505295.1 uncultured Planctomycetaceae bacterium
ACCCTCCGGGCCGTTCCGGCAAAAGAGCTGCGTCCCCTTTTCAGTCCTCGTGGCTCGTGCTCTCGGCCGCGGGCGTGCTGGGCGTGACGGTCGGGTCGATGGCGGTCGTCGGCGTGAATCGCCTGGCCATGCCGGAGCTTGTGCCGGAGCGTCCCATGACCCGCGTGGTCATCGACCGGACGGTCTCGGAGGCCCCCTTGTCGCTCGGCTCGGAAAACGAAGGCGAGGGCCAGGGTTTTGGGCTGTTGGAGCAATGGATCTCCCGGCTCGGGTGCTACACGATTCAGCGATCGGGCGAGGGGGCTTTTTCCGGCGAGATGCTCGTGGTGATTTGTCCGACGCGATCGGTGCCCGGCGAGTTCCGCCAAGGGCTCGTCGAGTACGTCGCCCGGGGCGGAAAGCTGTTGGTGATCGATTCACCCGAGAGCTTCGGCTCGACCTCGAACAGCCTCTTGTGGCCGTTCGGGCTCAGCGTAAGCCATGCCAGCTCGCGGTCGGGCCAACTGCGACTCTCCGAGGCCTGGCCGGCTCTTCCGGTGGAAGCGACCTGCGAGATCCTTGGCGGGGAGCCGTTCATGTGGGTGGACGACATGCCCGTCGCCGCCCGAGCCCGGTACCAGCAAGGCTCCGTGATGGCCGTCGGGTTCGGACACGTCCTCAACGACACGGCCATGGGCGGCCACTGGATGCTCACGCCGGACGAGAACCTGTCGCTCATTCTCCGGCAGGATCTGGATCCGGACCTGCGGACGCGCTACGACCTCCTGTTCGCGTTGCTGGAAGGGCTTCTCGAGCAGCGCCCGGTCGTGGCCCCGGCGGCCGGTCCGTCCGGCTCCACCGAGTAGGGCCTTCTCGCTAGGCCACCATTCGCAAGGTCCGACGGCGGCCGGGCGATCGTCACAGCGACCCGGATCGCCGAGATCTTCTCCCCCGCGTCCGAGGGGCAAGGTCCACCTGCACGGCGCGATCGGGCAGGCTATAATGAGTCCACGCCGCCGCGGGGCCATGCCGTGTGAAGCGACTCGCTCGCCCCGTCTTGGCGCGTTGCGTCTTTCGCGAGGATGGCAGCGCTTGCGCGGCCGAAATCTCGCCCGATCGGTGAATGGATGTGTGAAGAGAGAAGAACGCAGAACTCGTGAACCCCGCCGCTGGAGACTGATGCGATGAGAACACCTGCGAAGAAAACGGTCTGTTGCGTGTCGGCGATGTTGCTGGTCGTTGCGGGCGTGTCGACGCTCGCGGCCGACGGGCCGTCGGTCAACGAGTCGGCTCGGGAGATCCCGGTCGCGTACGAGGTCGACGTGGTCGTGGTGGGCGGCGGCACGGGCGCCGTCGCGGCGGCGCTCTCCGCGGCGGAAGCGGGCGCGGAAGTGTTCCTGGCGGCACCGCACCCGTATCTGGGCGACGACATGACCGCCACCTTGCGGCTGTGGCTCGAAGAGGGCGAGGAGCCGACCGGCCCGTTGGCCGAGCGGCTCTTCACCGACGACGCTCGGACGCACTTCGGCCCCGATCCGAACCGGCTCGATTTCGCGTACGAGGCGGACACCCCAAGCGCACCCGTGCACAAGGACAGCACGCCCCCGAGCAAACTCGCCGACGGCGAGTGGATCAGCGCGTCGAGCCAGAGCGTGCAGTACAACGGCGACGTGTCGATCGTCAGCGACTTGCACGAGGCGAAGGAGATCGACGAAGTCCGGTTGATGGTCTTCTATCGCGGCACGTCGAGCGAGCGGGCGCAGAACTTCAAGGTCCAGGGAGTCGCGATCTTCACGAGCGACGACGCACAGGCGTGGAAAGAGGTCGGGGCGGTTGAGAACAAGTCGACCGAGGACGTGGCCGTGCTGTCCGTGCCGGTGGGGGGGAAAGCCCGGTACGTGAAGCTCGACGTCAAGAAGGCCGACGACGTGGATCGCATCCTTCTGGGCGAGATCGAGATCGTCAAGCCGGGCCCCGCCACGCCGGCACCGGGCGCGAAACGCCCCATGCCCCGGCCCATGCACGTCAAGCGAACGCTGGACAACCTGCTTCTCGAGGCGGGCGTCCCGTTTCTCTACAGTTGCTTCGTCACCGACGTCCTGCGCGACGCGGGCGGCAATCCGTGCGGCATCGTGATGGCCAACCGGGCCGGGCGCCAGGCGGTCGTGGCCAAGACGATCGTCGACGCCACGGATCGGGCGACCGTCGCCCGATTGGCCGGCGCCGAGTTCCGCCCCTACCCGGCCGGAATGCATACGTTTAAGCGGGTGGTGATCGGCGGCGAGGTGCAAACGGGTGAGAACGTGACCGCCCGGGTGATCGACCCGCCGTTTCGTGGTGCGTTCCCAAACCAGGCGAAGACGTCCAGCGGTGAGTTCCCGGTGATTGAGTACACGCTCCGGCTCCCCATGGCTGGCGACAGCCCGGCCTCCTGGGCGGCGGCCGATCAGCAGGCCCGCACCATGACCTATCACCCGGAACAGCAGTTCACGTCCGACGTCCTGTTCCAGGTGCCCCCCGATTCGATGCGTGGGCAGGAGGAGTCGGCCGGGCCGTGGCCGGGCGCCGATCGGTTGCCCCTGGGGGCATTTCGGCCGGCGGGCGTGTCGAGTCTCTACGTTCTCGGGGGCTGCGCCGACGTCTCGCGCGAGCAGGCGGAGAAGCTGCTGCGCCCGTTGGCCCTGGTCGACCTCGGAGCGCGCCTCGGGCAAGCCGCCGCAGCCGACGCGGCGAAGCGGCCCGGGCTGGCCGGCCTACGGGTGCCGGGCCAGCCGGCGGCCGAACCGGTGGCTGCGGGCGACGTGGGGGAGCTGCTCGTCGGCGTGCGCCCGATTCAAGAGCTGCCGACGATTCCGCAGGATGCCCGATCTCTGCCTGTGTTCGGCCAGTACGACGTGGTCGTCGTCGGCGGCGGCACCGGGGGGGCGCCGGCGGGAATCGGGGCGGCCCGGCAGGGGGCGAAGACGTTGGTCGTCGAATATCTGCACGGCCTGGGCGGCGTGGGCACGATCGGGGCCATCTCGAAGTACTACTGGGGTAATCGTATTGGATTCACCGCGACCGTGCCCGGCGGCGCCTCCTGGGTCATCGAGCAGAAGATGGAATGGTGGCGGAGCGAACTGCTGGAGGCGGGGGCCGACGTCTGGTTCGGCACCATCGGTTGCGGGGCGTTTGTGGAAGACGGACGGGTCAAGGGGGCGGTCGTCGTCACCCCCCAGGGGCGCGGCGTGGTGCTGGCCGACGTAGTCATCGACACGACCGGCAACTCCGACGTCGCCGTGGCCGCCGGCGCCGAAACGCAATACACCGACGAGACGGAGTTCGGCATGCAGGGCACCGGGCTCCCGGGACGCAAGCTGGGCACCACCTACACCAACACCGACTTCACCATCGTCGACGAAACCGACATGGTCGACACGTGGCACGTGTTCGTCTACGCCAAGGACAAGTACAAAGATGCCTTCGATCAGAGCACGCTCATCGACACGCGGGAGCGCCGGCGGATCCTGGGCGAGTACACCATCACGCTGCTCGACCAGGTGCTCGAGCGCACCTACCCGGACACGATCGAGGTCGCCTACAGCAATTTCGACTCGCACGGGTACACCATCGATCCTTATCTGGAACTCGAGCACCCGGGCCATCGGGGTTTTCGCATCAATGTACCCTATCGCTGCCTGTTGCCCAAGGGGCTCGAGGGCATTCTGGTCGGCGGGCTGGGCATGAGCGCGCATCGCGACGCCGTGCCCATGACCCGCATGCAGCCCGACGTCCAGAACCAGGGCTACGCGGCCGGGGTGGCCGCGGCGATGGCGGCCAAGGCTGGCGTCCCTTTGCGCGAGATTGATATCCGCGCCCTGCAAAAGCACCTGATCGAGATCGAGAACCTGCCCGAGAGCGTGCTTACCGACGAGGACTCCCTGCCGCTCGCGCCCGAGCGCCTGGCGGCCGCCGTAACGATCGTGAAAGACCGGGACCCGGAAGCGACCGAAGAGAAGATCCGCGAGCGGGCCCAAGCCGCGGCGGCCCTGTTGGCTCATCCGGATCAGGCCCTGCCCCTTTTGCGCAAGGCCTATCAAGGGGCTGACGGCGCGGAGGCGAAGCTCGTCTACGCGCATTACCTGGCCGTCTTGGGCGACGCGACGGGACTGCCGACGCTGGCGGCCGAAGTCGAGAGGACCCAGGATTGGGACGAAGGATGGAACTACCGCGCGATGGGCCAGTTCGGCACGGCCCTGAGCCGTCTGGATCAGCTCGTCGTCGCGCTGGGTCGGACCCGGGACCCGAAAGCGATCCCGGCGATCGTCGACAAGGCGAAGCTCCTGACGGCCGAGAGCGATTTCTCCCATCACCGGGCGGTGGGGTTGGCCCTGGAGCTGATCGGCGACCCCAGCGCCGCTTCCCCGTTGGCCGAGCTTCTCACGCAACCGGGCATGACCGGCTACGTCCACGACTCGGTCGAAGAAGCCCGCCGCCGCGACCAGGAAGAGTCGAGCACCACCGGCGTCAAGACCCGTCGCGATTCGCTTCGCGAGCTGCTTCTGGCCCGGGCCCTCTACCGTTGCGGCGACTACGGCGACGTGGGCAAGCAGACGTTGACGAACTACACCAAAGACCTCCGCGGACACCTCGCCCGACACGCCAAGGCGGTTCTGGAGGCCGACGGAAAAGGGGGGGACAGCGTGACAAGGTGACTGGGTGACAAGGGGACTGGGTGACAAGGGGACTGGGTGACTGGGTGACTGGGTGACAAGGGGATAACGAGCTTTCACCCCGTCACCCCCTCACCCCGTCACCCCGTCACCCCCTCACCCCGTCACCCCGTCACCCCGTCACCCCCTCACCCGTTCGCTCTGGGGCGACCCGCGTCGTCACAGCACCCCGCGTGGCGGCGAGCGTAGTGTCCCTTCCCGACTTCCCAGCGACCTCTCGCCCGATCCGTCGAGGTCATCGCGCGCGTTTCGCAGGCGCGACGCCACGTCGAACCGCGCTGGCGCGCCGCGCGCCGAGTTGACCAGCCTTGGCAACACGCTTAGAATTCCGCCCGGGGAAGGGGGTTCATGTACCGCGAAAGTCGAGTGTCGGGGTAGGCAATGGAATACTCTCCCGGCCACCACAGGTCAAACCGTCTCTTGAGGAAAGGACCGTGATGGCAACCGGTTCCTCTGGCCGAGTTTTCGACGACATCACCCAGTGCATCGGTAACACGCCGCTGGTCCGGCTGCGGCGGATTGCCGACGGCTGCGTCGCGACGGTGCTGGGAAAGCTGGAGAACTTCAACCCGCTCTGGAGCGTCAAGGATCGGATCGGCAGGGCGATGATCGACGCCGCGGAGCGGGACGGGGTGATCCAGCGGGATACGGTGATCATCGAGCCGACCAGCGGCAACACGGGGATCGGGCTGGCCTACGTGTGTGCGGCACGGGGCTACCGATTGATGGTCACGATGCCGGAGAGCATGAGCCTGGAACGCCGCCGGTTGCTCAAGGCTCTGGGAGCCGAGGTTGTCCTGACGCCCGCCGCTGAGGGGATGCCCGGCGCTGTGCGAAAGGCCGAAGAGCTGGTGGCCCAGAATCCCAACTACTACATGCCGCAGCAGTTCAAGAACCCGGCAAACCCCGAAATCCACCGCACGACCACCGCCGAGGAGATTTGGCGCGACACGGACGGGGCCGTGGACGTGTTTGTCGCCGGCGTGGGCACCGGCGGGACGATCACCGGGGTCGGGGAAGTGCTCAAGGCCCGCAAACCGGAAGTCCAGGTGGTGGCCGTCGAGCCGGCGGCCAGCCCCGTCATCAGTCAGCGACGGGCCGGCGAGGAGCCGAAACCGGGCAAGCACACGATCCAAGGCATCGGCGCCGGCTTTATCCCCGACGTGCTCAACGTCGACGTCATCGACGACGTCGTCCTGGTGCAGGACGAAGATGCCATGGAGACCACGCGACGGCTGGCCAAGCTGGAGGGCTTCATGTGCGGGATCAGTTGCGGCGCGGCGGCCTGGGCCGCGCTCCGACTCGCCCGGCGCGAAGAGAACCGAGACAAGCTGATCGTGGCCATACTGCCCGACCTCGGCGAGCGGTACCTCTCTACGAAGCTCTTCCCCGAGTAGCCCACTTTGCGGCTCGACGCCTCGAAATCGCACGCCGGAACGGCCCGACGCGAGACCTCCTCCAAGAAACGATCAAGCGGCCCACCTGCCCAGACAGGGGGGCCGCTTGGTGCTTGGTAAAGGAGTTGGCTCAACGTTCTTGTGGCGGCTACCGAACCGCCGCTGTCCCACCTAGGGGATCAGCAGCCCGCGGGCTCGCAGCAGGCCGGCTCACAGCAAGCGGGCTCGCAGCAGGCGGGCGGGCAGCACATTCGGGCACGCAGCCGCTGGAAAAGGCCACCGCACGGGTTGCAGCACGGGCCGCAGGCGGGCTCACAGCAAGCCGGCTCGCAGCAAGCGGGCTCACAGCAGGCGGGCTCACAGCAGGCGGGCTCACAGCAGGCGGGGGCGCAGCACGCGGGGGCGCAACAGCACGCCATTCGGGCACGCAGCCGCTGGAGCAGGCCAGCGCACGGGTTGCAGCACGAGCCGCAGGTGGGCTCACAGCACGCGGGCTCGCAAGTAGCCGGCTCGCAGCAGGTGGGCTCACAGCAGGCCGGCTCACAGCAGGCCGGCTCGCAGCAGGCGGGCTTGCAGCAGCACGCCAGTCGGGCACGCAGCCGCTGGAACAAACCAGCGCACGGGTTGCAACACGGACCGCACGCGGGCTCACAGCACGCGGGCTCACAGCAGGCGGGCTCGCAACAGGCAGGCTCGCAACAGGCGGGCGCGCAACAACCAAGGTTGCCGAACAGACCGGCCTGGGCGCCGGAGGCAGCCATGGCCACGACAGCCGCCGCCACGAACACCGGGAGAAGGATACGACGGTTCATGGGAGACGCTCTCCTCTAGAGGGAAACTGGGTAGAAAAAGCCTAGGGGGCTAGGTAGACGACATAGGCAGAATGCGGGCTCTGCCATCAATCTAGGAACATGTATCGACGGCCAGTCGGCCAGTTTTTTGCCAAACAC
>CAZDHR010000375.1:0-7027 GCA_964505295.1 uncultured Planctomycetaceae bacterium
CAACCCGCCCGAACCAGAGAGTGAAACCGGAAAGTTATTCTTCGGCCGCCCCTAACACGCTGCGCCGGGTATGAATACGTCGAGCCGCAAGCCACCGCGCCCTTCTGCCCGCACGTCGACCCCTGCAACGATGATCCTCGCGAGTTCCGGCGGCTCGTCCGGGTCCTTGGTTTCCGGGGCGCCTCCGCGCTCTGGGGCCCCACGGAGCGATGATCCCGGATGCCCAGTGCGTCGACGGCATTACCCGGGCCATCCGTTGGGCCAAGGAGGCGGGCATTCCCGTGGTCAACGCGGGCGACGGGAGGAAGCCCGACGGCATGTCGGAGGCGGATGCCTTCCGACTCCTCCGCGCGCCGGCCGACGGCGTGTACACCTTCGCAATGCACGCCGAATCGGGCAGCGAGTTGCGCGTGGCCGGCGACGTCGTCATTGATTCGCGCCGCGCCAACTCGTCGAACGCCGTTACAGGGATGGTCGCCCTGCGGCGGGGATGGCACCCGATCCGACTGCGATTCATCGAGTACGGGTATCATGACGGACTTGCCCTGGCCTGGAGCGGACCGGGCGTGAAAAAGGCGCGGATCGCACCCGACCAGCTCGGCCACCTGCCCGAGTGACCAGCCGCGTCCGGCCGCATGGAGACTCGGCCGCAACGAGGACGTTATTGCTGTCCGGCCAGATAGTCGAGCCGGTCGGAGACGTAGCGAGCCTTCTCCTTGGGCCGATCGCCGATGATCTTGCCGCGCGCTAGATCGAAACGGTAGCCCGGCTTGCCATCCTGGAGAAGCACGGCCGTATTGAGGATCAGGTTGGCCTCGACCGTGGACTTCGACTTCAGCAGGGAGTCGGCGATCGTCGCGCGCGGATCGGCCGCGCCCACCAGACCGAGGAACTCGGCCGCACGCACCCGAACGAGCGGCTCGGGATCGTTCTCGGCAAGCTGCTTGGCCGTCTCCGCGAACTCCCCGGCGGCCTTGCCGTGGCTGCTGCAAACGATCAGGCCCCAGTAGCGCTGCCAGCGGTCGTTCGACGCGAGGGCCTTCGCCATGCGGCCCCTGGCTTCGGCAAACGGAACGAGGCTGAGGTCGGCCACGTCGACCAGCCGTGCGATCTCCTTTCGGTGCGTCTGGCCGAAAGCCACCGGGTTGTCGAAGCCGTGGTCGACCAGATAGCTTTCCGGGAAGAAGCTCAAGTCGGGCAGGCCCTTGACGCGCTCGGCCAGACGCCTGCGCATGTCGGCCAGCGCCTCGGCGTAGTCGGGATCGCCGGCCAGGCTCTTCGTTTCGTAGGGATCGCTCCGGAGGTCGTAGAGGGCCTCGGCCGGACGTGGCTCGAAGAACTGGCTCTGGACCTCGTTGAGCTTGCCCGCCCGGTACAGATCGCGCCACTCGGTGTAGGCCAGCATCTTGTAGCGGTACTTGTTGTAGAGCCCGTCGAAATTGAACGGCTGATAGCTCCGCACGTACTTCAGATCGCCCTTGCGGAGCGTGCGAACCAGGTCGTACTTCTCGTCGAAGCGGTCGGCATGGCCGAAGGTCTCATCCCGCGCGTTGACTTCAGCCATGGGCACGCCCTTGCCCAGGAAAGGGCGACCGTCGAACCCCGAGGGCGGCTCCAGCCCGGCCAGGTTGAGCAGGGTCGGGCCGAAGTCGATGAAGTTGACGAAGCCCCGGACGCGCGTTCCCAGCTCGGCGTCGACCAGGTGCTTCCACTTCTCAGGCACGCGGACCACCAGCGGCACGTGCAGGCCCCGTTCGCAGAGGTAACCTTTGCTGCCCGGCAAGACGCCGCCGTGATCGCCGAAGTAGAAGATGAACGTGTCTTCGAGCAGCCCGGCGTCGGCGAGCTGGTCGACCATCTCGCCGATCTGGGCATCCATCTGCCGAATGCGGTCGTGATAGCGGGCGTACGTGTAGCGGAAGGTGGGCGTGTCGGGGTGGCAGGGGGCGAGAAAGACCGAAGCGGGGTCGGTCTCCGTGGGCGTCTCCATGGCCGAGGCGGGGAAGTGGAGCGAGCTTTCGTGCGTCACGTTGTAGCTGCTCTGCTGGTGGAAGAACGGCTGCCCCGGCTTCCGATTGCGCCAAGTGGCCCTGCGCGACGACTCGTCCCACACGTCGTCGCCCTTGATGGCGTTGTAGTCCTCCTTGCGGTTGTTCGTCGTGTAGTAGCCGGCGTCGCGGAGATAGGCCGGAAACATGCGCACGCCGTCGGGCATGGGAACCAGCTTCTCGCGGCGGTGGTATTGGGTCCCGATCCGCGGGGCGTAGCAGCTCGTGACCAGCGTGCTTCGGGCGGCGGAACAGACCGGCGCATTCGAAAAGGCCCGATCGAAGACGAGTCCGTGTGCGGCCAGCTTCTCGATGTTCGGCGTCGCCGGGCCCGTCTCGTCAAAGAGCCTCATGAAGTGCGTCGAATTGTCCTCGGAAATCAGCCAGACGAAGTTCGGCCGGTCGGCAGCCCGGCAGAGGGCGGGCGGACGGAGGATGACGCTTGCCAGGACCAGCAGACCCGAAGCCAGTATTCCCAGGTGCCGAGGAAAGATTCTCATGATGTGCGTCTCGCGATGGGCGTTGGACGGAGGGGATTGGAACGAAGATCAATTATCACCCATGGGCGATCGCCGGTCAAATTCGGCCGCCGAACGCGATTCCACGAAATCGGCGGCGGGGCCAGCGGGTGGCGGATCTCAACCGACCATTCACGACTTTACGCCCCCTCAGGGCGAGTCCACCAGCATCGCAGAGCCGTCGTTCTCCGACCACACGAGCGCGTCCGTGTGTGCCGGCCACTCGATCCGGACGATTCGCTTCCCTTCGGCCGGCTCAAAAGTGACTCCGGGCTCTTCCGCTTTCGCCGAAAGTGGCAACAGGACCGCGATGAACCGCGGGTTCACGTCGTGCGTCGTGGCCCTGAATCGCGGGAACGCGGCCGGGCCGTGGTAGTCGTCCGGCCGGAATACGTCGGTGGCAAGCGTCACCTCGGAGCTGGCATCCATGCGCACGAAGAACGAATCGGCCTTGCCCCGGTCTTTCGCCAACGTACGGACGCGGGCCCACGCCACGTATTCGCCGGGCTCGCCGATCGCGACGTCGAGCGCACAGACGCCCGGGCGGCCGGATGGGCGAGTCTCCCCGTCAAGCAGATCGGCCGGCGTGTCGACGTAGGCGTTGCCCGACGCTCGAACCGGCTCGAACGAGGCCCGTCCGTCGCCCGTTGTGGACTTCGTACCACCACACGCCGGGATCGTTGAATTCCTTGACGAAGAAGTTTACTGGCGCGGATATCATGGTGCGTTTCACGCACCCTACGCCTCTATTGGTCAGGTTATTCTTACGCACGCACCAAGTTGTCTTTCGGCCCCTCCTTACGATCGGACCGGGATCACGCGCACCGCCCGATCGGCGAGCCGGAGGCAGACGTTCCGGTCGAGATTGAGGCCGAGGCGCTCGTAGTCGGTCGGGGAAACGCTTGCCCAGACCGTCAGGCCCGCGTCCAGGCGGACCACCACGCGGTATCGGTCCTCGTCGTGATCGATCGACGCGATCTTCCCGCCAAGAGGGCAATCGCTTCCCGCTTCCCGGGGCACGACGACCAGCCGCTCGGCGTCGAGGGCGATCTGAACAGGTGCCCCGTGGGCCCCCGGCGATTGCTCCCGGTCTTCCCCGACGATCGCCTCGGCGGGCAGGTGCAAGCGCAGGTCGTTCTCTCCGTGAAACGTAAAACCGCCGTTTTCCGCTCGAAGCGTGCCGGCGAGCAGGTTGTCGACCGTACCCGACAGGAGTTGCCCGTCCAGGAGCGTCACCACGCGGTCGGCGAGCGCCCGGGCCTGGCGCTGGTCGTGGCTGGCCAGGATCACGGTCATCCCGGTGGTCGCGTGCAAATCGCGGATGATCGCCTCGATGAGCCGGGCGTTGGCGTGATCGACGTGGGCGGTTGGTTCGTCGAGGAGGAGGACGTCGGGCTCCAGCGCCAGGAGCCGCGCCAAGGCGACGCGCTGCCGCTCCCCGCCGGAAAGCTCGCGATGCGTGCGCCGGGCGAGCCCATCGAGGCGAACCTGCCGCAAGACCTGCTCCGCCTTGCGCCGCGCCTCGGCCCGGCTCATGCGCCGCGCCCGCAGCCCGTACATCACGTTCCCCAGCACCGAGGTCTTGAACAGCACGGTCCGCTGGAGCAGCATGGGGCAGCGTCGCCGGGCGCCGAGCGACTCGCCTTCGGCCCAAACGTCGCGGTCGTCCAGCAGGATGCGTCCTTCGTCGGGCCGCCCGAGAAAGGCCATCGTCTCCAACAGCGTCGACTTGCCGCTGCCGTTAGGGCCGACCACGGCGAGGATCTCGCCAGCAGCGACTTCGAGGCTCGGCGCGCGCAGGGCCTCGACGTCCCGCGCGGAGCGCAGAGGACGGTACCGCCGAACCACGTGCTCGAGCCGGTAGCGCAGAGTCACTCCCGCCCTCCTCCCTGGAAATACTGAAAGAGAACGTTGATCGAAAGCGAGATGCTCAACAGCACGATGCCCAGCGCGAGGGCCAGGGGGAACTCGGCCTTATCGACGCTGACCACGATCGCGGTGGTCATCGTCCGCGTGAAGCGATCGATGTTGCCGCCGAGGATCGTGGCCACGCCCACCTCGCTGACCACGCGCCCGAAGGCGGCGATCACGGCCGCCAGCACCCCGAACCGCGACTCGCGAACGACGGTCCATTGGGCCCGGCGAGGACTTGCCCCCAAGGCCATCGCCGTCTTGCGCACGTCGCGATCGGTCCGCGACACGGCGGCCACGCAGAGCGCGACGACGATCGGCAGGATCAGAAGGACCTCGCCGATGATAATCCCGGGCACGGTGAGCAGCAGGTCGAGGCGGCCCAGCGGCCCTTTGTGACAGATCAGCATGTAGACGACCAGGCCGACGACGACCGTCGGGAGCGCCAAGAGCGTGTTGAGGATCGTCACCACGAGGCGCTTGCCGCGGAAGTCCTTCTCGGCGATCGCGACGGCGAGCGGGATGCCGATCGCGCCGGCGATCGACGTCGAGATGGCCGCGATCAGCAGGGACCGGCCGGCGTACTCGACCACGTTCGGATCGAGCGTGACGACCAGGTGCCAGGCGGTCCGCAAGGCGTCAAGGATTCCGCTGTCGTTCATTCGGGACGGCGATCACTCGTCAGCGGGCGCGGCATTGGGGTGAAACAGGACCTTGCCCTGCACCTTGTACTGGCCGATCATCCGCTGGACTTCGGGGGAGGTGATCCACTCGATGTACCGCTTGGCGCCGACGAAGTTCACGTGCGGATATCGTTGGGAATCGACCGCAATGACGCCGTAGGGATTGTACAGGCTCTCGTGGCCCTGGCAAAGGACGGCCAGGTCGGTCTTGGCCGGTTGGGCCAGTGCGAAGGAGTAGTACGTGCCGCGGTCGGCCAGGGTGTACGCCTGCTTCTCCGTGGCGATCAGGATCGTCTTCCCCATGCCCTGCCCGACGGAGAGATACCAGTCGCCGGCAGGGCGAACGGACTCGAACCGTTTCTTCTTCCCTTGGGAGAACAGGGTGACCGCCTCGCTTTCCAGCGGCAAGCCCGCGCGACGCCAGAGCTGCTGTTCTCGGATGTGGGTGCCCGACCCGTCGCCTCGCGAGATGAACTCGCTCTGGCGCCGAGCGACGCGGCAAAGCGCCTCGGCCGGGTCCTTCACGCCCCGGATGCCCGCCGGGTCGGTCTCGGGGCCGATGACGATGAAATCGTTCACCATCACGTCCCGGCGCATCACGCCGTAGCCGTCGGCGATGAATTGGTCTTCCTGCTCGCGCGCGTGGACGAGGATCAGGTCGGCATTGCCGTCGCGCGCCAGTTGCAGGCTGGCCCCCGTGCCCTTGGCCACGACCTTGACCCGGATGCCCGTCTTCCGCTCGAAGTCGGGATGGAGATAGGCCAGCAGCCCGGAGTTTTCCGTGCTGGTCGTGGTGGCCAGGATCAACGTGTCCTCAGCCGCCAAGCAGACGCCGCTCCAAACGCCCCAAAGCACGGCGGCAAGAACGGCAAGTGTCAGAGCGGAAGCGATCGGTCGTCTCACGGCAGTCTCCGCTTCCTCCAGAATTGCGCGCCTTTTGCCCGCCTGACGGACTACGCCGTTCCTGGCGCCCCAACCCACCGAACGGGAATAAATAGCACGCCCGTACCATTTGGCTTTGGATTCTACTCTGGCTTCGTGCGTCATGTCAACCAAGGGGGCGTAGCGGTGTGCGGCAAGTTTTGCGGGCCGCGAGTGTAGCACGGGCTTCCAGCCTGGGTGCATGACAGGCAAAATGCGTGTCCCACGCGACAGCCGTTGCTTGCCAGGAGAACTTGCGCCACAGGCGTAGGACTTATTGATGTCTGCACTGCAAATGATGAAGGCCGACCAACGGGAGGCGGGAAAAACCGGGCTCCCGTTGGTCGCCGTCGCGCATTGACTGCGCAGGCGTCAATAGAAACGGCCGTCCAGCCACGCGTGCCGCCGACGGCCGGGCGTGGAAGGCCGCCGTCAGGGACGGGCCGCCTTGGGCGCGTCGAACCGGGAGGAGAACTCCTGCTCGACGACGTCCAGCATCCGCCCACGCAGGGCGTCGTAGTCGCCCACCAGCCGGCGGGCCAGCTCCGTCAGGGAGCTTCGGTCGACCCGTTTGCCGCCGACGCGGGTCTCGACCAGCGGCTCGCCCAAGGCCCGTTCCGCCTTCTTGATCCTGCCCCACACGTAGCGGTAGCTCTTGCCCAGCGACTCGGCCGCCCCCTTGATGGAGCCGGCCGCCTCGACGGCCTTCAAGATCTCGCTGAGGCCGAAGCCAAAGACGTACCGGCCGTCGATCTCCAGCCAGACCTTGACCCGGGCCTTCATCCGCTTTCGATCGGCCGGATCGCGCTGAGCACGTGCCACGAGAAGCCTCCTTTCGGGTCGCCATCGCCGCGCTGCGATGGGTTCGTCCCCAGGAGTCGAATCCTTGTGGAAAAAAGGTGACAGGCACCTTTTGTGCGAAGCACCCGAAGGGCCTTTCAGGCAA